>NZ_JACSJK010000001.1:1200000-1538359 GCF_018617035.1 Exiguobacterium sp. s140
CTGAAGTCCTTGAAACAAACGTGTATCGTGATGTCTGGCCTCCTCGTAATGCTTCGGATGCGGCCATGACCTGACATCACAGGATAGACGACTCGCATTCAAGAGTTGTTTCCATTGTACATGAAATGACTGGGAAAAGTCGCTTGTCGGTGTCACCCCAAATTGTCGACACGTTTTTTGAATACTCCATTCCACGGAATCGTGAGGTGACTCGTAGCGATTCAAATAAAGAACGGTTTGAAAATCAATCGGATGCACACGAATTCCCCAAAGCGATGATAGCGGAAGGTAACAGGCGGTCGGTAATAATGCGGGTAACAGACCAAGTGGATAGAGCCGATTCAATATGAGCCGTCGATTTAACGGAGATGGGTAAAGAGGCGACATCCGTTTACGACGAATCATCTCTGTCCATTCAAAAGCATCGAACCGGTAGTAAGCTTCGTACGGTGACGTGTTCACGGATGATGAGATTTCCCAGCTTCCGATTCCGTACTTAATCGAAATCGGAAATCCATTGAAGCGTAACAATCTCCCATTTCTCACCGTCAACAACCGATGTCTCTGAAACAGTTCTAGACGCATCCATGGTTGAAACGATTGATTGCTTCTCAAATCGAGACCGCTCGCAATCCAAATGACATCAAGCCCCGCTCGTCGATAATCAATCGTTCGCTCGGCGTATTCTTCCGGTCGCAAGGGAGATGCCTGAATTTCGAACACGGTGTGCTGCCCGTCCATGTTCGTGAGGATGTCAGCCCGACGATTCTTAATCGTCACTTCTTGCTCGACTGGATAGCCTTTCTCTTGAAGCCACTGGCACACCGCCCATTTATCCTGATGGTGCGTGACCGATTCAGCCCTCCCACAGGTGTGGATATGCGCAAAATGTAGCCGTCGCTTCACACCTTGCTTCACAATCAATACTTCCTGACAAGTCGAACATCGAAAAGGAGCAAGTTGCTCTGCTTGCATCCGATTTAATGTAAAGGAATCAATGATATCCCCTTCCCGATCGATTGCAAACCGCATCTTGCTCCCTCCTCATAGCAATGGTGAAAACATTCTGGCTAATGATTCAACGAGTTTGATAAAGAATGACCGTTTCGCGAACTCTTCTAATACGAGTTCGTGAGACCCTTCGAAATCATCATATAAGTCTTGTTTCAGTTGATGGACTGAGTTCGTGTTATAGAGGAGCGCATTGACCTCGAAGTTCAAATGAAAGCTCCGAAAATCCATGTTCGCCGTCCCAATCGTGGCTAATCCATCATCCACCACGATGACTTTCGAATGCATGAATCCCTTCTCATATAGATAGATCTTTACCCCGGCGAGTAACAGTTCTTCGTAATAGGACCGACTCGCGTAGAACACGATTTTATGGTCGGGATAACTCGGTAAGACGATGCGGACATCGATTCCTGATAATGACGCCGTCTTCAAGGCACTCATAATGTCCTCATCTGGAATCAAGTAAGGTGACGAAATGTAGACAGATTTTTTCGCAGCATTGATGAGTGAAAAGTAAATGGACTTCATCGTCTCATACGGTTCATCCGGTCCACTCGCAACGATTTGGACCCCTCCGCTCGCACTTCTTACCGTTTCAAGCGGCTCTAGATAGAACGGTGTGAACAGGCGTTCCCCAGTCATGTAATACCAATCTTGCAAGAAAATCAATTGTAGTTCAGATACCCCTTCTCCTCTGACATACAGATGGGTGTCGCGCCAAAACCCGAACTTAGAGTGCTTACCCAAGTACTCATCCCCTACATTCAAGCCACCTGTGAATGCCTCCGTACCATCGATGACCACGATTTTTCGGTGGTTTCGATAGTTCGTCTTACTTGAAACGAGTGGCAATACAACTGGAAAGAACGCCTGGACTTGGACACCGGCTTGCTTCATCTCTTCAAAGAACGTGCCGCTCGTATGAATGGACCCGACGGCATCATACAAAAATCGGACTTCGACCCCCGCCTTCGCTTTTTCGATCAAGATCCGCTGTATTTCCCGAGAAATGCGATCTTCCCGGAAAATATAATACTCTAGATGGATGTGTCGGGACGCTCCTTTCAGAGCCGGCAATAACTTCGAAAATTTTTCACGGCCGTTCGTCAAGATTTGCGTATACGTATTCGATGAGACCGGTAACTGGTTCAACGAAGAAGTCAAATGCATCAGCTTCTCGTAATCGTCGTGGGCGAACATGAGGGACGGCGACAACGTCATCGCTTTCTGACGATAGGCCAAGTACGTCTCTTCATCAAGCATCGCTTTTTCTTTAAACATACGTTTACGGCGATAGTTCTGACCGAATACAAAGTATGCGAATAATCCGATGACCGGAAAACCAATCATGACGATTGCCCAAATGAGCGTACGTTGTGGATTTCGATTTTCAAGTAAGATGACGAGCAATATGCTGAACGTTGTCAAAAAGACGAGAATCGAGAACAATCCAATTACTTGTGAGCTCCAGTAATACGATAATATCGCAATGAGTCCTGCGAGCAAAATGAGGGAAAAGAGTACTTGTATGCGTCGCAACATATTATAAGCTGACCTCGTTTCTGTCATGTATTATCATTAATTATACATCGTAACGTCATCTTTTTGAGGGGAGCGAATGAATTATGGGGACTTTTCTGATCACAGGTGCGACAAGCGGGATTGGTCGCGCCGTCGCTTTACAGTTGACTGCTAAGGGGCACCGAGTCATCGGGATCGGTCGGGATGAAACGAGAGGTGCCGCCCTCGAGTCTGATTCAAATGGACAAGCCACATTCATTCGATGTGACCTTGCTTCGATAGAGGACATCGACCATCTTTTCGCTCAGTTAAAAGAGCAAGATGTGACCTTGAACGGATTATTCAATAACGCTGCTACTTTTGGTAGACCGGGCACTCCTGAACGTTTGACACATGAGTCGTATAACGAGGTATTCGATGTCAACTTGTATGCGCTGAACACCGTCACACAACGTGCCATTCCCCTATTTGACCAAGGAGCGAGTGTCGTCAACAATGCTGCCATCGTTGGGCACGTCAAGTTTCCACCGATGCTCGCGCACTATGCCGCTTCAAAGGCGGCCGTAATAGCCTTAACTAAAACGTTCGCACACCGAATGAAAGGAAAAGTAAGATTCAATGCCGTTTGTTTTGGACCGATTGACACACCGCTCAGTCACAAGCTATATGGGGGTGAAGCAAAGTTCAAAGAGGCGATGACCCACCATTTCCGGGGACATGCCGCACATCCTGAGGAAGTAGCGCCGGTCGTAGAATTTTTATTGACTGATGCTTCAACTTACATTAACGGTCAAGCCATCACAGTCGATGGCGGATATACATTGTCTTGAACAGAGACCACCTCTTCTTTTGAACAGGTGGTCTCTACTCATGTCGTCATCTTTTTGGCCCGATTGATCTTAAGTTCTGTTCTTTCACATGAAGACGATCCCAATCAATCACATCCACAAAATATTGAATCATGTCCTCAAAGGTCGAATCGAACGTTTCATGCGCTTGAAGGCGCGCCATTCGAATCGCTTCAAACACGGACCCCATCACGAAGATATCTCGGCTGGCATAAGTCTGCATCGGTGATAATGATTCAAATAGAATCGTCTCAAGCGTTTTTCGCTTCACATGCCAGTCAGACTTCCCGTTCGAATACAAAAAATCACCATCTGGTAATTCACAAAGCTCTCGTAAAATATCCCCGATGAAATGAATCGCATAAATTGCGGTGTTCGGATCATTGATTCCTGGAGAAATACCACGTAGCGCAATCTCACTCAATTTTTCAATCGCAAATGACGGATCTTGCATCGAAGAACGCACTTCCCCAATCTCAAATAACTCGATATCCGGTGCGTCCTCGCCTTTCCAAAACCCGAGTAAATCACCTTTGGCAACGAAATCCCCGACGGCTACGACGGACTCAAAGTCCGTTTCATGATCTCCTTGTTTCTCTCGTGAACTACTCACCACTTATTTGCTTCGCAAATTGAAGTGGGAGCTTCTTGGGAAGACCGTGCTCCTACCAGCCACAGTTATGGACCAAGCTCGTCGGGCAGTCCCTGCCCTGAAGGGTTGTCAGTCAGCCAACATCAACAGGTTGATACTCGCGTTGATGTCACGGTCATGGTGCGCGCCACAGGCACACGTCCATTCACGGACATCCATCGTCTTCTTCTCGCCTTTTGCTCCGCAAGTGGAACAGATCTGGGTCGATGCGAACCAGGGGTCTGCCTTGATGAGCGTCCGTCCGTAGAAGTTTGATTTGTACTCGAGTTGACGGACGAACTCATGCCAGCTGACATCCCCGATGGACTTGGCGAGCTTATGGTTTTGCATCATGTCCTTCGATGTCAATGTCTCCACGACGATGACTTGGTTCTCGTCAACGATTCGTCTCGACAGCTTGTGAAGGAAGTCCTTACGTTGATTCGCAATCTTTTCGTGTTTCTTAGCCAAAAGTAATTTGGCTTTTTCACGATTCTTGCTTCCAATCTTCTTTCGCGACAGCGCCCGTTGCGCCTTCTTGACCTTCGCTTCGGACTTCCGGAGGAGTCTGGGGTTGTCGATCTTCTCCGAGACCATCGCGTCGTTCGTCATGACGGCGAAGTGTTTTAGGCCGAGATCGATCCCGACCTTGTTCTCGGCTGGAATCCATGGTTCATCGTCCTGTTCGACGAGGATGGAGATGAAGAACTTGCCCGTCCTCGTCATCGAGACCGTTGCCGACCGGATGACGCCCTCGAACGGACGATGTTGTGTGAACCGCACGAACCCGACCTTCGGCAGCCGGACCTTGCCCGCCTCGATGCGGATCGTACCGTGCTGGTTGTTCGTCGTGTAGGAGGCGCGCGACCGCCGTCTCGATTTGAACACCGGGAAGCCGCCCGTCCCGGCGAAGAACTTCGCGAACGCGGTGTCGAGGTTCAGCTTCGCGTTCGCGAGCGCGAGGCTGTCCGCCTCGGCGAGGAACGGGAACAGGGGCTTGTAGAAGGCGGGTGTCGCCGGTTTCCGTCTCGTCCCGTTCCCCGCTTTCGCCTCCTCGCGGATGGCGATGCGGTCCTCGAGCAGCTTGTTGTAGATGAACCGGGCGCAGCCGATCGTCTTGATGAGGAACTCGGCCTGTACCGGCGTCGGGTGAAGCCTATATTTGTAGCCTTTCAGCATGTCCGTCCCTCCTCCCTCCAGCAGATCGTGATGTGTCTTCCTCATCCGATACCCGCGGAGGGGGAGGGAGAATCTGACGGAATCACGAACTTTTGTTCGTCACATCTGTCATAGGGGGAGAAGAGTTTTGGACCGGGCGATTCATCTCCCACCTACGCCGGGCTTCGCCCCGAAACGCTTAGAGGAGGGAGAATTCTCGCCTACTTTTGTTAAAAAGTTATTGATTGTCCGGGGAGAGAACTGAGAGGAATACGTTGTCAATACGACCAGAATCGTGGAAAAGCTGAACGTCATCATCGTCATCAGGCTCGTAAATGTCGAAGACAACACAGACGCCGCTGAGTCCAGGTCTAAATAAATAAATTCAGGTAATAAATCTCGGAAAAACTCCCCAAACACTTGAGTGAATGTCGTTAGTACGATGCCACCCATTCCGTATAAAAATGGGACAAACCATGCGCTGTCATCAAGTAGTAATCGAATTCGTCTCACCATACCAACACCTCTTTACCGTCGATTTGAAAAAAATCGCCTGTCCAACTGAACAGGCGATGTACCATTAAAAATAGTGACGCACTTTCGCAAAGACGTCGCCATCGAGAATGAGTTTCCCATACTCTTCAAGCATCGGTTGCGTCTGTGTACTGAATGTTAAATATTCTGCTAAAAGACTGAGTGCATTCTCTTCGTCTTCCGGTTCCATTTCATCCGGGAAATCAATCCACAAGTAGTAACGGTCCTGATAGTGGTATAGTTTCAAATCAAGATCGCTGAACATGTCTCCTGCACGTTTACTCAGCGAAATGATTGCCTCGAAATCATTTGTTTCCATCGCAAGTGGTGCCCAAGCATCTGCCTCGGCTTCAAGTTCATCCAACTCACTCAATTGGTCGAGTACCGATTGTTGATCCCGTGCCTCATCGATTGCTGATCGAAGAAGCGAACCGAGTTCAGAATCGTCTTCCGTGTCCATTACATTTTTCGCGATTGTCACAGTCACTTCTAGACCTTTTTCAAAAGCTTGTACTTGAATCCATAGTGGACCATCAAACGAGATGTCTTCACGTTCGTGAGCCTCGTCCATCATTTGCCAGAACAGCTGCTCGCCACGTTCTCGGTTGTACCAAATTTCATCACGAGCAAAACCACGTTTTTCGATATCGACGTATGTGATGAAAAATTTGACGGTATTATCATTGATGCGCTCAATTTTCACGATTGTCCACTCCCTTCTCACCTCGCTCCCAATTCACATAAGGAGGAGAGGGGAAATTGTCTTGTTATCTTTGTACCCTTTTTAACATCGTTCAATCTAGATGAAGGGTTATAACTTTATTTTATAGGAAATAATCGATAATAAAAAGCACACTGCTTAAACAGTATGCTCTCATTCATTCACAAGGCGTTGGGCTTCCTGTAATTGGAACGTCCGAACTTTACGTGGCAAGAATCGACGAATCTCATCTTCGTTATATCCGACCTGTAAACGTTTCTCATCAATGAGGATCGGACGACGTAAAAGCCCTGGATATTCTTGAATCAAATCGTAAAGCTGTTGAAGAGATAGCGCATCAACAGACACATCGATTTTAGAGAAGACTTTCGAGCGAGTCGAAATGATTTCATCCGTCCCGTCTTCCGTCATACGTAAAATTTGTTTAATCTCATTCAATGAGAGCGGTTCTGAAAATATATTTCGTTCTGTAAACGGGATATCATGTTCTTCGAGCCAAGCCCGTGCCTTTCGGCAAGATGTACAGCTTGGAGACGTATAAAGTGTGACCATTTTTCTTCCTCCCTGATCGAGTATGCGTCCATCTTTTTAAGTGACTCTATTTGTATACCCAAATTCGCATCCACTTAATTATAGTAATTCTTATTAATTAAAACTTCAATGATATTCTTTATCAATCAGATATGAAAAGAGGGCGCATTCGTTGAATGCGACCTTGAACGACCTAACTTAAGACGCAGGGATTCGAGAAACCGGTTGAGACACCGTCTCTTTCCCTGGCTTGACTTGTAAGTCTTTCAACTTTTTCTTCAATACTTCTTTCAAAAGTCTCTTTTTCTCTCGCAGAACTTTGTCACGTTCTTTCATGGCCTCTCACCCCCATACAGCGTAAGGAACCGCCCGAGCATTACCGATTCTGAAAATCTTGAAGTTGCACTATATCTACATTTAAATTATAGCATACTCGTTTGTGAAATGTGAATCATTCTTATACGTTCATCTCAAATTTACACCAATATCGTTTGCAATGACTTGAAGAAACCTGTATAGTTTATAGAAATAACCTTTTTATTTTTAAGGAGGAGAGCGATGATGAGAATCACTTTAGAAACGATTATGAAACATCCGGTTACCCAAAAATATTTAACTCGATCTGGCTTAAAACATGCGGTCGACGTCTGTGAACGCGCTCTCGAAATGGCAACGAAACGTGGTCTTGATACAGATTTGGCGACGAAAGCTGCGCTTCTTCATGATATCGGACACTATGAATGGTATACAGAAGGTAAATGGAATTATGATTTGTATCGTCAGAACGATATCCATGCGATCAAAGGGGCCGAACGGGCTCATAAACTATTAATTCGATTAGGGGAAGATCCAGCCCGGGCAAAAGAGATTTCTGTCATGATTCTGTTGCACACGGATTCCTATTTACCACCGAGTCGAATCCAACGGACCCCACTTCAACAGCTCGTCCATGACGCGGACACGTATGTGGAGCAGCCAGGCGGTCTTCACCATTATGAAACAATGGAAATTGAAGATGCGCTAGCTCGCGTCCGTCAAATCGATGCCATCGTCGAGCGTCTTGCTAATTTACCACGCATCTCAAACGGATAATCAGTCACCTACTTTAATAGGTGATTTTTTTGTGCAAAAAAATCCTGACTCAATAAATGAGTCAGGATTGATTTCGTTACACGAGTTGCGCTTTATACGCTTCGTACTCTTCGTCTGTGAGCGAGACATAGTGTCCTGGCTCAACTTCGCGAAGTGGCGGGATGCTTGAATCTTCATCTGAACGTCCAACTGGACCTTTTGATGTTGACTCGTATACGATCCGCTTACGTGTACGTTCATGCTCCGGGTCCGGAAGCGGAATCGCTGAAAGAAGCGATTTCGTGTATGCATGAATTGGGTTCTCGTAAAGGCGATCTGCTGTCGCAAGCTCTACGAGGTGACCTTGATACATAACACCGATACGGTCAGAGATGTATTTAACCATCGACAAGTCGTGGGCGATGAACAAATACGTCAAATCGCGATCGCGTTGCAATTCTTTCAACAAGTTGACGACCTGCGCTTGAATTGAAACGTCAAGTGCTGAGATTGGTTCATCGGCGATGATGAAGTCCGGTTCAACCGCAAGGGCACGGGCAATCCCGATACGCTGACGCTGACCACCTGAGAATTCATGTGGATAACGGCTTGCGTGTTCTTTCGTCAAACCAACTGTTTCAAGAAGGTCATATACGCGATTCATGCGGTCTTCTTTCGTCTTCGCAAGACCGTGAATATCGATTCCTTCTGCAATGATATCGGCGACTGTCATACGCGGATTGAGCGAAGCGTATGGATCTTGGAAAATCATTTGCATCGCACGGTTGAATTTCAACTTGTCTGCCTTCGATTTTTTATCGTGGACGTTTTCGCCTTTGAACACGACATCACCATCCGTCGCGTCGTAGAGACCGATAATCGTACGTCCTGTCGTTGACTTCCCACAACCAGACTCACCTACGAGCCCAAGCACTTCACCTTTGTAAATATCGAATGAGATCCCGTCGACCGCTTTGACAACACGGCCACGACCAATTTTAAAGTGCTGCTTCAGGTTTTTTACCTCGAGTAATTTCTCGCGTTCCATTATTCAGCACCACCTTTCGTAAACGATTTTGCGAACGCACTGTCTGGACGATATTTGAGAGCGAGTTCACGAATCGCACGTGGCGGATTAACCGCTGGTGCTTGTGGGTGTAACAACCAACTTGAAGCAAAGTGTGTATCACTTACTTGGAACATCGGTGGCTCTTTCTCAAAATCAATCTTCATTGCGTATGGATTACGCGGTGCGAACGCATCCCCTTTTGGAGGATCGAGCAAGTTCGGAGGCGTACCCGGGATTGCCGGTAACGCTTCATTGCGGTCATCCGTCGGACGCGGCATCGAACCGAGAAGCCCCCATGTGTATGGGTGACGTGGTTCGTAGAAAATTTCATCAACCGTTCCTTTTTCAACGAGACGTCCTGCATACATAACAGCAACACGGTCAGCCATGTTCGCAACAACACCTAGGTCGTGCGTGATGAAGATAACCGCTGTACCGGTCTTTTGTTGAATATCTTTTAACAGTTCAAGAATCTGCGCTTGAATCGTTACGTCGAGTGCTGTTGTCGGCTCATCGGCAATCAACACTTTCGGGTTACATGCGAGTGCGATCGCGATAACTATACGCTGACGCATCCCACCAGAAAGTTGGTGTGGGTACTGTTTCAAACGTGCTTCAGGGTTTGGAATCCCTACAAGTGTCAACAATTCGAGCGTACGTTTCTTCGCATCCTCACCCGTTAACCCTTGGTGCTGTTTCAACCCTTCTGCGATTTGCTTGTAAATCGTCATCGTCGGGTTGAGCGACGTCATCGGGTCTTGGAAAATCATTGCGATATCGCGACCACGAATTTTAAGCATTTCTTTTTCCGAAAGTTTCGCCAAGTCTTTTCCTTCGAACATGATTTCTCCGTTCGTGATCTCACCTGGAGGGTTCGGAATGAGACGCATAATCGCCTTCGAAGTAACGGATTTACCTGAACCCGACTCTCCTACGATGGCGAGCGTCTCGCCTTTTTTCAAATCAAACGAAACACCACGAACAGCTTGAACTGTTCCTGCATATGTGTGGAACGAGACCTCTAAGTCTCGGACTGATAAAATCGTTTCCATGCACGAGTCCCCCTCTTTCTTTTTTATTTACGCATTTTCGGATCGAACGCATCACGCAAACCGTCAGCAAGCAAGTTGAAGCTGACCATGAGCAAGACGATGATGACAGACGGGATAATAAGAAGGAACGGGAAAGTCCGTAGTTCTTTGTATCCATCGTTAATCAACGTACCAAGTGATGCCTGTGGTGGTTGAAGCCCGATCCCGATAAAGCTGAGAAATGCCTCGAAGAAGATGGCAGATGGAATCGTGAACATGAGTGTGATGATAATCGCACCTAGTGTGTTTGGAATCAAGTGTTTGAAAATCAAACGCGTACTAGATGCACCCAATGTGCGAGCTGCCAAGACGAACTCTTGGTTTTTGAGTTTAAGAATCTGACCACGAACGAGTCGACTCATCCCAATCCAGCCTGTAATCGCTAATGCGAGGATGATGGTGAAGACACCCGGGTCAAAGATCAAGATGAACAAGATGATCAAAATCAAGTTAGGTATACCTGTCAAGATTTCAACAATACGTTGCATAATGTTGTCCGTACGACCGCCGAAGTAAGCTGAGATCCCGCCATATGCCACACCGATAATTGTATCGATGATAGCTGCGACTAAACCGATAAAGAGAGAAATCCGTGTCCCTTCCCAAATCCGCGACCAAAGATCACGACCGAGGTAGTCCGTACCGAACCAGAAATTCTCTTCTACATTCTTTTGCTCGTAGAAGTCGATATCGCGACCGCCGAGTGTCGCCAACCCATCAAAGCCAGCCCATTCAAGTCCTGTGACTTTAGGTGGAAGTTTCGCTTGTGAAATGTTTTGTTCATAGGCATCACGACCCGATAACATTGGTCCGAACAATGAAAGTACGACAAGTATCAAAATAATCGAGAGCGAAATGATGGCCGCTTTGTTTTTCTTTAAACGCATCCATGCATCTTGCCAGAAGTTTAAACTTTTCCCGGCGATTCGCTCACCAAGCTGTTCATTCATTTCAACTGGTGTGAACATGTCTTGGTCGAACTGTTCGTAATTCTTTTTGTTGTCAATCATCAGTTATTCCCCCCAAGACGAATACGTGGGTCTACAACCCCATAAAGCAAGTCGACAAGTAAAATGATAATAATGAATAAGCCTGAGAAGAACAATGTCGTTCCCATGATGACAGAGTAGTCGTTCAACGTAATCGACGTGACGAACAACTCACCAAGTCCAGGTACCGCAAAGATTTTCTCGATGACGAACGTACCTGTTAAGAGTCCCGCTGTCATCGGTCCGAGAATCGTGATGGCAGGAATCATGGCGTTACGGACCATGTGTTTCCATACGATTGCGTTACCCGTCAACCCTTTGGCTTTCGCGAGCGTGACATAGTCTTGTCCTGTTACTTCTAACATCTCGGTTCGGACGAAACGGGCAATGACTGCCGTTACCCCGAGCGATAATGAGATGGTTGGTAAAATTGTATGAGCTGGAGATTCCCAGAATGCGACCGGGAGTAACTGTAATTTAACTCCGACATAGTACTGAAGGAGGGCTGCAAAAACGAACGATGGGACGGAAATCCCGATTACCGATACGAACATTGAACCATAGTCAATGACCGTATTGTGACGAATCGCTGCGACAACACCTAACAATACACCTACAAGAGTACCGAGAACTAATGCTTGTACTCCTAGTTGTGCCGAAGGACCAACTCGTTCCATAATCAACTCAGTGACTGGACGGTTAGCTGTACGGAATGATACGCCAAGGTCACCTTGCAACATGTTTCCAATGTACGTCGCATAGCGGACCGGAAGCGGATCATTGAGTCCGTAGCGGTCATTCAACAATTGAATTTGTGATTCTGTCAGTTTTTCCTGGTTCTGATACGGCGAACCTGGGAGCAGGTCCATCAGGAAGAAAGTGAACGTGGCAATCAAGAAGAACGTGATGAGGCCGTAAGTCAGCCGTTGTAGGATATAACGTCCCATGAATAAAAAACCCCCTGTTTTGTCTAATTCTTTCTACTACTTGCACCAACAGCTTCACTATGACATATGACCCATTTTTCAAATTCACAAAATGAAAGGAATTTTCTGAAAGATAAGTGTAGACGTCATCTCAAGGCTCTTAGTACAGCGGTTGAAAACAAAGAATACTCGTTTCAGAGATTATTCTGAATTTTCACTGTTACTACATTATACTTTACCAACAAAACATTTGAACAGTGTTTTCTCATACTTCGCTAGAATTTTTTAAAAAATTGGGGACATGCGGTTAGCATGCCCCCTCCTTCCATTACTTAATATCAACGTATTTGTACTGGTAATCAGCACCAAATAATTGACGGTTGAAGTTCTCGACGTTTGGACGGATCAAGTATGCCACACCAGCTTGGTAGATCGGCATGATTGCTTGATCTTGTTCAATCAAGAGGGCTTCAGCTTCTTTGAACAAGTCGTAACGTGCATCGATGCTTGTTTCAGCAGATGCTTCATCGATCAACTTGTCATACTCAGATGACGAGTAGTTGATGTCGTTTTGTCCATTGTCTGAAGTGAAAATTCCAAGGTTCGTAAGCGGATCTTGGTAGTCAGGTCCCCAAAGTGCGAATGACATTTGGTAGTCCCCTTTTGCTTCACGCTCAAGTTTGTTGTTGAAAGGTTGTTGTGCAATCTCAACCGTTACGTTCGGCAAGTTTGACTCGATTTGACCTTTCATGTACTCAGAGATTTGTTTCGATACTTCGCTATCGAACGAGAGGAGTTCAATTGTTGTTGCTTCTCCACCAGTTGCCTCTTCCCAAAGTGAAGCAGCTTCGTCAGCGTTTGTTCGGAAGTATTCCACGCCTTCTGTGTAATCCGTTCCGTCTTCATATTTGATGAAGTCTTTCGGGATGAATGACGTTGTCGCTACTGAACCATTGCTCAAGAGCTGATCGATGATTCCTGATGGATCAACCGCACGCGCGATTGCTTTACGTGCATTTACATCAGAGAAAATCTCATCTTCATGGTTGAATTTGAAATATCCAATTGAAGAACGAAGACCTGTGTTGTAATCTTCATCTTCTTGGAATGCTGCGACTTGTTCTGATGCGAGACCAGCGTAGTCAACATCGCCCGCTTCATACAAGTTTACGACTGTAGATGTTTCTTTAACAACTTTCACATCTACTGAATCGAGAGCAACATTCTCAGCATCCCAATATGATTCGTTTTTCGTTAAGACGTAACCTTGCTCACGGTCCCATTTAGTCCATGTGAACGGTCCGTTGTAGAGAAGGTTTTCAGGACCAGTCGTGAAGTCTTCACCTTTTTCAGTCGCGAATGCTTCGTTGATCGGAGTGAATGTACCGAACGAAGTAAGTGAAAGGAATGATGGGTCTGGACGCTCGAGTGTAACTTCGAGTGTCTTCTCATCGATTGCTTTAACACCGAGCTCTTCTTTTGGTGTGTCACCAGTGTTGATTGCTTCAGCGTTTTTAATTGTGTTCATGATGTATGCGTACTGTGAACCTGTTGCAGGATCGACAGCTCGCTGCCAAGCATAAACGAAGTCATTTGCTGTGACCGGTTCCCCGTTTGACCATTCAGCATCACGAAGTGTGAACGTGTAAACCGTCTCGTCTTCGTTTACTTCTGGTTCGCCTTCAGCAAGTGCCGGGACGGCATTTCCATCTTTATCAAGACGGTAAAGACCTTCCATTGTGTTGGCGATCAAATTGAATGCGACTTCATCTGTAGCAAGAGCCGAATCGGCTGTTGTAATATCTGACGTACTCGTCAAGCGAAGAACTTTCTCTCCGTTTGAAGAAGAACCGCCGCCATCAGAGTCTCCGCCTGTTGAACAAGCCGCGAGAACTGAACCGAGTGCCAAGATGATCGTCATCATGAGCAAAATCGATTTTTTCTTCATTGCGATTTCCCCTTTCATTTTGAAAAGCTAGCCGATCGTCGAATGAACATCTTACTTTTTCTTTAATTTTCTGAATATTTCATAAAGTATTCGACGAAAGAACGTTAGGGCTATTGTAAGAAATTTTTAATGAAACTGTCAACTATTGAATAAAACGCTGTCATCTCATTCGAATTTCAGACTCGCTTTCTCCCCCGCCTTCCTAGTATCATAGAAGAAACGTGGAACGGTGAATCGTTCCCTTTATGGCGTGAAAGGAGATTACATCGTTGAAAAAGTTTCGAAATATATTGATTGTTTGGGGAATTGTCACAATCCTTTACACCGTTTGGTCCATTTTTTCATATTTCCGAAGTGAATCTTTCCTCTTTCATTTGAGTGGTGGTCTATTCGTTTCGGGTATTCTCACTTTTGCCATCGGCATGTTTTCTCACATGAGTGCGACGGGATTGTTTGACGGCATCATGTACGGATTTAAACGCAATCGACGCGCAAGGTTGAAGGAAATTGATGCCGATTACGAAGAGGATGAGGAAGAAGATCCGGAAGATCGACAACTCCGTAAACAATCGGCTTGGAACTGGGTGTATGTCGGAGTTGGAAGTATCGCTCTCTCATTTCTCGTCGCTTTGATTTAATCTTTTCGTCACTTGAATCCTGTGCTAAACTAAATGCAGAATAAGAACATTTGGATGAAGACAAGTAATTCAATTCCCATTTTCCTCAGAGAGTCTACGGTGCTGTGAGTAGATGAAAAGTTATTGAATGAATGGACTTCGGAGTGGCTCGCCTGAAAAAAAAGTATGGCGAGACGGTTCACGCCCGTTAACGCGTTCAAGTGGCATAGTATATGCAAATTTGGGTGGCACCGCGGTTATTCGTCCCGATTTATTCGGGAGGACGACTGCGGTTTTTTATATTTTTCGGAGGTGTATTCACATGGCAACGATTTTTTCAGGAATCAAACCGACCGGCGTCGTGACGCTCGGGAACTACTTAGGCGCAATGAAGCAATTCGTCGATCTTCAAGATGACAACAATGCGTATTATTGCATCGTCGATTTACATTCGATTACCGTTCAACTCGATCGTGTCGAGCTCATGAACAACACTCGAAAGTTAGCGGCACTCTACTTGGCTTCTGGTCTCGACCCAGAAAAAGCGACGATTTTTGTTCAGTCTGAAGTGAAAGCACACGCTCAGCTCGGTTGGATGTTAACTTGTATCGCCGGAATGGGTGAACTCGGCCGAATGACGCAGTATAAAGACAAGTCGCAAGGTAGCGAGAATGTTGGTGCAGGGCTGTTCGTTTACCCGACGCTCATGGCATCTGACATCTTGTTATACAATACGGAACTCGTTCCAGTCGGAGACGATCAAAAGCAACACATCGAGTTGACGCGTGATTTGGCGGAACGCTTTAACAAACGTTATTACGAGACATTCACGATGCCGGAACCACTCATTCAAAAAGAAGGCGCTCGGATCATGTCTCTCACAAATCCCGTGAAGAAGATGTCGAAATCGGATACGAATGCCAAAGGATATATCTCGATGCTCGACGAGCCGAATGTCATCCGCAAGAAAATCAAGAGTGCCGTCACAGATTCGAGTGGTGTCATCTCATTTGATCGGGAGAATAAACCGGGGATTTCGAACTTGTTAGAAATTTACTCGCTTTCGACAGGGACCCCAATCGATGATCTCGTCAAACAATATGAGAACTCGAACTATGGGACGTTCAAACAAGATGTGGCGGAAGCGGTTGTTGCTCTACTTGAACCAATTCAAACGCGTTACCACGAGTTGATCGATTCTCCAGAACTCGATGAAATTCTTGATGCCGGTCGTGCGAAAGCTGAAGCCGTCGCAAACAAGAATCTCGCGAAGATTGAAAAAGCGATGGGTCTCAGTCGTAAGCGCGCCAAAGTGAAAAAATAAGATTGTTGTGACAGAACTCTCCATGTGAGAGTTCTTTTTTGTATTAAAAAATGTACATAAAAAGAGACACAGGCGTCCCTGTCTCTCTTCGTAAGATGATTTGATTATTCTTTGCCTTCGATTGAAGCCCACTTGTAAGAGTAGTCCGCACCGAATGCGTGCTCAACGATTCCCTTAACGTAAGGTTTCGTGAGGCGAGCCGATCCACGTTGGTAAACTGGCGAGATTGCGTTCTCTTCAAGAACGATTTTCTCTGCAGCTTGAAGGTCAGCCCAACGCTGTTCAGCATCTGTGCTTGATTTCGCAGATTCGATCAACTTATCGAATTCTTCATTCGACCACTTACCACGGTTGTATGGTCCGTCAGTGACGAAGAGGTCAACGAATGTCATTGGATCTTGGTAGTCAGGTCCCCATCCAGCGAATGTCAACTCGAACTCACCTTTGTTCTCAAGGTCAAGTTTGTTGTTGAACGGCTGTTGCTTGATTGACACCGAAATTCCTGGAAGGTTCTTCTCAAGCTCACCTTTAATGAACTCCCCGATTTGCTTCGCTGACTCTGAGTCATAGTTAAGGAGCTCAAGCTCAACTTTGTCTGTTCCGAGCTCTTTAAGCCCTTCTTCCCAAAGTTTTTGAGCTTCTTCCACGTTGTATCCACCGATATCGCCGTTCGCTTCACGGAAGTCTTTACCGTCAGGACCTGTTACGAAATCTTTTGGTACGAGGTAGTTAGCAGGAATCGAACCGTTCGCAAGAAGCGTCTCTGAGATTGCTTCTTTATCATACGCTTTGTCAATTGCGTTACGGATTTTTTGGTTGTCAAGTTCTTCCACAGCTGTGTTGAACTGGAGATAGAAGAGTGTTGGTTCAACGACAGTTGAGAACTCTTCACTGTCTTGGAATTCAGCTACATACTCAGAAGTCAAGCCAGCGCGGTCAACGTCACCGTTTTCATACAAGTTAACACCTGTTGAAACTTCTTTAACGACTTTAACGTTGATTTCTTCAAGTTTCACTGCTTCAGCATCCCAATAGTCTTCGTTCTTGACCATCTTCCAGCCTTGCTCGCGCTCCCAGCTGTCGAGTTTGAACGGTCCGTTGTAGAGAGTCGTCTCTGCAGACGTACCGAAGTTTTCGCCTTGCTCAGTATCGAATGACTCGAGTTTTGGCATGAATACGCCGAAGCTAGTCAATCCGAGGAAGTAGTCAGCTGGTGCTGTCAATTTAACTTCAAGTGTTTGATCGTCGATTGCTTTAACGCCTACAGCATCGCGCTCGCCTTCACCAGTGTTGTACGCTTCTGCGCCTTCGATGATTGACATAACGTATGCATATTGTGATGCGTTATCTGGGTTGAGTACTTCTTTCCAAGCGTATTCGAAGTCGTTCGCTGTGACAGGCTCCCCGTTTGACCAAGTCGCACCTTCACGGATTTTGAACGTGTACGTTTTTCCGTCTTCTGAAACATCGTGGTCTTCAGCCATACCCGGAGTCGGGTTGTCTTCTTCGTCCATGCGGTAGAGACCTTCGTTAACGTTGTTCAAGACGTTGAACGAAACAGTGTCCGTTGCGAGTGTCGGGTTAAGTGAAGGGATGTCTGAAGAATCGAGCAAGTTGAGGACTTGCGCTTCATCTGCAGAACCTTCCGAACCTGATCCATTTGAAGACCCTGTGTCTTCATCCCCTGTAGAACACGCAGCTAGGAAAGCACTTGAAAGAAGTGTAACCGAAGATGCTAAAGCAAAACCTTTTTTCTTATTCATTGCGATGACCCCCTGATTTTTTCGTTTTAACGAAGTGAATGATGGTAGAAAATTCAGTCATTTCTTCTGACAGTATTTGTTACCAAAATCCCGTTGATGCAATAATACAATATTCTGATAATTTTGCAAAGTGTTTATTTTGATTTTTCTAAAAAATTTTATCCTTAGTCAAAAAGCCCGCCTACAGTGGCGGGCTTTTAGCTCAATTTTCGTATTTTTTCGCAAAGGTTAGGACATATGAAGGACCGGTGACCGGAAATCCGATATGATCGTATTCTTTTTCAATCATATAAGAACGTCCAGCTTGATAGATTGGCATAACAACAGCCTCTTCTAACAGCTGTGCCTCCGCTTCTCGAAAGATCTCATTTCGCTCTTCCAACCGGTCCGTCGCGCGAGCCCGATCCATCAATTGATCATATGATTCGCTGGCATATCGACTTGAATTCAACACGTCGTTTGTTTCAAATTGAGTCAAGTAGGCGGATAACATCGGATAGTCCGGTTGCCAGCCCGATAATGAAAATGCATAATCCCCTGAGACTTCTTTCCTAACTTTTTCTCCTAGGGGGAGTTCGATGACGTTAACGGTCAAACCATCCAACTGTTCCAAATTCTTCTTTAATTTTGTGGAGATTTGACGCGCTTCATCATCGACAAAGCTGAGCAGCTCGATTTCGATTTCATCTTTCTTCAGACGTTTCTTCACGGTGTCAAACAATTGGTCGGCGTTTCCTTCCAATTGTGCGATCGCAGCTTTTTGGTCGATGACGAGTAATCGTTCTGTCGTCTGTTCTGCTCGTGCGAGTGAATCTTCGATTTCCGTCCGATCAAGCGTCAATGCGATGGCTTGTCGAAACGCTACATCATTAAACGGCGCTTTTTCAACATTCGGCTTCAAATAAAAGACTCCGCTCCGCGGAACGTCCCGTACAGTCAATCCTTCTTGATCAATCGTGGAGACGTCAAAATCGTAAGGGACGGGCTGCATCCCTGTCGCTTCTGACAAGTTCGGTTCACTCTTGATGGTAATCGTTTCAAGTGTGACCTGTTCAGCTTCTCGGTACGTTTCATTTTTATGTAACGAGATGGTCGTATCTTCGATCGCCTTGATTTTAAATGGGCCGTTTGTCTCTAGCTTATCCCATTCTTTCACCTTTGGTTGAGGTAAAAATGCGGGCATCGCTAAAATTTGTTCGAACCCTTCCATCGGACGGACTAGAGTCAGCTCGAGCGTCCGGTCATCGATTGCCTTGACCCCTAGCGTATCCGGTTCTTGTTGACCAAGCCCGATTTCTTTTGCAGATTGAACATCTGCGAGTAAGAAGCTGAATGGTGAATTCGTATCAACGTCCACGAGTTTTTGGAAGTGATCGACGAACGTTTGCGCGTCAATCGCATTTCCTTCTGTCGTCACACTCTCTTTTAATGTGAATGTATAGACCGTCCCATCTTCGGATCGCTCTAATTTCTCGACGAGCGCCGGTTCGATGGACCCGTCTGCTCCGAATCGATATAGTCCTTCATATAGATGGGATAGGATCGTTTGAGATGATGGATCAATTGCTAGCATGACATCCGGCTGAGCCGGAAGCGACTCTCCGTAAATCGTCAATTGTTGTTCTTCGACTGGCACTAGTTCGCGTGACTGCTCTCGTTGTTCGTTCCAAACAAATAAAAAAAGGATAAGGACTGAACCTAACAAGGCGGCCACGATGAATGATTTCTTTTTCATTCGTTGCACTCCTTTCTGTTAGACCAACCCTTATACCCTAACCTTTTTTGAATGATTTTTCTACCGTCAGTTCGTCACTTTTGCAAATGCGAGTGTCGCATTGTGGCCCCCGAAGCCGAGTGAGTTACTGAGTGCATAACGAATGTCAAGTTCCCGATTTCCTTCACGTACATAATCTAAATCACAATCTGCAGCTGGTGATTCGCAGTTAATCGTTGGATGAATCTTGCCTTCATGAATCGAAAGTGCTGTGATGACGGCCTCGACGCCACCTGCACCACCGAGAAGGTGACCGATCATCGATTTTGACGAGTTGACGGCGAGCTTATCAGCGTGTTCCCCGAACACACGACGAATCGCTTTCGTCTCGAGCATATCGTTGAGTGGTGTACTCGTTCCGTGCGCGTTAATGTATTGAACATCTTCTGGCGTGATTCCGGCGTCTCGAATCGCCTCACTCATCGCTTTCGAACCGCCCTCAGCTTCAGGGGATGGTGCTGTGATATGGTAAGCATCCGAACTCATCCCATATCCAACAACTTCAGCGTACATTTTCGCACCACGTGCTTTTGCATGTTCATACTCCTCTAAGACGAGCACCCCGGCTCCTTCACCCATGACGAATCCGTCACGGTTTTCATCGAACGGACGGCACGCCGTGTTCGGGTCTGGATTCGTTGAAAGGGCTTTGTTTGAACAAAAACCTGCGAACGAGAGTGGTGTGATTGGCGCTTCCGCTCCACCTGCGAACATGGCGATCGCATCTCCACGTTGAATGACACGGAACGCTTCCCCGATGGAGTTCGTCCCTGATGCACAAGCCGTCACGGAACAGTTGCTCGGTCCCTTTGCTCCAAGATAGATGGATACTTGTCCGCTCGCCATGTTCGGAATCATCATCGGAATGAAGAACGGGCTGACGCGACGTGGTCCACGGTCATGCAAGATGGCAGACTGTTTGTCAATCGTCTCGACGCCACCAATTCCGCTCCCGATCCAAATCCCGACATCGTCCGCGATCGCTTTCACATCGAGTCCGCTGTCTTTATGGGCAGCGTCTGCCGCAAGTAAAGAATATTGGATGAAGGAATCCATCTTACGCGCTTCCTTCGGTTCGACTAAATGATCGATGTTCCATTCCTTCACTTCCGCCCCGACCTTGGCCGGGTATTGACTGATGTCGATCTTCGTCAACGTATCAATCGCGTTATCCCCTTTTAACAGGCGATCCCACATTGTTGAGACATCGTTTCCTAATGGTGATACGACTCCTAATCCTGTCACTACTACTCGTTTCATAAATGATTCCCCTCCGTAATGGTTGCGTGATTCCATGTCAGGCAGCTAGCCCCCCACGTGAGCCCAGCACCAAATCCTGCGATGACGACCGTTTGTCCATCTTGGATTTTGCCAGACTTGACCGCCTCGGCCAATGCGAGTGGAATGGAAGCTGCTGATGTATTCGCATGGTCTTGAATGGTCATGACCACTTTCTCTTCTTCTAAGTGTAACCGTTCCATCGCAGCGTCGATGATTCGACGGTTCGCCTGGTGTGGAACGAGGACGTCAAGATCTTCCAACGTCTTGTCTGCTTTGTCTAGCGCTTCAAGCACGATTTCGGGCATCTTCCGAACGGCAAACTTGAAGACTTCGCGACCGTTCATGACGATTTTACCTTCTTCATTCTCATACAGATGTTTTCCACCTGTCCCGTCACTTCCGAGCACAAGTGAGTCAATTGAAGCGATCTCGTCTTCCCCGAGCACGACAGCCCCTGCTCCGTCCCCGAAGAGGACAGCCGTCGATCGGTCATCCCAATCAATTAGACTTCCCATCTTCTCTGCGCCAATGACGAGCGTCTTTTTAAATCCTTTCGAATCCATGAGACTCTTCGCCGTGTCCATCGCGAAGATGAAGCCGCTACATGCCGCGCTCACGTCGAACGCCACGGCGGCTTTCGCTCCGAGATTCGCCTGCACCACACATGCGGTTGCCGGGAAGGCTGGTGCTGTAGCCGTCGCACAGACGATCGCTTCAATCTCATCGATTGCGACGCCCGCGCTCTGTAACGCCCGTTCAGCGGCACGTGTCGCCATATCCGCGACCGTCACATCACCCTCAGCCAAATGACGTGCCTCGATGCCTGTACGTGTACGAATCCACTCATCGCTCGTATCCATTCGTTTTTCTAAATCGATATTTGTCACCCGATTGTCCGGTAAGAACGACCCGATGCCGATGATTCCAATATTCATATCGTCGACCCCTATTCTTAGTATCTGGTACTAATATAAGGGAATAAAAAGAGGATGTCAATGCATCCTCCTCGTGTAGACTGGATTAAGCTTGTTCTAAACGCTTCGTGACAGCCATGACCATCTTCGCAGAATTGATCGATGCTGTCTCCAAGAACTCATCAAACGACAGATTCGCTTCTTCGTCCGCACTGTCTGAAATCGAGCGTGTGACGACGAACGGGACACCAAACTGATAGCACGTTTGGGCGATCGGAGCAGCCTCCATTTCGACGGCTGCGACGCCATCGAAATGACCGAGGATGTCCGCCACGCGTTTCGAATCGTTGATGAACGAATCTCCTGTCACGATCAATCCCTGGTGCACGTTCACGTCCGGCAAGTTTTCAATGACATCTTTACAGACGCTGACAAGCTTGGCATCCGCCTCATACGCCGGCGGCATGCCTGGTACTTGTCCGTATTCATATCCGAATGCCGTCACGTCGACATCGTGATGACGAACTTCCGTCGAGACGACGACGTCTCCGACTTTCATTCCCTTTTTAAAACCGCCGGCAGAACCCGTATTGATGACAACGTCCGGTTTGAACTTATCAATCAAAAGTGTCGTACCGATGGCTGCATTGACCTTCCCGATGCCTGACTTCAAGATGACAACTTGCATGTTTCCAAGATAGCCCTCATAAAAATGATAGTTCGCGATTTCAGTGTCTACTCGTTCTGTCAACTCGTTCCGAAGTAAATTCACTTCTTCTTCCATCGCGCCGATGATGCCTACTTTCATTCCGTTTCCTCCTCAGAAAGAGAGCGACTTCCAAATAGGAAATCGCTCTTCGCATTATTTGATTTCTTTAATTTCGACGACCATGTCGCCACCTGGTGTTTGCACCGTGACCACATCACCAATCGTACGACCAAGAAGTGCCTTGGCGATCGGTGATTCGTTCGAGATTTTCCCTGTGAACGGGTCTGCCTCAGCTCCACCAACGATTGTATACGTCTCGTCTTCATTATCTTCTTGGATGAAGAACGTTACCGTCTTCCCGATTGAGACAACCGAGTTATCGCCTGCATCATCTTGAATGATGACCGCGTTACGGAGCATCTCTTCTAATTGTGCGATGCGTCCTTCGACCATCGCTTGTTCTTCTTTCGCCGCGTCATATTCCGCGTTCTCTGACAAGTCACCGAAGTCACGAGCAATCTTAATATTTTCAACGACTTCTTTACGGCGGACCGTCTTCAGTTCGTTTAATTCATGTTCGATTTTCGCTTTTCCGTCTAACGTCATATAGTGTTGTTTTTCAGCCATTTCTGTCACTCCTTCATTGTCTCCTAGTATATTACAGCTAGGGTTGAATTGAAAACGATTTATTTCCTCAAGCGCGATTGCGCTCAGTGAGCACCCAACGGATTTTTGTCACGAGTAAATCGATTGCAACAAAGTTTTCTCCGCCTTCAGGAACGATGATGTCTGCATAACGCTTCGTCGGTTCACAGAACTGCAAATGCATCGGGCGGACGACATTCGTGTACTGCGCCACGACCGAGTCGATTGAACGTCCACGTTCATTGATATCACGCTGCATGCGACGCAAGATTCGAACGTCCGCATCTGTATCCACGAAAACTTTAATATCCATCAATTCACGCAAACGTGCATCCTCGAGTGCCAAGATTCCTTCGACGATGACGACATCGACGGGCTCGATCAAGATGGTTTCACTTGAACGCGTGTGAGCCGCATAGTCATAGACCGGCTTCTCAATCGCCTGATGTTGTTGTAACTGTTGGATATGTTCAATCAACAAATCGTTATCAAAGGCGAAGGGGTGGTCGTAGTTCGTCTTGTACCGCTCCTCCATGGTCATCTCTGATTGATCCTTATAGTACGCGTCTTGCTCGATCATGACGACCGATTGACCTTGAAACGCATCGACGAGAGCGCGGGCCACGGTCGTTTTTCCTGATCCGGTACCCCCGGCCACGCCAATAATGACGGGTTTATGTTGCATCAAAGTTAAGTCCTCCTCATCGTAATTTACGACTGATTGCTAGGCCATCACCAAGGGGCAAAATTGCAGTATGATAATCGGTCCGTGCCATCAATTGCTCAGTAAACTGCTTCACGAGACGAACGAGCCGGCGTCGGCGTCGGTCTAAAACCGACACGTCCTCTAGCAAGACGTCCCCTCGTAAAAACAAATTATCGCTGTAAATCGTACCACCAATTGGTACTAAAGCGCCATACCCATCAAAAAATTTTTGATATTGTCCTTTTGCCGCATCAATAAACACGGCATCGAATTCACCTTCAATCGATCCAATCAATTCGACGGCATCACCGTGAATGAGCGTAATCCGATCGCGAACATCCGATCGATTGATGAATCCCGTCGCCTCTTCAAAACGACGAGCATTTCGCTCGATTGTGACGATTTCTGCATCGGGTAACAACTCCGCCATGCGAATGGCACTATAGCCGATGGCCGTCCCCACTTCGAGAATTCGGGTCGGCCGTTGCATCGCCAATAAGGAGAGCAATACTTCCGAACCCGTCAAATCCATGATTGGGACGTGATGGACACGCGCGAACGCCTCCATCTCCGTCAATAGCGGGGAGCGGTCATTGATCAGTTTTTCTACATATCCCTCATAGGATGCATGGTCCACTCGTTCCACCTCTTAACTCTCTTCATTCAAACGACCGGAAGCATCCGCTTCCGGTCGTCCCATCAATTACTGTTTGCTTCTTCAAACGCTTCCCATTCGGAACGGTACTTATTGACGTTTTGTTGGTGATCCTCATAGTCGACCTCGAACAAGACTTCCCCGTTCGGGAACCCTTCACGTGGAGGGCGCGCGTAGAAGTAAATGTTCTCCGTATCGTTCGGGTTGAGCACCGCCTCAAATGCGTCACGGCTCACGGCTGCAATCGGTCCGATCGGAATGCCTTCATAACGATACGTGTTATATAGAGAGTCGTTCTCTAAGTCCGCGAATGAAGTGAAAATCGATGTTTCCCCCGTTCCGTACCAGACGGTCGGGTCAGATTGTAACTTCATTCCGTCATTTAAGCGATTCTCAAACACACCGGCAATCTCTTTGCGGTCTTCCGTTGACACCGCCTCTTTCTCGACAACGGATGCGAGCGCGAGCGTCTCATGGAACGTACGTCCTGAATCGGCTAAACGATCTTTGTATTCTTGATACATACTTTCGGTTGGCAGTAACATCTCATCGATGATTTCATTGAGCGTTACGCCTTTATTGAATTCATATGTGGCTGGGAACAGGTATCCTTCAAGCGGATGATAGATGCCTTCCTGCAAGACTTCCTCCGTCAACATTTCATGCTCGTTTACGAGAGATTGAATGTATTCACGGTCGCTCAACTGCTCAGAAATCTCTTCTTTCGGGAGTTCGGCCACTTTCGCAAGTCGCGCAATCACCTGGTCAATCGTGAATCCTTCTGGAATGACGAGCTTAATATCAGGGACCACAATGACTTTACCTGTTTGCAACGTTTCAATCAATTCATCGATTGATTGTGACGGAGATAACGTATACGTCCCCGCCTGGAACGACGATTCGTTCTTAAAGCGTGTATAGAAACGGAAAATCGTGCTACTCCTTACAAGCCCATTCTCTTCTAGTAATTCACCAATGTATCCCGAACCGGCACCGAGCGGGACTTCAATCTCGACCGTTTCAGTCGAAGTTGGGTCAATCGGTTCGATGGAACGCTTCACAAAGACATATGCGAGCGCCGACCCTGTGGCAATGACGAGAAGGAAGATGGCCAGGATGACAACCGTGATACGACGGACGATCCGGTTGCGGGCACGTTTCTCATCTGACATAGATGGATGATTCATGCATTTCTCCCCTGTTCTTTTTATAAAGAGAGGCGACGAGGGACATTCCCTAGCCGCCCGTCCTCTATTTAGTCTAGACCGACTTCGTCATTGACGATGTCGAATGCTTCCATGACCTCTTCGAAGTCTTCATCGTCTTCGACGAGCTTCAAGATGAATTCGCCATCTTCAAGTTCTTCAATTTCAAATGCGTATACTTCAATCGTATCTTCGTCTTCTGTCTCTGGTGCGCCTACCGGTTCAAGTACGACAAATGTCTTTTTCGAACGGTCGCTCGTCATACGGAAAATTTCTGCAAATAAATGTTCGTCTCCATTTTCATCTGGAATACGGTACATTTCTTCTTCACGACGGATTTCTGCCATGAGAGATTCCTCCTTATTTCCCGGAACGATCCAGGTAGTTTTGTAAAATCATCACGGCCGCCATTTTGTCGATGACCGCTTTTCTCTTTTTGCGGCTGACATCTGCTGAAATGAGCATCCGTTCCGCTTGCATCGTCGTTAATCGTTCATCCACCAACACGCAAGGTAAACCCGTCTGTTCTGTGAACGCCTCGGCAAATGCCTCGGACGCCTCACCGCGCGGGCCGACTGTCCCATTCATGTTTTTCGGGTGACCGACGACGACTTCTTTCACATCGTACTGCTCGATGAACGGACGAAGGAGACGGACGGCTTCGTCAAAGTCAGGTTCGGTCCAGTAGACCGTCTCCACACCTTGCGCCGTCCATCCCATCAGGTCACTCACCGCGACACCAATCGTCTTCGATCCGACATCGAGTCCCATGACTCGCTTCATATTAATCCTCTCTACGATCGTTCAAATACGATTTGACCAACTCTTCGAGAAGTTCATCCCGTTCAATTTTGCGAATCAAGTTTCGCGCATCATTATGACGTGGAATGTAGGCAGGGTCACCTGACAGTAAGTATCCCACGATTTGATTGATCGGTTGATAACCTTTTTCCTCGAGTGCTTGATATACCGTAATCAGCGTCTCACGTGTGTTAGCACGTTGATCATCTTCTGGAAAATTGAATTGCATCGTGCGATCCATTTGGCTCACAAGAATCCACCTCTTTCCGTTTGCACTTCACACTCTATTATGCCAGTGATTCGACGTAATGTGAAGCAAACTTCAATGCTTCGTCCAGTTTTGTTGCATCTCGGCCACCTGCTTGTGCCATGTCTGGACGACCGCCACCGCCACCACCGCAGCGTGTCGCGACTTCTTTAATCAGTTTTCCGGCATGGAAGCCACGGTCGTTCAGGTCTTTCGTCACACCTGCGACGAGGTTGACCTTCTCCCCATTTGCCGACCCAAGGATAATCACGGCAGAGCCGAGTTTCCCTTTCAAGTCGTCGACCATGCTGCGAAGGGCATCCATGTCTTGTCCATCGACGCGTTTCGCAATCAACTGGACGCCGCCAATCGTTTCGATCGCATCCGTTAATGAAGATGCCTCGATGTTGGCAAGCTTCGCTTTAAGCGACTCTGAAGCACGCTCGACTTCTTTGATTTCAGCTTGAAGTGCTTGTACGCGTGCAGGAACTTCAAGTGGTTTCGTCTTCAACAACTTCGCTGTCGCTTCGAGCGTTTCGATTTGCTGGTTCATCACTTCATATGCGCCAGCTCCTGTGACCGCTTCAATTCGACGCGTCCCAGCGCCAATCCCTGATTCAGACAAGATTTTAAAGAGTCCGATTTCAGCCGTGTTGGAGACGTGAATCCCACCACAAAGCTCAACCGAGTAATCCCCTGCTGATACGACACGAACGACATCACCATACTTCTCGCCGAAGAGTGCCATCGCGCCTTTTGCTTTCGCATCCGCAATGTTCATTTCTTCGATATCGACACCGATCGATGCCCAAATCTTCTCGTTCACTTGACGCTCAATGGATTGAAGCTCTTCTGATGTCACTTGACCGAAGTGAGAGAAGTCAAAACGAAGACGGTCTGGTGTCACGAGTGAACCGGCCTGGTTGACGTGCTCCCCGAGCGTATCTTTGAGTGCGCGGTGCAAGAGGTGCGTCGCCGTGTGGTTCTTGACGATGGCTTGACGCGATGCTTGGTCGACAGAAGCCGTGACGGCTACTTCCGCTTTCGCCACACCTGACTCGACCGTGACTGTATGCAAGTTCTGTCCGTTCGGCGCTTTCGACACATCTTTTACGCGAAGAAGGAAGTCTTCTCCGACGATTTGTCCTTTATCACCGATTTGACCGCCACTCTCAGCATAAAATGGTGTCTGATCGAGGATGACTTGTGCCTCTTCCCCTGCAGCGACGACGTCAGCGAGTTCGCCGTTGTGAATCAAGCTGATGATTTTTGCGTTCGTCTCAAGGTTGTTGTATCCGAGGAAGGTCGATGGCATCGTGATATCTGCAAGCACACCCGACTGAATCTGCATCGATTCTACGTCAGCACGCGCTTGACGTGCACGTTCACGTTGCTCGTTCATCGCTTCTTTGAAGCCGTCCTCGTCGACCGTCATCTGATGGTCTTCTGCATATTCGATTGTCAATTCGAGCGGGAAGCCGTACGTGTCATAAAGACGGAATGCGTCTTGACCGCTGATGATGTTTGACCCAGCTGCTTTTTGTGCTTTTGCGACTTCGTTCAAAATCGCGAGTCCGTCGTTCAACGTTTCGTGGAAACGCTCTTCCTCGTTCTTGATGACTTTCTTGATAAAGTCTTTCTTCTCGTTCACTTGCGGGTAGAAGTCGACCATGATGTCACCGACGACGTCGACGAGCTCATACATGAACGGACGCTCGATACCAAGCATCTTCGCATAGCGGACCGCACGGCGGAGAAGACGACGGAGGACATAGCCACGTCCTTCGTTCGATGGGAGTGCCCCGTCACCGATTGCGAACGATACCGTACGGATGTGGTCCGCGATGACTTTGAACGCAACATCCTTGCTACTGTCTTGACGGTATACGTCGCCACTGATTTTTTCAGTTTCACGAATGATCGGCATGAAGAGGTCGGTATCGAAGTTTGTCGGTACGCCTTGAAGGACGCTCGCCATCCGTTCGAGTCCCATCCCTGTATCAATGTTTTTACGCGGAAGCTCTGTGTAGTTTCCATGTCCGTCATGGTTATATTGGCTGAACACGATGTTCCAGATTTCAAGGTAACGCTCGTTCTCCCCACCCGGATAAAGTTCAGGGTCTGTCGGGTCGTCCCCGAATGCTGGACCACGGTCAAAGAAGATTTCCGTGTTTGGACCAGATGGACCTTCACCGATTTCCCAGAAGTTATCTGCTAGCGGGATGATGCGGTCAGCTGGCATGCCAAGGTTCATCCAGATTTGTTTTGACTCTTCATCGTCTGGGTGAATCGTGACGGAGAGACGGTCCGGATCGAGTCCGTACCATTCGTCGCTCGTCAACAGTTCCCATCCCCATGTGATTGCTTCTTCACGGAAGTATTCACCGACTGAGAAGTTCCCGAGCATTTCGAAGAACGTATGGTGACGTGCTGTCTTCCCGACGTTCTCGATATCGTTCGTACGAATCGATTTTTGAGCGTTGACGATCCGTGGGTTCGCTGGGATGACACGTCCATCAAAGTATTTTTTCAAAGTCGCAACACCAGAGTTGATCCACAACAAAGTCGGATCTTCAACCGGTACAAGTGAAGCACTCGGCTCCACGCTGTGCCCTTTTGATTTGAAGAAATCTAAGTACATTTGGCGAATTTGTGCGCCAGTCAATGATTTGATCGGTTTCATGAACAATTCCTCCTTATTTCTGAACGAAACGAAAAAAAGCGATGCCTGCCCCTGTGGAAAGGGACGAAAGCATCGCTTCGTGGTACCACCCTCGTTCGCACGGTATACACCGTGCCTCGAACATCCGTTAACGTGGATGAGGCGCCCAGGTTGAGTGGGGACTCCAGAATAGCTTCGGTCGGCCGACCCCCATCTTCTCGCAGCCTAGGAAGATGTCTCTGTAGAGGCGGTGACGACGTACTCATTTCCTTCATCGTCTGTATCGTTTCAGTTGTCTATTCGTCATTATCACACGCGTTCGGAAAGACGTCAAGACTTCCCGCCTAAGCGTTCGACCAATTTTGTCCGTCGCACCGGTTCCTCTTCTCGCGTCGCCGCCTCGAGCGCACGCACGTCACCGAACAAGAGTAAACTCTTCTTCGCCCGAGTCACAGCTGTATAAATCAAGTTGCGTGACGACCGGAATCCTCCGTTGAAGAAGACTGGCATGAGCACGATCGGGAACTCGGAACCTTGTGACTTATGGATCGTGATGGCGTAGGCATGGGTGAACTGGTCCCATTCACTACGGTTGTACTCGACTTCTGTCTGATCGAATCGAATATAAATCTTGTCGACCTTATCGACGTTTTCCTTCGCGTAGAAGATGTTCGTGATTTCTCCGATGTCCCCGTTATAGACGTTTTCCTCGGCGTTGTTGACGAGTTGAAGCACTTTATCGCCATTGCGGTAAATACGCGTCCCGTGTTTCACTTCACGGGCACTCGATTTTGGATTGAATACGTTCTGAAGAGCTTCATTCAGCCCATCAATTCCACAGACACCCCGATATGTCGGTGCGAGCACTTGAATATCAAACGGTGAATATCCTTTTCGGAGAGCCGCTCCTGCCATCTGACAAATCGCTTGAAGCGCCGTCTCTTGGTTCGCCGTATAGAAACGCCGGTCCGGCAGTGACGCCAACAAATCGTCTGGCATTTTCTTCGCATTCAACGAATGGGCGAGACGGAGGATACTTGACTCCGACGCTTGGCGATGGACGACGTCAAGGCGGACGACTGGAATCCCTTCTGTCGCCATCAAATCGGCAAGTACTTGCCCCGGTCCGACAGATGGGAGCTGATCACGGTCTCCGACGAACAAGATTTTCATGCCGTTCGGTACCGCTTTGAGCAAACTTCGGAACAAAAAGATGTCAATCATCGACGCCTCATCGACGATGAGCACTTTCCCGACAAGTGGATTCGTCTCATCGACTTGGAACGAGCTACCGTCGAACTTTAACAGACGGTGGATCGTCGAGGCCGGTAGCCCGGTCGACTCACTGAGGCGTTTCGCCGCTCGACCCGTCGGTGCGGCCAAGACGAACGGGAGCGGTTGGTTCGGAACGGGTTCTAACTTCCAATCGAAGACATCGCTGAGTGCATGAATGATTCCTCGAACGACCGTCGTCTTCCCGGTACCCGGTCCACCGGTAAGAACCATGAGCGGTGACTTGAGAGCGAGTTCGATCGCTTCTCGCTGTTGAGTGGCATATTCAATCGAGAACATCTCCTCGACACGTCCGACCGCGTCAAAGATGGTCGTCATGTCCACGTCCTCTGTCGTCGATGTCGCCATGATTCGAGCCAACTCTTCTGCCGCCTTCCGTTCGGCACGGAAGACACGGGGATGATAGACGACCCCATCCTCGATGACGACCCGTTCTTCTTTAGCGAGCGATTCGAGCGCCGTGACGAGCGCATCACCCGGGTCCGCCCCGATGATTCGAGGCATCTCGGCTTCGAGTTGATCCGCCGTCACGTAGAGATGACCGTTCCCTTGCTCGAGTTCTAATACGTACAGCACGGCTGCCGCGATGCGTTCAGGATGAATGCCTTGAATCCCAAAATGTGCCGCGATGGCATCCGCCGTCTTGAATCCAATCCCCTGTACGTCGTACATGAGCGCATACGGATTCTTCTCAATCGTCTCCATCGCCCGTCCTTCATACTCTTTATGAATTTTCGAGGCGAGACGTGGCGTCACGTCGAATGGAGCGAGAAACAAAAGCAACTGATCGACCCCATATAAAACGTTCAGGCGCTCGGTGATCACACGTGCCTGCTTTTCTTTCAATCCGTCTACCTCGGACAAGATGCTCGGATGTTTCACAATCTGGTCGATACAATCGTCCCCGAGAGAATCCGCAATCTTCTGCGCCGTTTTTTGACCGATTCCAGGGAAAGACCCGTTCGTTAAAAATCGCACGGCAGCCCGTTTCGTCATCGGGACGACACGGCGAATCCAATCCGCCTTCATCTGTTTTCCGAATCGAGGGTGTTCGACGAGACGACCGTGCGCTTTATACGTCTCGCCCTTCTCAATGCCGACTCCGACGCCAGCGATGACCATCTCGGTCTCATCCGTCTCAAAATTCTTTTCTTTTATACGTACGAGCGCAATTGTATGCGCCTCTTCTTCTGATTGAAACAGGACTCGAATGACTTTTCCAGTCAACTCATAAGGTGCTGCCATCATATCCGACACCTCCAGCTATTTTTCCATCATCCATTATAGCCCGAGTTTGAACGGTAGGACAAATCGCCTAACTGAACAGGTTGAGGATGCGCTCGAGCTGGTCGAGGTCGACACGTTCAAGAATCCGAATCAGCTGATCGACATCGATTCGGTTCAAGATGCGCTCAAGTTGCTCCAAGTCCACGGTTTCAAGCAGTCGTTCGAACCGTTCCAGCTCCCCCGAATTAACATAACCTTCGAGCCGCTCGAACAGCTCGGTCCGCTCGACACGAAACAGTTGCTCAAGCGATGGTCGCTGAATCAACAGCACAAGTCCCGCGGCGATGACGTGGACGCCCCAGTTCAACACGACGTGACCGAGCCGTACCGTCTGTCCGACGAACGGGACGAGCGGGATGAACGACAGCTGCAACACGATAATCCCTAGCTGGACGTACGGGTTCGGGATGAACCAAGCCACGAGGGCAAGCAAGGCCGGGACGACCCACGCCACCCCGACCGCACCAAACGTCACGGACCAGGACTTGTTCGCCGACAATATCCAATGCATGACGACACCGATTACAAAAAATGTCGCAAACAGGAGTAACAGCACGGTCGTCGCCCGTTCCGACTCGACGACGACCCGGAACAAGAGATTATTCGTCCACTCGCCCGTCGCGAGACGATTATCGACTTCGATGAACAGACGACCGAGCATGAACCATTCGATGATGAAAAAAATAACGACGCTGACCAAACTAAACATCCGCATATGCTTTCTCCCCTCTCACATTGCTAATCCATTTCCCGAACAATCGGACGGCTATGCACGTTTTTCGTCGAATCAAAGCGGGAACTGTTCGAGTGAACCTATGAAGGAGGGACTATGTATGACGAAACGTATTCCAATCAGTGGCCTGTGTGAACTCGTGTTAGAAGTGACCGACATGACCGAGGCCGTCGATTTTTGGCACGGCAAGCTCGGACTTCCCGTCGTCGAACAATGGGTCGGTGACGATGCCGAGCCGAGCGAAGCACAGGAACAGGCGGACGAACCTTGGGCGACGTGGCTCTATGTCGGGGGGAACACCCGTCTCGGCCTCTGGCTGAAACGAGAGTTCACATCGGAAGAAGAATCGAACCGCCAAGAGGACGTGACCGAGTGGGACACGCTCTATGATGAAGGCGGCGCCCACGTCCACTGCGCATTTTTCGTTCCGATGGAGTCGTTCGACCAAGCGCTCGAAGTGTTAGAGGCATCAAACATCCCGACGAAACTCCGGACGTGGGACGAGGACGAGACGGTCAACGGTAAAGAGCGCTCGGCCTACTTCAAAGACCCGAGCAAGAACGTGATCGAGCTATACACGAAAAACATGGACGAGGCCTACGGTGAGTTCGGCGGCGAGCCCGTAAAAATCACGACGAAACAGCTCTGATTCACATTTACGCTCGACAACCCACATGATACGATGAGAGAAAATGGAAAAGGTCGTGCTATATGCGTTTCTTCCCGCTTTTCTTCTTGGCTTGTTTAGGCTTGCTCACCTTTGGGCTGTATTTTGTGATCGATGCGTTTCCCACGCTCGACCGACCCACTTCGTTTGCAGCGTTGGCGTTCGTCTCACTCGGGACGAGTTTCCTGATTTTGATGGATGGTGTACGACGAGCCAAGTCCGGAAAGCGTGTCTTGTGGAGCTACCTCGCGCTCTCCGGCACGCTTGTATTGATGACTTTTAATCTTTTGATTTGGGTCATCGGGGAGGTGTCCGCATGACGCTCACCCTCCCTGAATGTATCACCGGCTTTTCATACGGCGACTGTTCCGCCCCAGGGTCAGATTGGAAGACGTTCAAATCGATTTGTTTTGAGTTCACCCGGATTAAACGAGGAATATGTTCCTTTACCATTGGGGACGAAATCACTCCGAATTATCACCAGGCGAGTATCACATGGAGTGAGCAAACCATCTATGTCCTGCTCAGCAGAAACTATCCTGTCATCGGCATCTCCAAACTCGAACCGTTTCAATATGAATTCATCGATGTACCCGAACTGACCGACATGTTTCCTGACACCTATCAGATTCCGTCAGCGGCTGAGTTGAATGAGCGGTTCGATTTGTCGCTACAGCCGTTTCTGAACAAGGCGGAACGCGGAGAAATCAAATATTGGGAACCAGAGACGGTCGGTAACGTCATTTTCCATTATTGGGACTAACAAAAAGCGCCTCTCGCAAAAACTGCGAGAAGCGCTATATTAATTTAGTTACCGAGCAGTGCATCCATCTTCGCGATGGCGTCACGTGCGAGTTCGTGGTCTGGTTGCATCTCTAAGACGCGTTGCAACTCAGCATACGTTCGTTCCTGGTCACCTAAGAACGCATATGCGATCGCCAAGTTGTAACGGGCATCCGTATGGCTCGCATCAAGGTCGAGCGTCTCTTCTAACGCAACGACCGCCTCTTCGAGCTGCTCACTTTGCGCGAGGGCAAGTCCGTATTGGAACGTGATTTCCACGTCTTCCGGCGATTGCTTCTTCGCTTCACGCAGGCGTGGCATCGCACGAACGAAGTCACCCATCGCTTTGTACGTCAAGCCGAGCATGAAGTGAAGATCGGCATCGTCCATCCCCGAAAGGAGCGCTTGGCGAAGCGACGCCTCCGCTGACTCCAATTGCTCAAGTTCATAGGCAAGGGCGCCTTTCGCATAGTGCGCGGCACCGAACGAGCCATCGAGTTCAATCGCTTTGTCATAGAAGATGACGGCACGATCGTAATCATTGATTGCCTGAAGCAACGTCCCCATGTTGACGAAACCAGTCGGGTCTGTCGGGTTCGCTTCAATGGCCTCATTGAAATGTTTGGCTGCCCGTTCGAATTCACCTTGCTGCATCGCTTGGATGCCTTGTTCGTTTGCGTTCATATCAATCACCTCATCCGATATAGTCGAGTCGTTTTCCGTTTCGATACGCTTCGTCAATCGTTGCCCCACCGAGACAGATGTCGCCATCATAGAAGACGACCGCTTGTCCTGGCGTGATGGCACGTTGTGGCTCATCGAACTTGACGAGGACCTCGCCATTTTCGAGCGGAGCGATCGTGACCGGGACATCTTGTTGGCGATAACGGAACTTCGCCGTCGCCCGGAACTCTCCTGATGAAGCAGCTCCCGTCCATGATAGTTTCGAAGCGAGCAGCGCATCTGAGTAGAGCGCGTCGTGATGGAACCCTTGTCCGACGAACAAGACGTTGTTCTCAACATCTTTCCCGACGACAAACCAAGGGTCCCCGTCGCCACCGATTCCGAGACCGTGACGTTGTCCGAGCGTATAATACATCAACCCGTCATGACGTCCTTTGACGACGCCATCGAGCGTCCGCATTTCACCAGGCTGTGATGGAAGGTATTCCGATAAGAACTCTTTAAAGTTCCGCTCACCGATAAAGCAGATTCCCGTCGAATCTTTTTTCTTCGCCGTCGCGAGTCCTGCTTCTTCGGCAATCGCACGTACATCTTTCTTGTCCATATGACCGATCGGGAACATCGTCCGCGCGAGCTGGTCTTGAGACAATTGGTTCAAGAAATACGTTTGGTCTTTGTTGTCGTCTTTTCCTCGTAACAGACGGTGCTCGCCATCGACATATTTCACTTGCGCATAGTGTCCAGTCGCGACAAAATCGGCACCGAGTCGAAGCGCATGGTCAAGGAACGCCTTGAATTTGATTTCTTTGTTACACATGACGTCCGGGTTCGGTGTCCGACCGAGACGGTACTCCGCTAAGAAATATTCAAAGACGCGGTCCCAATATTCCTTTTCAAAGTTGACCGCGTAATACGGAATCCCGATTTGGTTCGCGACGGCGATGACGTCTTCATAGTCCTCTGTCGCCGTACACACACCGTTCTCGTCCGTGTCGTCCCAGTTTTTCATAAAAATCCCGATGACGTTATACCCTTGCTCTTTTAACACTTGGGCCGTCACCGATGAATCGACGCCACCTGACATGCCGACGACGACCGTCGTCTCTTCAGGGGCTTTCGTGCGTAAATTCATCTATCTCACTCCGTTCATAAATGTCGAGACGACTACTTGTAGTCGCTCCGCGAGCCGTTTCGCGTCCTCGACCGAGTTACCGTGGCCAAAACTGATTCGAACAGACTGACGCGTCCGCTCTGAATCCCCGTACATCGCCGACAATACGTGGGACGGTTCGACCGACCCTGCCGTGCAGGCACTTCCGCTTGAAATCGCCATGCCCCGCATATCCATCATGATGAGGAAGGGTTCAAGGTCAATTCCAGGAAGGTATAAGTTCACGATGTGAGGTAAACGATTTGACCCGTTCACCTCATAAGTTACGCCTAGTTCGTCAAGACGCTGACGTAGTGCCAAATCGAGCGACTCATAGAGAGTCACTCGGTCTTCACGCTCTGCCATGACGAGTTCAGCTGCTTTTTGGAATCCGACGGCACCCGGAACATTTTCCGTGCCGGCTCGACGTTTACGTTCTTGTTGTCCACCGAAAGAACGTGACGCTAATTTTACACCTGTTTTCATGAAAAGAAAACCGATACCTTTTGGCCCATTCACTTTATGTGCGGACGCCGACAATAAATCGACATGAATCGCCTTCACATCAATTTCTTCTGTACCAAGCGCTTGTACCGCATCCGTATGGAAGAGAGCCTGGTGATCTTGTAACAACTCACCGATTTCGTGAATCGGTTGGCGCGTCCCGACTTCGTTATTGCCATACATGATCGATACAAGAATCGTGTCATCCCGTAAGGCTGAACGAACGGCGTCGACAGTGACGGCTCCCGAAACATCGACATCGAGATACGTGACGTCGAAGCCCTCACGCTCGAGCTGTTCCATCGCGTGAAGCACGGCGTGGTGCTCGACTTTTGTCGTAATGATATGTTTGCCTTTTTCCTGATGGGCATGTGCCGCACCGAACAAGGCATAGTTATCCGACTCCGTTCCACCTGACGTGAATACAATCTCGTTCGGTGAAGCACCAATCCACTTCGCGAGGACGCGACGTGAAGAATCGAGCGCCGCCCGGGCGTTACGTCCAATCCCATGGATGCTCGACGCGTTCCCATACGTCTCTAAAAAGTACGGTGTCATCGCTTCAAGGACTTCCGGTCGCATCGGTGTCGTCGCAGCGTGATCAAAATAGTTCATCTAAGGTCACCTCGTTCTTAAATATAAAACATGTAGCCGTCTGACTCTTCTTCAGCGAGGTCCGCGAGTGTCGTTTCGTCAAGGACGGTATCGATGGCTTCTTTGATTTTATCCCAAAGCTTGCGTTTCACCGCATCATCTGCTTCAGAATCTTCAACGATGGCTAAAGGTCCCTCGAGCAAGCGAATGATTTCACCCGCTGTCACTTCTTCTGCCGGTTTGACGAGTTGGTAGCCACCGTACGCACCCCGTACACTCTTGACGAGTCCCCCGTTACGAAGTGGACCGATCAATTGCTCCAAATAATGCTCCGGCAACTCATGGCGTGCGGCAATCTTCTTTAAACTGAGCGGCTTGTTATCTGTTTCACGCGCTAATGCAATCATGATCGTTAAGCCATAGCGGCCCTTTGTAGATATTTTCATCTTCAAGTCTCCTTCTGTTATACTAATCGAACAAACGTTTGTCGAAAGGAATGGTTACGTATGCCTGATTTGTTTCATCAATCGAATGGCGGACCGCTCGCGAACCGCATGCGCCCCGAAACGTTAGATGACGTGATCGGACAGCGCCATATCATCGGCGAGGGCAAGCTGCTTCGCCGTGCCATCGAAGCCGACCGACTCGGTACGATTATCTTATATGGTCCACCGGGCACCGGGAAGACGACACTCGCCCGTGTCATTTCGAATTACACGAAAGCGACATTCGTCCAATTGAACGCCGTCACGGCCAAACTCGATGAATTGCGGAACGTCATTCGTGAAGCGGAGTCCCGGTATGATTATGAGGACGAACGGACGATTCTCTTTTTAGATGAGATTCACCGGTTCAATAAGCTCCAGCAGGATGCGCTCCTCCCGGCCCTTGAGTCCGGCAAGCTCGTCCTCATCGGAGCGACGACCGAAAACCCGAGTTTTGAAGTGAACGCCGCTCTCTTGTCACGGGCGACCGTATTTCGACTTGAGCCACCAGGTGCCGAGGAGTTACGTATCGTCCTTGAGCGTGCTCTACACGACTCACGTGGTCTCGGAAGTTATCCCGTCAAGATGGATGAAGCTGCTGCAGACCATTATATCAAAATGGCGGATGGTGACTACCGTGTCTTATTGAACGCACTCGAACTTGCCGTCTTGACAACGCCTGAGGTGGAAGGACAGATTCATATCACACTTGAGGTCGCAGAAGAGTCGATTCAACAGAAATCGATCAAATACGATAAGACGGGTGACCGACATTATGACGTCATTTCGGCGTTCATCAAATCGATCCGTGGGTCTGACCCGGATGCTGCGCTTTACTGGTTAGCCGTCATGATCGAGGCTGGCGAATCGCCACGCTTCATCATGCGTCGCCTTTACGTCCATGCTGCCGAAGATATCGGAATGAGCGATCCGAACGCGCTTCTTATCGTCGATGCAGCAGCACGAGCGAGCGAGTACATCGGTTTCCCGGAAGCCCGCATCCCGATTGCCGAGGCTGTTCTCTATTTGGCGACCGCACCGAAATCGAATGCGGTCATCACCGCGATTGACAAAGCGCTCCATCACGTCCGGACAGTTGAGGGTGGGCCTGTACCCGTACACCTGCGTGACGCCCATAGTCCAGGAGCACGTGAACTCGGAAACGGGGTCGGATACAAATATCCACATGACGAAAAAGACGGGTTCGTTCCTCAAAACTATTGGCCAGAGAATTTGGCTAGAAAACGACCAAATTACTATAAACCGACGCCACGTGGATTTGAGCAACAAATCCAAAAGCGGCTCGACTATTGGGAAAAACGACGCGACTCGAAATGAGCCCGCGTCGTTTTATTTTTGGATGCGATTGATTTCGACGCCCGCTTTTTCAAGCAAGTCGTTAATGACATAGCCGGCAGCGACAAGCCCTGCAACCGATGGAACGAACGCGTTCGAGCTCGGTGGCATCTTCGCTTTGCGGATCGGCGCGTCTTTCTTCCCGACGACCTCGTTCACGTCTTCGCGTGTCACGATTGGAGACTCATCTGAGAAGACGACGGGGACGCCTTTGTAGATTTTCTCTTTACGTAGACGGGTACGGACCATCTTCGCGATTGGATCATATGACGTATCCTTAATGTCGACGACTTTAATACGTGTCGGGTCCATTTTGTTCGCCATCCCCATACTCGAGATGACCGGGATACCGCGACGCTTACATTCTACGATTAAATGAATTTTATAAATGATCGTGTCTGATGCATCGATGACATAGTCGATCTTTTGAGCAAAGAACTCTTCGTATGTCTCTTCTGTATAAAACATCTTCAATTGGACGAGGTCTAAGTCCGGGTTGATGTCAAGGAGACGTTTCCCCATCGCTTCGACTTTCGGTTGACCGACCGTCGACAATAGTGCGTGGATTTGTCGGTTGACGTTCGTGATGTCGATATCATCTTTATCGACGAGGACGATGCGTCCGACGCCACTGCGCGCAAGTGCCTCGGCCGCAAATGAGCCGACACCGCCGACGCCTAAAATCGCGACCGTTTTATTCTTTAAAGCATCAAGGCCTTCAGAGCCGATGGCCAATTCATTTCGTGAAAACTGGTGTAGCATATTTCTTCCTCCAACTAATTCTATTTTCTCATACTATTTTACTCGGAATTATAATCAAAAAAAAGACGTCTCGCGACGTATTTACAAAAAAATCGATGGGGCCCGGAGTGCCGTGACGATGCCTTGCTTTTGAACCTGCGTATGCAGGTGGGTGACCTAGCGTTTCCTTCACAAGTCCTCCTGCACGTGATGAGGCAGTTGATCTGGTTAGCAGTTCGGTCTCCCGTATTCAAAGTGTTGGCTCAAAATAACGAAGGCGGCTCTCGTACACCTCAGGTATCCCATCTGTTGATTTAACTATAGCGCTTCTGTAAAAAGAAGTCAATGAGAAACGCCGACTTCACGTGACAGTTTGGTCACAACCATTTGTTACGAAACGCACGGTCCGGGTCATACGTGAACTGTTGACGCTCGATGTTGAAACGGCGGTCGCGCGAGTCGTTCCCGACACCCGCCTGGTACGCCCAATTCCCCCAATTGCTCGCCACGTCGTAATCGATTAGTTTCGATTCAAAGTAGGAAGCCCCGTAACGCCAATCTTGTTTCAACTCCTTTGCGAAATAGTTGGCCACGATTTGTCGTCCCCGATTGGACATCCATCCCGTCGCATTCAGTTCGCGCATAAACGCATCTACGAAATCAACACCCGTCTCTCCCTTTCGCCATTTTTCAATGACATCCGCATCGACTCGCCAGTCTTTCCGTTTCGACCGGATGCCTTGTGATCGAAATAACTTTTTCCCTTGCTCGAGTGCGACCCATTGAAAGAACTCACGCCATAATAGTTCAAAGTACAGCCAGTACGTTGATTCATTTACCCCATGCGTTCGTTCATGTGCCTCGAGTTCAAAGAATACCCGTCGTGGGGATAACGAGCCGTTCGCTAAATAAGAAGATAGTTTCGTCGAGTCATCGACACCAAAACCATTTCTCGTTTCTTTGTACGTTCGAATCGGCACGGACAAATAGTCATTCAATCGACGCTTCGCTGCCAATTCGCCACCTTTGAACGGAAACGCCGTCCTCGGGTCTTGCTTTACTTCTTGAATCGAAAATGGGAACGTCACCTCGCGTGTGGCAGCCGTCGCCTTACGGGAAATCAGTTCTCGGGGACGTACATCATATTCGACCGCTTTTCGAAACTCCGTGAAGAGAAACGGCATTTTCTCAAACGGGATATCTTCTTTTTCAAACAACGTAAATCCTTCGAACGTCTCGTACGTCCCTTTCCATTTTTTGATCACTTCATTTTCACGTCGGCGCTCATTGTACCCGATGGCCCGTTGAAACAAGAGACGGTCGGATGGATCGAGCATTTCGAGCGGATGACCGACGTGCACGTAAAATGGGATTCCAAGTGCATCGAGTGAGCCGGCCACATCCTCTAATGACTCCTTCAGAAAATGCAGTCGTTCGTTCCCGAGTGGAATGACGCCATAACGATTTTCAACAAACTGATTCGGACTGATGAAAAAATGACCTTCGATCGGATCGTCATGGCGAAGTGCTTCTTCGAGCGGCAAATGATCATCAACACGTAAATCGTTTTGGTACCAAATGATTGTTTTCATCGATAGACCTCCTCCACTCTATAGTATGATGGGTTATGATCTCCGTCATGAGGCTGGAATGTGCTTGAAATATGTTTTCAAAATCAAATTGTGTGGAATATATTCTTCTAGAAGAGAAAGGGGTGTAGCATAATGGCTAAGAAAGGCAAAATGGGAACATTGATTAAAATTGCGACGGCGGTCGCACCGTTCGTCTACGATTACTATAAAAAGAACAAAGCAAAAAAATCACCGAAGAAATAAAACTCACGTCTCAGCCAATAAGCTGAGACGTTTTTTTTATGTTTTTCAATCGCCTGTGCTAAGATAAATCAATCATTCTATTGAAACGAGGCGATGTTCATGCACGTCCGATCCATCCATCTTTTACGCATTCTCTTCAAATGGGGTCTTTTCATGACCGGGTTGTTCTTACTCGCACTCGGTTCATCCATCATGATCACGGCAAATCTCGGGGTTTCCACGTGGGACGTCCTTCATATCGGTATCGCTCACCATCTTCCGATTTCAATCGGGACAGTCATCTTATGCGTGGGACTTCTACTCGTCCTATTCAAATACATACTCGACCGAATCCGGCCTCAATTTGGCACGCTCGTCAACGCGGTCTTTGTCGGGGTATTTATGAACCTGATTTTGAACGAGCAATGGCTCCCGACATTCGATGGCTTATTTGTAAATGTCGTTTGGCTCACGTTCGGGATATTTGTCATGGGAATGGGAGCTGGTCTCTATGTCGCCGTCGGGTACGGTGCCGGTCCACGCGATGGATTGACGCTTGCCTTAGCAGACCGTTTCCAAACGTCCGTCCGTGCCATGAGGACTTGGATGGAACTGACCGCTTGTCTCATCGGTTGGGCACTCGGCGGGCCACTTTTCTTCGGGACCGTCTTATCGATTTTCCTCATCGGTCCATTCTTCCAGTTTTGGCTAGAACGGTTCCGCCTGTTCATCGCCTATGTCGATCGTCTCAAAGTAAAATTCGCATGAAAAAGAGAGGAGATCTCCTCTCTTTTTATGTGTTCGGAATGAGCACAATCTTTCCGAACTTACCCGATTGTTTAAAATACGCCTGTGCCTCACGTGCCTCTTCAAGCGGGAACGTCCGGTCAATGACCGGTTTTAGCTTCCCTTCGGCGATCGAGCGCAACATCTCCGCGAATTCATATCGTGTCCCGAGAACAGACCCGTACATCGCGATATGTTTCAAGTACAGCGTCCGGAAGTCGAGATGGGTCGTCTGTCCTCCCGCCGAACCAGAGATACAGAACTTCCCTCCCTTTTTCAAGATGTTTAGAGATACATCAAATAGCGCATCTCCCACGACATCAAGGACCGCGTCGACCGGGCCACCGTTCGCAGCGATGATATCATCGGCGAGCGTCTCAGAACGGTAGGAAAACACTTCGGTCGCCCCAAGCGCTTTTAACTCTTGCTCGTTTTTCAAATCACCGACGATAGCGAACACATTCGCCCCGAATACGTTCGCCGCAATTTGGATGTTGAGTGAGCCGACCCCGCCACTTGCCCCAGTGACGACAATCGTCTCACCGGAACTGATGTGTAACTGCTCGTTCATATGCCAAGCCGTGAGACCACTTACGGAAAAGACTGCACTCTCGACGAAATCATCAAGCGGCATGTCAAAACAAAGGTCAGCCGGCCATGATACATACTCCGCGTAGCCCCCGTCATACTCTGATCCAATAAAGGACATATCGTCCGACAAGTGTTCCTTCCGTTCAGGTCCGCTCGAGGTGAACGGGAATAAGACGACGTGTCGACCCATCATCCCTTGGTCGACCCCATATCCGAGCTCGACGACTTCACCAGTGATGTCTGAACCGGGAATGCGTGGGAACTGGACGCCTTCCGGGCGCCATCCTGACTTCTCCCGAGCTCCATAAGCCCCTTCTCGCATCCATATTTCCGTATTGTTAATCACGCAGGCGCGTACCTTGATCAGCACTTCTCCTGCTTTCGGAGACGGTTTCGGGATATCAACCACTTGGAGTTGGTCAACGTCCCCATATCCTACGACTTGTACAGCTTTCATGGTATTTTGCCTCCTCCGCTTTCGTTCATCCATAAGTATTTACCCACGAAATGCTGTTATCACGCCAAAAAAGGGCCGCCCTTTATCAGGCAGCCCTCGATTTATAGTTGTTGACGTTGTAACAGGTTCGTGAAGACGCCACCTTTTTGACTGAGTTCTTCGTGCGTTCCATCTTCTACGATTCCTTCTGCCGTCACGACAAGAATCCGGTCGGCATTCCTTACAGTCGCTAAACGGTGCGCGATGATGAGCGTCGTTCGATTTGCTGCCAGTTCATTTAATGAATCCTGAATGATGGCCTCGGTCTCCGTATCGAGCGCCGAGGTCGCCTCATCGAGTATTAAAATCGGCGGATTTTTCAAAAACATACGCGCAATGGCGATGCGTTGTTTCTGACCTCCGGAGAGTTTTAGTCCACGCTCTCCGATTTGTGTATCAAGACCGTGCTCGAGCTCTTCGACGAGCGTGCCGAGATGTGCTTTTTCCACCGCATGCATGATCTCTGCATCGGTCGCATCCAGTTTCCCGTAAGCAATGTTCTCCCGTAGCGTACCCGCAAATAAGAAGACATCTTGTTGCACAATTCCGATTTGACGACGTAAACTCTCTTTCGTCATGTTCCGGATATCCATGCCGTCAATCGAGATGGCACCCTTTGTGACGTCATAAAAACGCGGAATGAGTGAACAGATGGTTGTCTTCCCTGCCCCGCTCGTCCCGACTAAGGCAACAGTCGTCCCTGCCTCGATCGACAAGTCAATATCTGTCAACACTTGGCGGTAGTCTGAATAGCCGAATGAGACGTCATCGAAGACGATATCGCCTGTCAACGTTTCGACCTCGGTCGCATCCGCTCGGTTCTCAATGTCCGGCTCTTCATCAAGCAACTGCGTGAATCGTTTGAACCCTGCCATCCCTTTCGGATACATTTCTAAAAGCGCCGTGATCTTTTCAATCGGCTTGATGAGTAAATTCATGTACAAGATGAATCCCACGAGTTGTCCGTACGATAGCTGACCCTCGTACGTTAAGTACGCCCCGTACACAAGGACGAGCAACGTCATAAGACGCGTCGTGATATAAATACCTGCGAGTGACGTACTCATGACGCGATACGCTTCAATCTTCGAGCCGCGATAGAAGTTGTTGTCTTTTTGGAAACGTCCGATTTCAAACGCCTCGTTCGTAAACGATTGGACGACGCGTGCCCCAGACACACTGTCCTCGACGCGTGCGTTCACTTCCCCGATATTCGTGTACATCTTTTGCCACGCCTTGTTCATGTTCTTATTCGCATACGTGATCATGATGATGAGGAACGGTACTGCGACAACGGTGACGAGTGCGAGTTCAGGGTCGATCGAGAACATGATCCCGAACGCACCGAGTAACGTCATGATGGCGATAAAGAAGTCTTCCGGCCCATGGTGCGCCACTTCCCCGATATCGAACAAGTCGTTCGTGACCCGGCTCATCAAATGGCCGGTCTTATGATTGTCAAAGAAGCGGAATGACTGTTTATGGATATGCGTGAACAACTCTTCTCGCATGTCCGTCTCGATGTTGATGCCGAGCTTATGTCCCCAGTAGTTGACGACGTACTGCATCATCATGGCCAATATGTATAGAATCAACAGGCCGATGCTGACGATGATAATCCAGTTCCATTCCCCACCCGGCAACAAGTCGTCGATGAACCATTGAACGGCAAGCGGAAATCCAAGTTCAAGCAGTCCGACGAGAATTGCGAATGAAAAATCGAGTAGGAATAACTTTTTATGTGGTCGATAATAACTAAAAAAACGTGAAATCATTCTCTCTTCCCCCTTCTCATCATTAAGTGTACGCTTTTTTCCGAAAGGTGGAAAACAGGATGCATCCCTTTTTCATTCTTTTTTCAAACGGCGTATAATAGAAGTAAGGAGTGATACACATGCATGTACACATTACAAATCGTGCCCTCGAACGAATCGAGTCATTGAAAGGCGAACGCGAGGGACAAATGCACCTCTTTTACGAGACAGAAGGTTGTGGCTGTGGGAACAGCGGAATCTTTGAGATTCGATACGTAACCGAGACGACTCCGGAAGACGTTGAAATCGAATCAAACATCGGACCAATCTTAATCAAAAACTGGACAAAAGTGTTTTTAGATGAACAGATGAAAATCGATTTTCTCGAAGACCGTCGTACGCTCGTCTTGAAGAGTGACGGCCAAGTGTTCAATTCGAATCTTCTCGTCACAGACGGCACAGGTTGTCAGTTGAACGTTCCGAGCCGATGAAACAGACGCTGAAACAACATCCGAGACTGCTCATTTTCTTCTTCTTGAGTTTCGGTCTTGGACTGTTCGGAATCTATCTGGCATTCATCGATTCGGTATACACGATGTCCGCCGTCATCGCTTCGCTGTTTGCGTTTGGTTTCGCGTTGCAACGAACAGCGAAATATATGCAGCGAGAAGAGGATAACCGTTAACAAGAGGAAGTGTCCCATTAAATTTCTACCATCGTGTTAAATCCAAAACCCGTTTCACCCATACAAAAACGAGGATTGCCATGGCAACCCTCGTTTTTTGTGCTTATTTCTTCTCTTTTACTGCCGTACGAATCGACAACTCTTCAAGTTGCGCGTCCGCGACCGGGCTCGGTGCTTGCGTGAGCAAGTCGCTTGCCGAAGCCGTTTTCGGGAAGGCGATTGTGTCACGAAGGTTCGAACGACCTGCAAGAATCATGACGAGACGGTCGAGACCGAGTGCGATTCCCGCGTGTGGTGGTGTACCGTATTCGAACGCTTCGAGTAAGAAGCCGAACTGTTCAATCGCTTCTTCTTGCGTAAAGCCGAGCAATTTAAACATACGTTCCTGGATGTCACGCTCGTAAATACGCTGTGAACCGCCACCGAGCTCGTAACCGTTCAAGACGAGGTCATAGGCGATGGCGCGTACGCTTGCCGGGTCTGTCTCAAGAAGGTGAAGGTCTTCACGGTTTGGCATCGTGAACGGATGGTGATTCGCATAGAAACGACCGTCTTCTTCTTCAAACGTCACGAGTGGGAAGTCTGTCACCCATAGGAAGTTGAATTTCGACTCGTCGATGAGACCGAGGTCGTGTCCGAGTTTGACGCGGAGTGCGCCAAGGCTGTCAGCGACGACAGTTGGTTTCGATGCGACGAAGAGGAGAAGGTCACCTGCTTCTGAATTCGTTGCCTCGATCAACTTCTGTGCGTACGTTTCGTCGAAGAACTTCGCGATCGGACCGTTCAAGCCTTCCGCTGTCACTTTGAGCCATGCGAGACCTTTCGCACCGTAGACCGCTGTGAACTCTTGAAGCTTGTCGATGTCTTTACGTGAGAAGTTGTCCGCCTCACCTTTGACGTTGATTGCTTTGACTTGCCCGTTTGATTCGAGTGCGGCGTCGAACACTTTGAAGCCGGCACCTTTCACCGCGTCTGCCACATCGATGAGTTCAAGACCGAAACGCGTGTCCGGCTTATCTGAACCGAAACGGCGCATCGCTTCCGCGTATGTCATACGCTCGAACTTAGCCGGTGTATCTGTGCGATCGAGTGATGACTCCATGACTTCACCCATCATTGATTCCATCATCGCCATCAAGTCTTCGATATCCATGAAGCTCGTCTCGATGTCGACTTGCGTGAACTCAGGTTGACGGTCTGCACGAAGGTCTTCGTCACGGAAGCAGCGTGCGATTTGGAAGTAACGGTCAAATCCTGCGACCATGAGCAACTGTTTGAATAGCTGTGGTGATTGCGGGAGCGCGTAGAACTCACCACCGTGGACACGGCTCGGTACGAGATAGTCACGTGCGCCTTCTGGTGTCGACTTCGTCAAAATTGGTGTTTCGACTTCAAGGAACTCTTGCTCTGTCAAGAAGTTACGAATCGTGTTCGACGTCTTCGAGCGGAGACGGAACGTCTCTTGAAGCGCTGGACGACGGAGGTCGAGGTAACGGTATTTGAGGCGAAGGTCTTCTGAGACGTTTTCTGCCTCGTCACCGATCGGGATTGGTGTCATCTTCGCCGCGTTCAAGATGTTGATCTCAGACGCGATGACTTCGATGTTTCCTGTCGGCATGTTCGGGTTCTTGTTCTCACGCTCGAGAACCGTTCCTTTCACGTCGAGGACATACTCACTACGGATTGTTTCCGCGAGTTGGTGGACTGCTTCGTTCTCTGGGCGAACGACGACTTGGACGATCCCTGTGCGGTCACGAAGGTCGATGAAGATGAGGCCCCCGAGGTCACGACGTTTTTGTACCCATCCTTTTAATTGTACTTCTTGGCCGATGAGTGACTCTGTCACGCGGCCGTTCATATGTGTGCGTCCGATCATTGTTCTGCTCCTTCCGATAGTTCACGAATTTTGTCTGCGACGGCCGAGAGTGGCACGTCGACTTGTTCACCAGTCGTCATATCTTTCAAGGCGGCTGCCCCGCGCTCGACTTCGTCATCCCCTAAGATGACTGTGAACTTGGCTTTCAGGCGGTCCGCCTGTTTGAATTGTCCTTTGAACTTGCGCCCTTGGTAATCACGGTCTGCCTTGAATCCTTCCATGCGGAGGAGTTGTAGGAGACGTGTCGCCGTCAATTCGACTTCTTTTTCACCTTGCGCGACGATGAAGACATCAAGTCCTGTCTCGAGTTTAGGTAAGACTCCTTCATTCTCCAATGCAAGGATGAGGCGCTCCAATCCGATTCCAAAACCGACTCCCGGCATATCCGGTCCACCGATATCTTGTACGAGACCGTTGTAACGTCCGCCGCCACAAAGTGTCGTGATGGCTCCGAACCCTTCTGCCTCGGACATGATTTCAAACGCCGTGTGCGTATAGTAATCGAGTCCACGAACGAGTGTCGGGTCGACTTCGTAGGCGACACCGAGTGCATCGAGTTGTGCGAGCACTTGATCGAAGTAGGCTTTCGACTCTTCGTTCAAATATTCAAGGATTGACGGTGCCGTCTTCATCGACGGATGATCACGGTCGACCTTGCAATCCAAGATGCGAAGCGGGTTCTTGTAAAGACGTGACTGGCAGTCTTGGCAAAGCTCGCCTGCCACCGGCTCGAAGTGACGGATGAGCGCATCGCGGTGGGCGTTGCGGCTTTCCGCGTCCCCAAGCGAGTTGACGACGACTTTGATTTTCTGAAGTCCAAACGACTTGTAGATTGAGTAGGCGAGGCTGATGACCTCAGCGTCAACGGCCGGGTCACTACTACCGATTGCTTCGACACCGTATTGGTGAAGCTGACGGAAGCGGCCTTTTTGTGGGCGCTCGTAGCGGAACATCGGTCCCATGTAGTAGAGCTTCGTCGGTTGGTCCGGATTTCCGAATAGTTTGTTCGTCACGAACGCACGAATGACTGATGCCGTCCCTTCTGGGCGAAGCGTGTACTCGTCTTTCCCTTTCTTCACGAGCGTGAACATCTCTTTTTGGACGATGTCCGTCGTTTCCCCGACACTGCGTGTGAACAGGTTCGTCGTTTCAAAGATTGGTGTGCGGATTTCTTTATAGTTATAACGGGCGCTCATGTCGCGAAGTTTTTCCTCGACATATTGCCACGTCTCGACCGTGCCCGGAAGCAGGTCTTGTGTACCGCGTGGTGCTTTCATCATCACAATTCCCTCCTTAAAAAATACAAAAAGGCCCTCGTCCGCAAAGGGACGAGAGCCTGTGTCAGTTTCCCGTGGTACCACCCTCGTTGCAGAGCCATCACTTGAAACTCTGCCACTCGAAATCGGTTAACGCCCGATGAGACGGCTCCCCCTACTCGTTTTCAAGGGAGCACCTCCAAAGTGTCGTTCGGGTCATCATCCAGTCGATGCTTTCAGCCAAGGCATCGCTCTCTTTGCTGGTGGGTTGACCGTACTCTTCTTTATCGTAGGTGTTTGACTATATGCTTCATGATGCCGAATCAAGCCGGCATCTGTCAAGCGTTTTTTTCGAGCATGAGTGTGACCGGTCCGTCATTGACAAGTGCGACGTCCATCATCGCCCCGAAGCGTCCCGTCTCGACGATGAGCCCGTTCGACCGGAGTCGCTCATTGAATTTTTCATAGAGCGTTTCAGCGATATCCGGTTTGGCGGCCTTTGTGAAAGCAGGTCGCCGTCCTTTCATCGTATCTCCATACAATGTGAATTGCGAGACCGACAAAATTTGACCGGCCACATCTTGAATCGATAAGTTCATCTTTTCTTGATCGTCCTCGAAGACGCGAAGCCCGGTCACCTTGTCGGCGAGCCAGTTCACTTCCTCTTCTGTATCTTCATGTGTCACACCGACGAGAAGCAAGTATCCGGCGTTGATTGCCCCGACGACTTCTTCCTCCACTGTGACCGATGCTTCTTTCACTCGTTGCAATAATACACGCACGTTCCTCTTCCTTTCGTCACGTCATCATGACTCGGCTGACCGAATACACGTCTGAGATTTGTTTAATGCGCTCGACAACTTTCTGCAAGTGATTCACGTTCGGAATCGAGATCGTCATCGAGATGCGAGCTTGTTTATTTTGGTCGCCCCGACCACTGACGGCCACGATATTCGTATTCGTCGCCGATACCGCCTGAAGGACATCGTTCAAGAGACCTGAACGATCATATCCCGTGATTTCGATATCGACGTTATAGTTCTTCTCTTTCGCCTGTCCGACTTCCCATTCGACGTCAAGGAGACGCTCCGGATGTTGTTCGTTGACGATGTTCAAGCAGTCTTTCCGGTGAATCGAGACGCCGCGTCCACGGGTGATGTATCCGACGATTTCATCTCCCGGTACCGGGTTACAGCAACGGCTCATGCGCACGAGCATGTTGTCGATTCCTTTGACCGTCACGCCCGCCTCTGCCGTTTTCTTCTTCGGCGCCTGACTGACTTTCAATTCGCTGATGGCTTCAGAGAGCTCGAGTTTCGGCTCTTTGCGCTGCTTCTCCGTCAACTTATGCGCGACTTGAGCGGCAGTGATGCCTTGATAACCGACTGCAGCATACATCTCTTCCTCGTTCCCGAAGTTGAACTTCTCGACGACGATACTGAGTGCCGGCTCATCGATCACTTCTTTCGGTTCAAAACCGAGTTTCTTGATTTCTGCCTCGACGAGATCTTTCCCTTTCTCGACGTTTTCTTCACGCTGTTGACGTTTGAACCATTGACGAATCTTGTTCTTCGCCTGGCTCGAAACAGCGAGCTTCAACCAATCCTTACTCGGTCCGTAACTATGCTTCGACGTGATAATTTCGATGATGTCACCCGTCTCGAGTTTGTAGTCGAGCGGTACCATCCGGCCGTTCACTTTCGCACCCGTCATCCGGTGCCCGATCTCCGTATGAATCCGGTACGCATAGTCGATTGGGACTGAGCCCTTCGGCAACTCGAATACGTCTCCTTTTGGTGTGAAGACGTACAGCATGTCGCTAAAGAAATCAACTTTGAGGGACTCCATGAATTCCTCGGCATCCGTCGTATCCTTTTGCAGCTCGAGGATTTCACGAAGGTGGGCGATCTTCTCGTCGAATCCGTTCGTCGAGACGTTTTTCCCTTCTTTATACGCCCAGTGTGCCGCAATCCCGAACTCAGCGATGAAATGCATGTCTTTCGTCCGAATTTGGACTTCGAGCGGCTCACCTTTCGGACCGATCACGGTCGTATGGAGCGACTGATACATGTTCGGCTTCGGCATGGCGATATAATCTTTGAAACGTCCCGGCATCGGCTTGTATTGCGTATGGATGATTCCGAGCACGGCATAACAATCACGAATCGAATCGACGATAATGCGGACCGCCATCAAATCGTAAATTTCATTGAACTCTTTTTTATGCTTCACCATCTTGTTATAGATAGAATAGATGTGCTTCGGTCGACCGTTCACGTCGGCATCGATATGCACTTCCTCAAGAACCCTGTTCACTTCCGTGATGACAGAGGTGACGAGTGCTTCCCGTTCCGTCCGTTTCTGTTTCATCATCGAGACGATCTTATAGTATTGCTGCGGGTTGATATAACGTAACGAAATATCTTCGAGCTCCCACTTGATTGTCGAGATCCCCATCCGGTGCGCGAGCGGAGCAAAGATTTCGAGCGTCTCTTCCGCTTTTTGGACTTGTTTTTCTTTCGGCATATGCTGAAGCGTCCGCATATTGTGAAGCCTGTCCGCAAGTTTGATCAGGATCACGCGCACGTCTTCTGCCATGGCGATAATCATCTTCCGGTGGTTTTCAGCAAGTTCTTCTTTTTTCGATTTATATTTGATCTTCCCAAGTTTCGTGACGCCATCGACGAGCATGGCCACGTCTGGACCAAAATCGTCCGTCAATTGCTGTAACGAAATATCCGTATCTTCAACAACATCATGCAAGAGCGCTCCAACAATCGTTGTGGCGTCTAAGCCGATATCAACGAGAATGCCGGCCACTTGAACCGGATGGAGGATATAGGGCTCGCCCGAACGTCGGAACTGACCGGTATGATGAAGTTTTGCGTATTCGTAAGCGCGTTTCACTTCGGCTATATCGTCGTCACCCATATACTCCCCGAGCGCGTCGAGAAGATCCTCAATACTTACGATTTGTTTTTTGGTCATAACATTCGACACCCTTTTTCTAACCGCTCCAATCGCCTCGGATTCGTCGCAGCATGGTAGTAGTTTGTATTCAAGATTCTATGATTTTTATAACCATTATCGAAAAAATCTGACGACCTGTCAAAGGTTGTAAGTTATTTTCCTTAAAAACTATTCAAAAACGGGAAGCATGTCGCTTCCCGTTCAAATTAGTCTTCGTAGCGGATGAGTGAGAACACGTCGTATCCTTCGAGACGCTCACGTCCACCAAGTCCATCGAGTTCAATCAAGAACCCGATTCCCGCAACAACTCCACCGAGTTGTTCAATCATTTTAATCGTCGCTTCAATCGTACCACCTGTTGCGAGCAAGTCATCCAAGATGACGACTTGTTGTCCAGGTTGGATTGAATCTTTGTGCATCGTTAAAATGTCCGTCCCATACTCAAGACCGTATGAAACTCGTACTGTCTCACGTGGTAACTTTCCTTCTTTACGTACTGGTACGAACCCGAGTTCGAGCGCATACGCTGCCGGGCAACCGACGACGAATCCGCGTGCTTCCGGACCAGCGATCAACTCCGCTCCACGTTCACGTGCATAAACGACGAGCTCATCTACCGCTTTCTTGTAGACTTCGCCATCTTGCATGAGTGACGTGATATCTTTGAAGCTGATTCCTTCCTTCGGATAATCTGCTACTTCTTTAATATGCTGTTTGAAATCCATTTTATGTGTATGCCTCCTGCATCTTGTTCGATCGCAACGATTGTAACCGCTCTTTGAGCTCCGCCAATGACGCGTATACGAAACGCTCTTCGAGTTGTTGGCGCCCAATCCGGCGTTGATAGCACGGCGCCTCGGTCAAATCGCGTTTCGGTGCTTCTGGATTGACTCCAGGCAGTCCGTCTTCCATTGTAACAAGAAATTCGAGTTCAGAGAATACTTGATGCATAAATTGAATCGTATTTTTTGACCATTTTCGCTCTTTTGACAGACGAATCAGGTTTTCACGTAGATTTTTCCGTTCGCACGTTGCCATATGGACATAATACGTTCGGAAATCCTCACGGGACGGAAGACGTTCAAAGAACGAGTCTCCTTGACCGAAGGCACAATAAATACGTTCGATCCCCTCATGAAGTTTTTCTGCGAGCACCTCTTCATCGTCCGGAAGATCGAGCAGAACGACGAAACGGTTGAGCGGTTCATCTCCTTCATGGAGTGGAAAATCTTCGTTCGTCCCTCGGAAAGATAAAAATGACGTCTGGTCTTTCGGCAAATCTTTCAAATCTTGCATTGATTTTTTCTTCCCACGATAGTCAAACACTTGGAAGTCATCGACCCGTAAATCTTGAATCATGAGCTGGGGCTTACGCATTCCGTTCCATTCGTTGACTTGAAGACTTCCCATCACCGAGATATGAGCCATCTTTGAAATCTCTGAAACGACGTGCCCGAATCCAAATCCGATGCCATCGAGCTCACGCTTGTCTCCGGCGAGCTGTACTTTCAAATGCGTGGCATCCCGTCCGATTTGGCGAATATCTCGCAGTTTCGCATCTGCGACGACGACACGAGGGGATGGATTCCCCATACCAAACGGCGCGAGCTTTCCGATTTCTGAGATCAAGTCGAGCGAAACGTCGTTAACGGAGAGTTTCAAGTCGACGTTGACTCGTGGTACAAACACGTCATCCGGGATGGACTCCGCCTGATGGTTCAGTCGCTCTCGTAGTTCGGCGACATGTTCCGACTGAAGGGTCATCCCGGCCGCGGCTGGATGTCCACCAAAGTGTGGCAAAATATCTTCATTCTTCGAAAGTTCCTTGAAGAGGTCAAATCCATCGATGGAGCGCCCCGATCCTTTCGCCTTACCCGTCTCAGGGTCGTGGCAAAGGAGGATGACTGGACGATAGTACGCCTCGACGAGACGAGATGCGACAATCCCGACAACGCCAGGATTCCACTTCTCACTCGCCACGACGAGTACACGGTCCTCGGTCATCGATGCTTCAACGAGTTCTTTCGCTTCAGCAGCGATTGTCTTGACGATGTCTTGACGTTCTTTGTTTTGCTTATCGAGCTGTTTTGCGAGCTCGAGCGCTTCCTCGACATGTTCAGCCAGGAGCATTTGTAATGCCGGCATCGCTGAATCGAGTCGACCCGCGGCATTGATGCGTGGACCGAACGCGAAACCGACCGACTCTTCGTTCAATACGCTGTCACCGAGACCACATACTTCACGTAATGCTAGAATACCTGGACGTTTTGAAGCCTCGAGCGCGGCAATCCCCTTCTTCGCAAGCAACCGGTTTTCACCGTCTAACGGGACGAGGTCGGCAATCGTTCCGAGGACAGCCAAATCAAGGAGTTCTTCCGGCATTCTTCCTAAAACGGCGTGTGCCACTTTGAGGGCGACTCCCGCTCCGGCGAGTTTGTCGTATGGATACCCCGGGTCGATATGCGGATGAATGATCGCATAGGCGTCCGGCAATGTCTCTTTCGGCTCGTGGTGGTCCGTGATGATCAAATCGACGCCAAGGTCTTTTAAGAGTGTCGCTTCTTCAATCCCTGAAATTCCGCAATCCACCGTGATGACCAAGGTGAATCCCTCGTTCGCCGCCCATTGGAACGCTTCTTTGTTCGGTCCATATCCTTCCGTGAAACGGTTCGGGATATAACACTCGGCCATGACACCGATTTCGGTCAACGCGTGCCACATGACGGATGAGGCACTGACCCCGTCGACATCGTAGTCACCATAGATGAGCACCATCTCCCCATCGTCTGCCGCCTGTTTAATGCGGGTGACGACTTTCTCCATCTGTTCAAACAAGTACGGGTCATGAAAGACGAGTTCTTCCTCGGCATACAAGAATGCCTTGGCCGCTTCTACGTCTTGATGACCACGCTGAACGAGCAACGTCGCCAGTTGTGCTGATATATTTAATTCGTTTTGTAAACGCGTGACGTCGTCCGGATTTGTTTCCGGATAGAGCCACTGTTTTTTCGAATGGTACATGTCCTTCACTCCAATCAATTGTAGATTATAGCAGACCGCGTGAAAGATGTGCCGTCTTGACATTTGAAAAGGTCTCCCGATTGAAGGGAGACCCACTTGTTACGCCTCTGTGACCGGCGTATCTTTTTTCTTGTTGATTGTCGTACGTTTGATGAGGAGCCATAAATACGATGCAATGAAGATCGAAGAATACATCCCCATGAAAAGTCCGACGATGAGCGCGAGCGAGAAGCTGCGAATCGACTCGGCACCGAACACGTACAAGGCAATCGCTGTAACGAGTACCGTGATGACCGTATTCACGGACCGTACGATCGTCTCTTGAATCGACTTGTTGATGATCGACTCATAGACGTCCATCGACTTGATTTTTCGTTCCTTTTCATACGACGTGATGTTCTCGCGGACCCGGTCGAACGTTACGATTGTATCGTTGACCGAGTAACCGATGATGGTCAAGATCGCGGCGATAAAGTACAAGTTGACCTCGATCCCAAAGAGCGAGAACGCGACAATCATGAAGAAGGCATCGTGTAACATCGCGATAACAGTTGCAAGTGCATATGAGAATTGGAAACGCACCGTGATGTAGAGAATAATCCCGATTGATGCGACGGCTACCGCATACAAAGCATTTTTCGCCAAGTCACGACCGACTTGAGCCGAGACGGTGCTGATGTTCGGGTCGTTCCCGAATTGTTCAGTGAACGCCGTCTTGACGTTCGCGACTTCCTCTTGTCCCAATTGGCCAACGAACGTCACGTATGCCAAGCGACCTTCATTTGCATATTGGACGCTTGAAATCTCTTGGTCAACTCCGGCATCGTTAAACGCTTTCGTGAATTCTTCTTGCGACACACGTTCTTCCGTTAGTACTTCGACCCGCGTCCCTGAAGCAAAATCGATTCCGAGGTTCAACCCACGGAAGAACAAGAGACCGATTCCGAGAACGACGATCGCCGTCGAAACCAAGAACATCGTGCGCATATGTTTCACGTAATTCCATTCAGTAAGCTTAAAGTTCACGGATTTCACTCTCCTTCACACCAAACCATCCTTTGCGTTTGTCGAACAGACGACTTGAGACAAGGAGGTGCATCAAATAACGTGAGATGAATACGTTCGAGATGAACGTCATCCCGATTGAGATCATGAGCATGACGGCGAACCCTTTGACCGAGCTTTGTCCGAAATAGAACAAGACCGCAGCCGAGATGAGCGTCGTCAAGTTAGCATCGATGATCGTACTGAGGGAACGACGGTTACCTGCACGGAATGCCGATAAGACCGATTTTCCAGAGCGGAGTTCGTCTTTGATTCGTTCCGCGGTAATAATGTTCGCATCGACTGCCATACCGACCCCGAGGACGAGTGCCGCAATCCCTGGGAGCGTCAAGACCGCATTGATTCCGTTGAAGAACAACATGATCAAGTTGATGTACAGAACAAGCGTGATGATCGACACGAGTCCTGGGAGACGATAGAAGAACAACATGAAGAGGAATACAGCGATGATTCCGATTGTTGCGGCAAATACCGTTTCTTCTAAAGCATCTTGACCGAACTGGGCCGATACGGATGTCGAGTAAATCTCATCTAATTTGACCGGGAGCGCCCCTGCGTTCAAGATGTCCGCAAGGCGTTGACCGCTTTCCGCGTCAATTCCACCACCTGAGATGATGGCTTTATCCGATAGGATCGGGCTCGTTACCGAAGCATCTGACACAATCTTCGAGTTCTCTTTTTGAACTTCTTCCTCATATGTGTCGCCCTCTTCATAGTCGAGCCAAATGACCAGACGGTTCTCAGGAGCTGGGCGTTGTGCAATCTCGGATGTCACTTCACCAAACTTTTCAGCCGATTGAAGCGTCAACTCAACGACCGGTTGTCCTTGTTGGTTGTAGCTGAGCGCTGCCCCACGCGGCGCCAAGTCTTTCCCATCGAGCAAGACGTTGTCGTTCACGTCACGGAATGTCAATTGTGCCGTAGACGAGAGAACCTCGCGCGCTTCGTTTTGGTTCGATACGCCCGCGAGCTGGACGCGGATGCGATTGTTTTCTTCGATTCGAACGTCCGGTTCAGAAACTCCGAGGACGTTGATTCGGTTATTGATGGCGCGAACGGTTGCATTCATCGCTGATTTGTCGATGACGTCGCCGTCTTCGAGCGGTTGTACTTCATACAAAACTTCGAATCCACCTTTTAAGTCGAGTCCGAGGTTCGTGTTCTTAACGACCCATGGTGTCGTGAACACTGCGAGCAGGATTGTCGCAATCATGATGATCGCAAAAATCGCAATGTTGCCTTTTTTGTACATACGACTATTTCCTTTCCAAACCACTGTTCTTGATAAAAACTTCTCTCGTTAACATTACAAATTTTCTAAACATTTATCAATCATTTTCCTAAAATTGTAACGACCTTCACGGATTGTTCGACTGAGTTTGCATATAAGACTAAATGTTGTGCATGGGCAAAACTTCATGTATGATGTAGCTAACATCAAAACATCAAAGGAGTCTTTCCATATGGACAGCACAGTTATTTATGCCTTTCTCCTTACTCTATTCGCCGGTCTAGCTACCGGAATCGGGAGTATGATCGCATTCTTTGCGAAACGGACGAACACAGCATTCCTCTCCATCTCGCTTGGATTTTCCGGAGGCGTCATGATTTACGTGTCGTTCATCGAGATTTTCCCGAAAGCGCTCGAGGAACTCGTCGGCGCTCACGGAGAATATACGGGTACAATCTACACCGTTCTCGCATTCTTCGGTGGGATGTTCTTGATTGGCATGATCGATAAGTTCATTCCGAAAATGGAGAATCCACACGAAGTCAAGTTTGTCGAGTCGATGCAGAATGACCCGACAACACATGAACTTGCAACGACGACGACAAATGAAGCGGCTCCAATCAACCATCCAGAGGTACAAAATCGACTAAAAAAAATGGGGATTTTCATGGCACTCGCCATCGGGATTCACAATTTCCCAGAAGGACTTGCGACGTTCGTCTCGGCACTAGATGACCCGACCGTCGGCTTAGCCATCGCCATCGCCATCGCCCTACACAACATTCCAGAAGGGATTGCCGTCTCCGTCCCGATTTATTATGCGACGGGCTCACGGAAGAAGGCGTTCAAGCTTTCGATGTTGTCAGGGCTTGCCGAGCCAGCTGGAGCGGCCATCGGATTCTTGTTACTCATGCCGTTCTTGAGCGACACCGTCTTCGGACTCTTGTTCGCGGCGGTCGGTGGCATCATGGTCTTCATCTCGCTTGACGAATTGCTCCCTGCCGCCCGTGAATACGGACACGCCCATCATTCCATGTATGGAATGGTTGCTGGTATGATCGTCATGGCGACAAGTCTAATCCTATTAATGTAACGAACAATGCCCTGACACGCGCGTCAGGGCATTTGTTATGTCGTTTTAAACAGATGGACGACATCTTTTAATTCAGACGACATGTGACTCATCGTTTCAGCGATGCCGTTGATTTCTTGAATGGCGGCAAGCTGTTCTTCGACGTTCGCACCGGCTTCTTCGACGCTTCGCTGTGTCGAGACGGCGTTTGTCGACATATCTTCAACAGAGACGGCAACTTCAGTCGTATTGGCGCTCACTTCTTCTGTTGCTGCCGCAATCTCACTCATTTGACGGGACGTCTCTTCGATGACCGATACGATCTCACGGAACGCCTCGGCCACTTCTCCCATTTGCGATACCCCATTCTCCACATGTACGCTCGATTCTTCGAACGCCGATTCGACTTGCTCCGTGTCACGTTGAATGTCACGGACGACGGTCTGGATTTGAATGGCGGATTGTTTCGATTCCTCAGCGAGCTTTCTCACTTCTGCCGCGACGACGGCAAACCCTTTTCCGTGCTCACCCGCACGTGCTGCTTCAATCGCCGCGTTTAAGGCAAGTAAGTTCGTCTGTTCCGTGATCGCCGTGATCGAACGGGTGATTTTCTCGATTTCAAGCGATTGGTTCGATAGACGGTTCACCATCTGTTGAGTGAGCTCGTTGGCACGGCGAATTTCTTGCATCCGTTTCTCTGCCAATTGAACGGTCTCAAGTCCACCGTTCGCCGCCTCAAGTGTATGTATCGTCTGCTCATTCACACCTTGTGAGGCCGCAGCGATTTGATTCAATCCATCCACCGCTTGATTGACGCCAATCGTCCCTTCTTCTGCTCGCTTCGAGGATCCTTGCGCAGCCACATTCATCTCTTCGAACAATCGGGAGACACCTTGGGTCGTTGTCGCGACATGGTCTGTGCTTGCGTAAAGTTCTTCAGAATAAGCGGTCACTTTGTCCGATGCTTCTCCAACACGCCGAATCAAGCCGACTAGGTTATGCTTCATTTCATTGAATGCCGTTACCAGGTCTCCTAGTTCATCGTTAGAGGCGACCTCGATATCTTCTCCCGTCAAATCCCCTTCTGCCATGATGCGTGCCTGACGACCAAGTCGATTGATCGGTTTTAAGAAGAGGCGCTGTAAGGCAAGTAAAGACAGAATTCCAATCACGACACCGCCAATGCTGATGATGAGCATCCAGAGGATTGAACTCTCCGCTTCGGCCTGTACAGCTTTCGTCTCGGATGCGAGGAGTTCGTCCTTGTATTCAACAAGGTCTGTCACCGTCATCCGAACACGGTCTGTCGTCGGTGTCACACTTGTGTTGAGCACCGTCTTATATCCGATTTCGTCCTGTTGTTGACGAAGTTCGACGGCACGGTTCATCTCACGGTCTAATAGCTCGTTAAATTTCTCCAAATCGCCCAACCAAGACAAGACCTTTTCATCAGATGATGATGCCTTCAGCTTCTTCATCAATTCGTCTCGCTGCTCTTGAGCACCCTGTAAACTGATGAGCGTCTTCGGATTGGCCACAAGCATATAGTAATTCAAGTATCGTTCGGCATCCGTCACCGCTAGGGATAGATTCTCTGCAAGCAGCATCTCCTGCATGCCTTCACTGAGGACCCGGTCATAAGCGGCAGTCGATTGTCTTAATTGATAAGATCCGAGCGCGCCGACAATGACGAGCGCAATGATCGTCGGAATGAGTGCGATGGACATCCGTCGTCTCAGGGACGAGCGTCCTTTCTGTTTCGTACCACTTCGTTTTATGGTCCAGCCTTTCCACTTCTTCATCGAGTTAATCAATCGTTTCACGTCCATGTCATTCGTTCTCCTTCATCTCGGATTTCTTCTCAACTTGACATTAATGCAAACGTTTTCACAAATCAAATCGATTTTTCGAAATGAGGTGGATAAAATTTGAATCCGATTCGTTTTGACAAAAAGAAGTCATCTTTATATGCTTTAAATCGTAATTATTACTTTTTTTGAGAGGATTCTCTATGATTGTGGAACATACAAAGTTATTAATTATTGGTGCTGGTGTACACGGAATGACCCTCACCCTCACATAAACAAGGCGGGTATTTGGAGGATTTGATTATTGTCGATCGACTCACTGACCCGTTATCGAACTGGAAACAACAAACTTCATCCATCTCTATGTCGCACCTGCGTTCGACCCGAGTGCATCACGATTCTTGGTCCGTTCGCAAGAGCCGTCTATGGCGGACAAGAAGCCGCTCGAAGAATCCTCCCCCAACTTCTAGCCACACAAAAAAGCGTCTGACCATGATGGTCAGACGCTTACTTGCTTATTCCTCAAATGAGGCATTCGCTTTTTTCACGACTTCCGCAATTGCGCTTCGGTTGAAGCGGAGAAGCGATTGATCGCATTTCAAAACGACATGTGTGTCTTCGATTTGATGAACGACGCCGTGTAAACCACCGATTGTGACAACGCTGTCGCCACGCTCGAGGGCGTTTTGCATCGCTTGTACTTCTTTTTGGCGTTTCGTCTGTGGACGAATCAAAAGGAAGTAAAATACGACGAAAATCAAGATCATTGGTAATAACGCAACGAGTGTTTCCATGAGTAACATTCACCCTTTCCTTCAATATCAGGTTCATTATACCGTGAAACTGAAGCATTGTCACACAATGTCCGACATGATTGCTTAGAAATTCTTCGCGTTCGGCTTGTTGTAGCCGTATTCTTCAAAGAACTCTTCTTTGAAATCGAGCAAGCGGTCTTCACGAATCGCTTGACGAACCTGCTCCATCAACTTCACAAGGAAGTGAAGATTGTGTGTCGTACACAAGTGAAGACCAAACATCTCATCCGCTCGAATCAAGTGGTGAACGTACGCGCGCGAGTAATTCTTACACGTATTACAGTCACACTTCTCATCGATTGGACCGAAGTCCGTCTTATATTTCGCTTGTTTGATCGTGACGCGACCTTTCGACGTCATGAGCGTTCCGTTTCGTGCAATACGTGTCGGAAGGACACAGTCGAACATGTCGATCCCGCGAATCGACCCTTCAATCAACGCATCCGGTGAGCCGACGCCCATCAAATAACGCGGTTTGTTCTCTGGCATGAGCGGCGTCGTGAATTCGAGGGCACGATACATGACGTCTTTCGGTTCACCGACCGAGAGACCACCGACCGCATATCCTGGGAAATCAAGTGAGACGAGGTCTTGGGCGCTTTGACGACGAAGGTCCTCATATTCTCCACCTTGGATGATGCCGAAGAGCGCCTGGTCTTCTGGACGTTCGTGTGCCTCGAGGCAACGTTCCGCCCAACGGCTCGTCCGCTCGACCGATTTTTTCATATATTCATGTGTCGCCGGATAAGGCGGGCACTCGTCAAATGCCATCATGATGTCCGACCCGAGCGCGTTTTGAATCTCCATCGCTTTTTCTGGTGACAAGAATAACTTGTCTCCGTTCAAATGGTTACGGAAATGTACGCCTTCCTCTTGAATGTTTCGGAGGTCGGCTAGTGAGAACACTTGGAATCCACCCGAGTCCGTGAGGATTGCCCCGTCCCAGTTCATGAACTTATGAAGTCCACCCGCTTGTTTGATGACCTCATGTCCTGGACGAACCCAGAGATGATAGGTGTTCGACAAGATAATGTTCGCACCCATCGCCTTGACCTGTTCAGGTGCCATCGTCTTGACGCTCGCTTGCGTCCCGACTGGCATGAAGACCGGTGTCTCGAACGACCCGTGCGGCGTATGGACGATTCCGTGCCGCGCTCCGGTCTGTTTACATGTGTGGATGTGTTCGTATGTGACTGCATGTTTTGTCATTTTGTTACTTCCTTCCTCGTGATGAGCATCGCATCTCCAAAGCTGAAGAAGCGGTATCGTTCTGCGACCGCAGTCCGATAAGCGTGTAAGATGATGTCGCGCGTCGCGAACGCCGAGACGAGCATGACGAGCGTTGATTTAGGGAGATGGAAGTTCGTGATCAATCCATCGATTGCCTTTAACTCAACACCAGGGTAAATAAAGATATCCGTCCAGCCCGATGACTCGACGAAGTCCCCGTGATCTCGCATGATCGTCTCAAGCGTGCGCGTCGATGTCGTCCCGACCGCAAAGATGCGACCGCCATTCGCTCGAATCTCTCGAAGCGCAGCTGCCGATTCAGCCGACAACTCGAAATATTCACTATGCATCGTATGTTCCTCGATCGAATCAGCCGTCACCGGACGGAACGTCCCGAGACCGACGTGAAGGGTGAGCGGGATCAACCGAACCCCTTTCGCTTTCGCTGCTTCGAGCAGTTCCTCGGTGAAATGAAGACCGGCTGTCGGAGCGGCCGCACTGCCTCGTTCACGGGCATAGACCGTTTGATAGCGGTCTTGGTCATCGAGTTGTTCGCGAATGTACGGTGGGAGCGGCATCGTTCCAAGCTCGTCTAAAATCTCATAGAAGATGCCGTCGTAGTCAAACTTGAATCGACGTCCGCCTTCTGGGAGTTCCTCGACACATTCCGCACGGAGAAGACCGTCCCCGAACTCGACGATGGACCCGACGCGAACTTTTTTCGCCGGTTTGACAAGTGCTTCCCATACATTATCTTCCGTCTGTTTCAACAAGAGCAGTTCGACTTTCCCGCCTGTTTCTTGCTTCGCCCCAAAAAGGCGTGCCGGTAAGACGCGCGAATCGTTGACGACGAGCGCATCCCCTTCGTTCAAGTAATCGAGCACGTCACGGAAATGACGATGTTCGATGTCCCCTGTCTCGCGGTCTAATACGAGCAAGCGTGAGCTCGTCCGATCGAGCAATGGGACTTGCGCGATCAACTCTTCTGGCAATTCAAAATCATAATCGTTTACGTTCAATTGAATGTCTTGCATACCTTACTCCTCTTCCTCTTCATAACCAAAATGCGACTTGGCAAACTGTGTGATCATCCGTCCTCGCGGCGTGCGCTGCAAGAATCCTTGTTGTAATAAATAGGGCTCATAGACATCCTCAATCGTCTGAGCATCCTCACCGATGGTCGCAGCGAGCGTCTCAAGCCCGACCGGTCCACCTCCGAACCGCTCCACCATGGCCCGAAGCAATCGATGGTCAACTTCATCGAGTCCGAGCGCATCGACGTGTAGCCGGTCGAGCGCATCAGATGCGAGCACTGGATCGATTTCTTTCGTACCAGCCACTTGTGCGAAATCACGGACACGACGCAAGAGACGGTTTGCAACTCGTGGCGTCCCTCGTGAGCGTTTCGCAATCGCACCGCTCGCCTCCGGTGAAATCGAGAGACGGAACAACTGGGCCGTCCGGCTGACGATGGCCGCTAACTCATGTGTTTCGTAATATTCGAGCTTCAACGTGACACCGAAACGGTCACGTAAAGGCGCCGACAACATCCCTGCTCGTGTCGTCGCGCCGACAAGCGTAAACGGTGGTAGGTCGATGCGGACGCTACGAGCCATCTCCCCTTGCCCATAGACGATGTCGAGACAGTAGTCTTCCATCGCCGGATAAAGAATTTCTTCAATCGTCCGGCTCAAGCGATGGATCTCGTCGATGAACAAGACATCCCCCGGCTCGAGGGTCGAGAGAATCGCAGCCAAATCGCCCGGTCGTTCAATCGCGGGCCCGGCGGTCGTCTTAATTCCGACGCCCATCTCGTTGGCGATGATTTGGGCGAGCGTCGTCTTCCCGAGTCCCGGGGGACCGTATAAGAGCACGTGGTCGAGCGTCTCACTACGAAGTTTAGCGGCCTGAATGAAGACCGACAAATTGCCTTTCACCTTTTCTTGCCCGATATATTGCTCGAAGCGCTGCGGACGTAAGCTCCACTCTTCAGAGTCTTCATATTGCTGATGAGATTGTGACAACAATCGTTCGTCCATAGCTTCCTCCTTATTTCAGTAACAGCTGTAGCGCGCGTTTTATGTACGCGTCGGTCGTCAATATTTCTCCGCTCAATGCTTTGCGGACTTTTAGGATTTCCCGTTCAGAGTAGCCGAGCGCGACGAGCGCCTCACACGCCTCATCGAGTTCAGATGCACCTTGGGCAAACAACCCTTCGTTCGGCACATAATCCGGTGCGAGCTCGGATAACTTCCCTTTCAAGTCGAGCGCCATCTGTTTGGCCGTCTTCTTGCCGACTCCCGGGAACTTCGTCAAATACTTCTCGTTCTCGGTTTCAATCGCATCGATCAACGCGTCGATATCGCCGGACGCGACGATGGCAAGCGCACCTTTTGGTCCGATCCCGCTCACGCTAAGGAGTTTATTGAACAGCTCACGCTCACGACGTGACCGGAAACCGTATAACGTCTGTTGGTCTTCACGCACATAATGATGCGTAAACACGATTACATGTTCGTCTTGTTCACGATAAAAAAACGGGTTAGGCACATGTACTTTGTAGCCGACGCCCGAGACATCTAACGTTATATATTCCGCACACACATAGGCGACGGGTCCTTTTACAAATTCAATCACGATGTACTCTCCTTTTTGGTCGGAAAAACTGCATTTATTGTACCATAATGGGCGACACGAAAAAAGGACAGGCGTTTACCTGTCCTGAAGCGATTACCGTGCAAGCATTCGTTCAAGTGCGCGTTTCGACCACTCTGTCGTCTCATGATCGACGCGAATGACGTTCACAGGGTCCGTCTCGAGTGACTCGAGCGCCCAGAGAAGATGTGGCAAGTCGATTCGATTCATCGTGAGGCACGGACACATGAATGGGTTCAACGAGACGATATCAAGATGTGGGTACGTTGCCGCCAACCGGTTGACGAGGTTCATCTCCGTTCCGACCGCCCACTTCGTCCCCGGTGCGCTCGCGTCAATCTTGTCGATGATATACGATGTCGATCCCGCCTCGTCCGCAGCCTGGACGACGTCAAACGTACATTCCGGATGGACGATGATGCGACGATCCGGCTCACGCTCACGGAACGCCTGAATTTGCGATACCGTGAACTTCTCATGGACAGAACAGTGTCCCTTCCATAAGATGACTTTCACTTGCTCGTCATCTCCCTCCGCGACCAATTCTTCACGGAGCGGATCCCAAACAGCCATCGCCTCGAGTGGGATGCCGAGGTCGAACGCCGTGTTCCGCCCGAGATGTTGATCGGGAAGGAATAAGATGCGTTCACCTGCCTCAAGCGCCCACCGAACGATTTCATGGGCGTTCGACGATGTGACGGTCGCCCCACCGTGACGACCAACGAACGCTTTGATGGCCGCTGTTGAATTGACGTATGTAATCGGGATGATGCCCTCTCCAAATCGTTCCGTCAGTTCTTCCCAAGCAATCTCCGTCTGATCGATATCAGCCATGTCTGCCATCGAACAGCCGGCACGCATATCAGGTAAGACGACAATCTGGTCGTCCCGCGTCAACATGTCCGCCGTCTCTGCCATGAAGTGGACGCCACAAAAGACGATGAATTCGGCTTCGCTCATCTGTTCTGCGAGTCGTGCGAGCTGGAGCGAATCTCCTGTCGCGTCCGCGAATTGAACGACCTCGTCTTTTTGATAATGATGGGCCGGTAAAAAGAGACGCGTCCCGAGTCGGTCTTTGACCGCCTGAATCCGAGTCTCCATCTCCTCCACCGACAGGTTAGCGTACGTCGGCGGAAGTGTTCCGAGTAGTTGCATCTTTCATTCCTCCTTGTAAATTCAAACTGCAATCGAACGCGCGTACCGAATGAGTCAATTGCCCGAGCGAGATGACATCGATGCGAATGCCTCGATAATCGTCAATCGTGTCGAGCGTGATGCCACCAGACACTTCAATTTTGATGTGCGTCGGTATATGACGGACCCATTCTCTCAATTCATCTGGCGTCCGATTATCAAGCATCACGATGTCCGGATCGGCTTGAACCGCCTCCATCAGTTGTTCGAACGACTCGACCTCGACTTCAATCGGGGTCGTATGGCCGACACGTTCTCGTGCGACTTGAATCGCGTTCGTCACGCCACCAAGTGCGACGATATGATTGTCTTTGATCATGACGGCGTCATCGAGTCTTAGACGGTGATTGTATCCCCCGCCCACACGTACGGCGTACTTTTCAATCATCCGCAGTCCCGGGGTCGTCTTGCGTGTATCGGTCACGTGAATCGCGTCATCGTGTAACGCGTCCACGCACTGTCGTGTCATCGTCGCAATCCCACTCGCATGTTGGATGACATTCAACAGCACACGCTCCGTCTCTAAAATCGCGCGCGTCTTCCCTCTCAAGACGACGAGCTCGTCTCCAGGGACAACCGCTCTCCCGTCTTCTTGGCAAGAGGCCAATTCAAGCCGCTGCATGGTTGCCAGCTCTTCTACGATCGGCTTCCCACAGAAAATGCCCTGTTCTTTGGCGACAATCGTTGCGACCGACTCGTCCTGTCCATCAATCAGCGCACTCGATAGGTCCCCATACCCGATATCTTCAATCAAGAACTGACGTAGCTGTTCGCGTAGGTATATCGTATTCATCATTCCGCTCCATTTCGAGGATGCTTTGCGCGAGAAGACGCGCCGCATCGAGTTGTAAAGTTTGTTCACTTAATTGTCTTGTCACGTGTTTCGTCATGGTCAACGTTTGGGTATTTTGTAAGAAACCTTTCAATTCATTAAGACTTGGTGAAATCGTCAACCATCTTCTAATTTGAGCACGTAACGCTTGAAATGCCACAGGTGAGATGTCGTACACCAACGTCTCCTTCGTCGCCGTGGTCGTCTGATTCAATCGCACCGCCCGCGCGACTCGTTTTCCAAACACCCAACATTCCAAAAGTGAGTTCGAGGCCAAACGATTCATCCCATGTATGCCCGCATCCGCCACTTCACCGACGGCATATAATCCGTCAACGTCTGTCCGTCCCATGTCGTCCACTTCGATTCCACCCATATGAAAATGGAGGCCAGGACGTACCGGAATGCGGCGAGGATTGATCTGGAGTTTGTCACATGTCAACGCAAGCTTCGGAAACCGTTCACGAAGCCGTGTCACGTTTGTCGTATCGAGATACACCGTTCCCATTCGTTCTGTCAGTACCCGCGCCACGTCATCACGAGGAGCGAGACTCCCGAGCGGATGATGCGCCATCACGTGATTCCCTTCGTCATCAACGAGCGTCGCTCCGGCTCCCCGGAGTGCCTCCGTCACGAGATGAGGCTCGTCGGTCGCCAGTAAGGTGGGATGAAATTGGATCCGCTGTAAATGTGTCAGCTTGACCCCACATCGATTTGCCAGAACGAGACCGTCACCGGTCACGGTACGCGCGTTTGAAGTCCAATCAATCAGCCCACCGATGCCACCTGTCGCCAATACGACAGCGCCGGCTTCAATTCGAATGGGCACTTCATCCCGAAACGCCATCGCGCCGACGACTTTCCCGTCTCTCGTGATGAGATCGTGCACGAGCACCCGTTCCAATACGTTCACGTTATCGGGTAACGAGTGACGCAATTGCCTCATGACATGGCGTCCCGTCTCGTCGCCACCGACATGAAAGATGCGATTCAATCGATGCGCGCCTTCACGTCCGAGGGCATAGCCGTCCTCTTCACGGTCGAACCGGACACCGAATCGTTCCATTTCTTCAATCGCTTGACGACCTTCTTCTACGAGAATGTCGACGCGCTCAGCGCACGATGTGTTTTTAGAGGCGAGCATCGTGTCTTCTTTATGGGCCGTACTCGATTTCTCAAGATACGCGCTCGCAATCCCGCCTTGTGCCAAATCGGAGTTGCTCTCTGTCATCTCACCTTTCGAGACGAGAAGAACAGAGAATGATGTTGGTAGATGCAAAGCCGTTGCGACGGCGGCAAGTCCCGTTCCGATAATCAAAATGTCAGTTTTCTCTATGTGTAAAGACACTTGTACATCACCTGTTTTTCATATGTAATGTTGACTTGTAAACTAGTTTCGCATAATTTTGTGTAGAAGACAACATGAGAAAAGGGGAGTCCATGATGAACCGCTACTTCGACTACGCCGCTACACACCCGATGACACATGCAGCATTAGACCATTACGTGGCGATGGCCAAAAACGTTTATGGGAACCCATCATCACTTCATACCCAAGGTTATATGGCAGAAGATTATTTGACAGAGGCACGGCGCTTGATCAAACAGGCGCTCGGGCTTGATATGTTACGAGGAAAATTATTATTCACCGGAAGTGGATCGGAGAGCAATTACATCGCACTGACAAGCTTGCGTAAACGGATGAAGGGCAAAGAGGTGATCACGTCTTGGCATGAGCATGATTCCGTCGCCCTCTTACTTGAAGAATGGGAGCGGGAAGGGATAATCGTTCATCGGTTGAAACTGAAGGATGGGAAGTTTGATTTGGATGCGTTCACCCACCTACTCGACCGTGACATCGGGCTCGTCACGCTCCAGCACGTCAATTCCGACACGGGTTGGGTGTTACCGCTCCACCACATCCAATGCCTCTTGAAATATAATAAAATCCTCTTCCATGTGGACGGGGTCCAGGCACTCGGGAAAATCCCGATTTCTGTCGAAGGCATCGATGCCTATTCGTTCAGTGCCCACAAAGTGGGTGGACCTAAAGGAGTCGGCGCCCTCTACATGGAACGTTTGATTCCTCCCCCATACTATCCGGGACATCATCAATACGGGATTCGGCCCGGAACGATTGACGTTCCTGGAATCAGTGCCTTTGCCAAAGCACTCGGAGAACGTCAGGAACAATTGACACGTTTTCAGAGAAATTTCATGGCGTTTCGTGCTATCTTGAAAGAGAAGACGTCAGCGCATGTCCATTGGCTCGAGTTCGACGAACAAAGTCCCGCCATTTTCTCCTTCGTCTCCCATCAACGCGACGGACAATGGTGGATGACCGAGCTCGACGACCTCGGGTTCCAAGTATCGGCTGGGTCGGCATGTCGAGCAGGCCAAAATGGACCGAACCGCATGCTCGAAGCACTCGGATATGAGACGAGCGCCTGTCATGGACTCGTCCGCATTTCCTTCGGCGCGCAAACGACCGCCGAAGACACATCGGCCCTCGCCGATGCCATCGTCATTTTAGCAAGGAGAGTCGAACATCATGAACAAACGTTTAGCCGGTGAAGAACGCCGTCGCACACTATTACAATTGATTGAATCGAGCAATGAGCCGATCACAGGATCTGAACTGGCAAGACATGTATCCGTCAGTCGCCAGGTCATCGTCCAAGACCTATCGTTACTAAAAGCGAAAGGCCATCAAATCGTTGCGACCGCTCGTGGGTACGTCTACTTGCACGGAGACCTCACCCCATCCACCTATTCGAAAAAGGTAGCCTGTCGTCATACGGCAGAAGAGATGGAGGCGGAGATGAACGCCATCGTCGATGAAGGAGTCACCATCAAAGACGTCATCATCGACCATCCTGTATACGGGTCCATCACGGGACAACTCATGGTGAAGAGTCGCCGCGACGTCCGTGCCTTCCTCGAACGTGTGAAGACGCATGGGGCTTCCCCACTCTCCCAGTTGACGGGTGGTTTCCATATCCATACGCTCGAATCAGACCATAAAGAGGCAATCGATGCTGCGGTGAAAGAGTTGGACCGCCTCGGGATTCTCGTATCCGAATTAGATTGAAGAGACGTCACGAATATGTGACATCTCTTCTTTTTCTTTTCAGTCATGTCCGTTATACTGATGGATGGAACATCTTTCCTGAAATCATTTGAAAGGAGGGCTACGTCTTGAACGTCCTCGAGCATCTACTCGCCGTCTGTGGGGTCTTCAGCATTCCCATCGGTATCTTGGTCCAATTCATCCCGAACGAACTCGTTCTCGCATACGGCGGCTTCCTCGTCGACTCGCATGACGCGCCCTTCTTCCTGACGTTCCTACTGGCGTGGGTCTCCTTCACGCTCAGCCAAATCGGTCTATACTGGATCGGTCGATATGGTGGGCGTCCCGTCGCGCTCAAACTGTATCGTTATTTTCGAATTCGGCAAGACAAGCAACTCCGGGCCGAGCGCTGGTTTGAGAAATACGGTGCATGGATCGTCTGTCTCAGCCTGTTTTGGCGTCAATTATTCGCCGTGAGCGCCGGCGTGATGCGTCTATCGTTCCGTAAGTTTTTGTCGGTGACGACCTTGATTTTTGCCGTCTGGTCATTTCTTTTCATCCATGTCGGGATGATGCTTGGTAGCAATTGGCGCATGATCGGTCACTTCATGGACGATGTCATCCCCTTCTTGGCTCTTGCTGTCGGGATTATCCTCGTCGTTCGACATGTTCGTCAGCAACCAAAACGTGTGAAAGAATCAGCGTGACTTGCGCTGATTCTTTTTTGTTGGAAAGGGAAACGCTCACATCTGTCGAATAAGAACCATGTAAGCGAATCGCGGTCACACATATAGGACACCGCACAACGAAAAAGGAGGAATCATCATGTTCCATCGCCGTAAAACGTATACGATTCGACCTGAACGCCTGCAAGAATTCACCGACTTTTTCCATACATACATTTACCCGATCCAGGCGTCGCATGGCGCCCGTCTCGTCGGACGCTGGGTGACCGAAGACAAGTCCGAGGTCATGGCACTATGGGAATACCGGGACCGTGAACACTATGAGCAAGTCGAGCGGGATTATCGTGGCAGTACGTTGCGACGAGACGCCATGAAACAGCGGGCTCGCCTTGGAAAAGAGCTGTATATCAAGTCAAGCGAAGAGTTCATGATGCCGACCGGTCACTATACGCCACCACGTACGATTGTCTGTGTGACAGCGTATATCACGAATGAAGCGGGTGAGGTTCTCCTCGTCAAAAACATGCATCGGAACGACTCGTTCGAGATGCCTGGCGGACAAGTCGAAGAACACGAGTCACTCGTTGACGCCATCCATCGTGAAGTGGACGAGGAAACGGGCGTGAAAATCGAGGTGGAAGGCATCACGGGAATCTATCAAAACGTGTCCTCCCGCGTCCTCTGTGTCACGTTCCGCGCAAAATATGTATCCGGTGACCTCAGACCGCAGGCTGGCGAGACACAGGAAGTTGGCTTCTATAAAGTCGACGCAAGTAACGTGGGTGACTACATCAAACGGGAGCACTTCCAAATGCGCTTCCTCGATGCGATCGATCCCGTATACATGCCTTACGCCATTTATAAAGTCCGACCATATGAATTGATTGAGCGAATTGAGCGCCAATCCGTATGACGCAAAAAGGGATGACTCGCATATAGCGAATCATCCCTTTTGTTTATGCTTCTTGTATGTCTTCTTGCTGAGATTGTCCAGTCTCCACTAACAGTTTCCGGACACGGCGTTTCTCCACATGGAGAACGGTGAACGTCATGTCTTGATACGTGACTTGTGCACCTTTCTCCGGGATGTCGCCGAGCAATTCAACGAACCAACCGCCCATCGTGTTGGAATCGACGTCTGGTTCTGCAATCCCCATCTCTTCCGCGAATTCATCAACGTTCATGTCAGCCATACACTCATAGACCCCTTCACGGAGACGTCTGAGATAGACGACGGATTCGTCGTGCTCATCCCAGATGTCGCCGACGAGTTCTTCAAGCATGTCTTCTAACGTGATAAGACCCGCCGTGCCCCCGAATTCATCGAGGACGACAGCCATGTGAGATTGTTTCTGCTGGAGAATCGGAAGTAGTTCAATCAATTTCGTCTGCGGTGACACGTACGTGAGCGGTCGGATGAGCGAACGGACATCCGTCACTTCATCCTTCATCATCGAACGCAAGAAGTCACGTTCTGACAAGACACCGATGACGTTGTCGATCGAGTCTTTGTAGACCGGTAAACGCGAATGTCCACCACTGAAAATCGTGTCTTTGATTTCATCGAGCGAATCGTCGATGTCGACGGCCAGAATATCGATTCGTGGCGTCAGCACATCATCGACCGTAATATCGTTGAAGGCAAAGGCGCTATGGACGAGCTCTGCTTCCGTCTCTCCGAGCACACCTTCCTCTTCTCCCATATCGACGAGCACTTTCAACTCTTCTTCGGTGACGGATGGCTCCTTGTCTTTCATCCCGATCATCCGCAGCGTCAACTTCTTCAAGCCGGTGAAAATCATCGTCACCGGTTTGAGGACTTTAACGAGGAACACAAGGATTCCACTGATGAGAAGCGAATACTTCTCCGCAAACTCTTTCGCGAGCGATTTCGGTAAAATCTCACCAAAAATCAAGATGATGACCGTCGTCGCGAACGTTGACACGAGAAGACCGGTTCCCCCACTGAAAATCGATGTGGCGATGGCCGTCGACACCGTCGCCGAACCGATGTTGACGATGTTGTTCCCGACGAGAATCGTCGAGAGGGTATCATCAAAACGGTCGACGAGACTGAGGACACGTTTTGCGGCTTTGTCACCATCCTCTGCCATCCGAATCATCCGGACCCGGTTCACACTCGAGAGCGCCGTTTCTGCTGATGAGAAAAACGCTGACAACATGACGAGAACTACATATAGAATTAAACTTGACGAGGGCACAGGGTCCACGTTAGCTTCACACTCCGTTTCTTCTTAACAAATAATTTTTTTATTCCACAAACTCGAATTCGAAGTCGAGGATCGCGACGACACTACCGTCCTCTGCACCCAACTTACGAAGATCGTCATCGACACCCATTTGACGCATTTGACGAGCAAATCGTTTGATCGACTCATCATGGTCAAAGTTCGTCATCTTGAAGAGCTTCTCGATACGAGGTCCCGTGATCACGAAGCGATCGTATTCATCGATGTGGATTTGATAGCCTTTCTCTTCCTTCTCATAACGATACACGACACGAGGCGTCGCTGTCTTCTCTTCGAGCTCATCGAGTGGGAATTCTGGTGTCGTATCGACAAAGTTCGCCACTTCGATCAACAAGTTGCGAAGACCGTCTTGAGCGAGTGCAGAGATCGGGAAGACTTTGACGTCGTCCCCTACCTTCTTCTTGAACTCTTCAAGATGTTCCGCTGCGTCCGGCATATCCATTTTGTTCGCCACGACGACTTGTGGACGCTCAAGGAGACGTAAGTTGTACGACTCAAGCTCACGGTTGATCGTCGTGTAGTCTTCGAACGGATCGCGTCCTTCCATACCACTCATATCGATCATGTGAACGATGACTTTCGTCCGTTCGATATGGCGAAGGAACTGGTGACCGAGACCAACGCCTTGGCTCGCTCCTTCGATGAGACCTGGAAGATCGGCCATGACGAAACTACGGTCGTCCGCTGTCTTGACGACACCGAGGTTCGGTGTGATCGTCGTGAAGTGATACGCACCGATTTTCGGACGTGCCGACGAGACGACCGAGAGAAGCGTTGACTTTCCGACAGACGGGAATCCGACGAGACCGACGTCTGCGAGAAGTTTCAACTCGAGACGGAGTTCACGTTCTTGACCTGGTTCCCCGTTCTCCGCGATTTCTGGAGCCGGGTTGGCAGGCGTCGCAAAACGACAGTTCCCGCGACCACCACGACCGCCTTTCGCGATCGTCGCTTGTTGGCCGTGCTCGGTCAAGTCTGCGATGACGGTATCCGTCTCGGCATCGAACACGATCGTGCCAGGTGGGACCTTGACGATGAGCGGTTTCGCTTTACGTCCGTGCATCCCTTTTGACATCCCTTTTTCGCCATCATGGGCGATAAACTTCTTCGAATAGCGGAAATCAACGAGCGTCCGCAATCCTTCCTCTACTTCAAAGATGACGTCCCCACCGTGACCACCGTCACCACCTGCAGGACCACCGTCTGGAACGTATTTCTCGCGACGGAAAGCGACCATCCCTTTTCCGCCGTCTCCAGCTTTTACAAAAATATTAACCTGATCGACAAACATTTATTTCCCCTCCTTTATGTGAAACGTAGTGGTATCTACGTTCTGTTCGTACACATCGGCTGATGCCTTCACATCGTCCGGGACAGCGCCCGTGACGCGAACCATCAGTCCGTCCGTGAACGTCACATGAATCGGCCCATCCGTGTTGTCTAACAAGCGGACAAGCATCTCTGCCACTCGCGCGTCATCGATGGCGAGTTGATCGGTTGAAATCGTATACGTCATCCGTCCCTCCCAATTCGCTTGAATCACGACTAGGCTCGTCTGTGGCACGTTCAAACGAACGAGCGCACTCTCTTCGTCGGCTTGTTTCCGATAGCGTTCGTAAAGTTCCTCGAGCTTAGTCGGATCGAGAGCCACATAGAGCGAGATCAATTGAAGCCGATTCATCCATTCGTGACGGACGGTCGATAAGAGCTCGAGTGTCTGTTCTGAATCCATTTGATCCTCTCCTAGAAAAAAAGACTCTAACCAAATAAGTGGCTAGAGTCTTCTGCGTCGTTCAACTTACGCGACTGGGTAAACGCTCACTTGTTTCTTGTCGCGACCAAGACGCTCATAGCGTACTACGCCGTCAACTTTCGCAAACAAAGTGTCGTCGCCACCACGGCCAACGTTTTCACCTGGGTGAATCTTTGTACCGCGTTGGCGGTAAAGGATTGATCCAGCTGAAACTGTTTGTCCGTCAGCGCGTTTTGCACCGAGACGTTTCGAAATTGAGTCACGACCGTTTTTAGTCGAACCAACTCCCTTTTTCGAAGCGAAGAACTGAAGGTTCAATTGTAACATGAGGTCCACCTCCTATTGTTCAATTTGGATATATTCACCGTAGCTTTGGGCGATCGTGTCTAACTGCACGAGCATCCCTTCTAATAACAGTTGGGTGCGTTCCATATCCTGCGGTGATAAGTCAGGATACGTCTCGACATAAAAGTAACCACCCTCTGTTTGATCTGCCATTTCTACAAGAAGCGATTGACCCGCAAGCGTTTCGACGGCGTTATAGGCACCAAAGATGATGGCTGAAACACCGGCGCACACCAAGTCAGAACCAGGTTCTGCAAAATTGGCATGACCAGTCACTTCGACGGAGCGAATCGAATTCGCCTCGTCTCGTCTTACCTTGACCCGAATCATAGCTTACGCTTCGATTTTCTCGATGCGAACTTTCGTGTAAGGCTGACGGTGACCTTGCTTACGACGGTAGTTTTTCTTAGCTTTCATTTTGAAGACAGTGATCTTCTTAGCGCGGCCGTGTTTTACCACAGTACCGACAACTTTAGCGCCTTCTACGAGTGGAGCGCCGACTTTAACATCGTCACCACCAACGAAAAGAACCTCACCGAATTCTACAGTACCTTCGACATCAGCATCGAGTTTTTCGATGTAGATCTCTTGACCTGCTTCAACTTTGATTTGCTTACCACCTGTTTTGATGATTGCGTACATATACGTGCACCTCCTTGTTAAACTCAGACTCGCCATCCTGGGCAGGGCAAAAACCTTTAAAAACCCGTTCTGTGCGGTTGTAGCCATTTGGGTGCTTCCAAACGAACTAACGTTATAGATAATACCATTCTCAATTAATCATTGTCAACGACGAGATAAGAAATTCTGACATTCTTCGGACGTCCCATAAAAGACGAACTCCGGCTCCCCTTCGACGAGGTGCACCTCGATGTCAAATCCGTGCCAGGAAGCGTCATGCCACTTATTAGGGAGTGCGAGCACGACCGCTTCGTATTGATCATTCAAATCAAGGAGCGACCGTTCAAACTGTGAGAAGATGGCCAATTTTGAAGGCTTGCCGGCATGAAACATCCGGTCTTGAATCGAGCGCCCGGTCCGTTCCCGCGACAGCTCGAACAGCCCCATCCGTGTGAAGCCGTACACTTCGACACGTCGTGGGTCACGCGCCCCGAGTTCTTTCATCTTTTTAAGGAGACGGGTCTGTCCTTCCTTTGAACCACGTAAGAAATCGATGATGACCATGCCGCCGATGTTTCGCAGGCGCAACTGCTCCATGATCGAATAGAGCGCGGCTTCATTGATGGTATCGGCCGCACGCCCCTTGTCTTTGACGGCGACATTTTTGCCACTATTCACGTCGATGACGGTCATCGTCTCGACTTGTTCGATCAAGACGAACGCCCCACCATCCAACCATACGGCACGACTCTCCAGTTTCTCGATGGTCCCGTCGAGACGTTTCGCTTCAGGCATCCGCCCTTTTCCGATATGACGTTTCACGGGGACATCCAATCGTTCGAGTCGCGTTTGCCCTTCTTTGTCATTCAACAGCACGGACTCGACTGCATGACGTCTCACGAATTGTTCGCATAGTAGCTCGTCTTGCCCGAACCGCTGCTCGATCACTATGGTCGAACGGTTACGCAATCGATTCAGTTCTTCCTGTAACGCTTCCGGGGCCACTTGTCCGGCTTCCGTCCGAAATAAGACCCCTTCCTCTTCCGTTAAGTCGAGCGCCTTTGAGAGGCGGTCCTGCGTGACGAGGTCGAGTTTCCGGCTGAACAATTGCCGACGGCCAAATGGGAAATACACAAGATATCGTCCGCCGAACCGAATGTTCTCTGTCACTTTATGATGCTTGCCGTTGATTCCTTCTTTTGTCACTTGGACGAGTCGCTTTTCTCCGACGACTGCCGCTTGCCCGATGGCGGGCACTTCCGGATACGAGGCGAGCGCACGGAGCGTCTCTGCGATCGGGAGAAAATATGTCGTCTCCCCATCCGTCAAAAAGGCTGCCCCGAGCGACGGGTGGATCCGTTCAATTGCGGCCTCGACGATGGTCCCGACAGACAGTTGGTCGACAAACCGTTCCTCGACTTCGAGTAATCGTTCGCCGTCCACGAGCATCGCCCGTTCGATGGAAGGTGTTCGTTCGTAGATTAGCTTCATCTGCATCACTCCTTTCGACAGAAAAAGGCAACTTCCGTTGCCTTTACGCTTTTTTCATTCCAAATTTCATCATGAGTCGTGCCCAGAATCCGACCGGTGCCGTCTCCGTCTGAATCGACATGAGCGGGACCGATTCGCCAAGAATACGGCGCGTGATGTTCCGGTACGCCTGCCCGGCATAGTTATCCGGATTCATCGTGACCGGGACACCGCGGTTCGCGGCTGCGATGACTTCCTCATCGTCGATGACGACGCCGAGTAAGTCGATCGACAGGATGCGCATGATGTCATCGATGTCGAGCATGTCGCCCGATTCGACGAGATGGTTCTTGACTCGGTTGACTATCAGTTTCGGCGCATCGATGTGTTCCGCTTGTTCGAGCATCCCGATGATTCGGTCTGCATCTTGAACCGCCGCCTTTTCAGGTGTCGTGACGACAATCGCCTCATCCGCTCCAGCGATGGCGTTCATGAACCCTTGCTCGATTCCAGCAGGACAGTCGATCAAGACGAAATCATATTCCGTCTTCAACTGGTCAACGATTTCTTTCACTTGTTCGGGATTCACTGACGTCTTGTCTTTCGACTGTGCGGCCGGGAGTAAATACATCTCCTCGAAGCGTTTGTCGCGGACGAGCGCCTGATTCAACTTACATTGACCCGTGATGACATCGACAAGGTTATAAATGCTCCGGTTGTCGAGACCGAGAATGATATCGAGGTTACGCAATCCGATATCTGTATCGACGAGACAGACCGAGTGTCCAGACAAGGCGAGCCCCGTCCCGATGTTCGCGGTCGTCGTTGTCTTCCCGACGCCCCCTTTTCCTGATGTCACGACGATGGCTCTGCCGTTTTTAACTTCCTTTTCTGTATGTACAGGCTCCACTACTTGCTCCATTCCACTCACCCTCTCTGTAATTCCATTGCATATGCGTCCTTCAGACCCGTCATGACGTGGCGGAGACGTGTCATCTCGATCCCATCACTCGTCTGATACGCACAACCCATCTCAATCTCAGGAAGTTCTTCCTCGTCATCGGCTGTGAGTACATGTTCGCCGATTGCTAAAAACTTCGGATGGAGCAGGCTCGCGGTGATGACCGCTTCTTCCCATCCTTCGACACCGGCGCGCACATTTCCTCGTATCGTCCCTAAACAATAAATACTTCCTGTCGCCCGGACCTCTGACCCGGGATTGATATCCCCAATCACGAGCACCGAACCGTCAAACGTCAAGACTTGTCCACTTCGGATCGTCCCGCTGTGATAGTGGAACGTCTTTCTGCCATACGTCGCTTTCGCTTCTTCCGTCAACATGACATCGCTCGACAAGTCTTCAATATAAAAAACGCCATGACGAGCGACGACCTCACGAATTTGACGTGACAGCTCCTCGTCAATATAACGAGTACCCGCATGCAACTTCAGGGCAATCTTTCCGGACGGCGGCTCCATTTCTTGTAATGTCGCTTCTAAGTCCGTAAGCACCTCGTCGATGCCACTCTTCGGATTGAAGTGAATGGCAATGCCGTTGCGATGTCCTTTAATCGTAATGTGTCGTTTACGCTCCATCATGGCTACCCTCTTTTCGCAACAGGGCGTGTCGTCACATAACGCGTCATCGGATAATAAAGAATCACGATGGCGATGGCATTGACGAGCATCGTCCCTGGAATCTGTTCAACCAATAGTGTTTGAATCGTCATCAACGTCCCACCAATCGCCGCCATGATCCCGTAAATCGCAAAGGTGAAAACGAGAATCATAAACGTGAACGTAATGGTGACGGAGAAGAAGTTCTCACCTATATATTTTAACACGAAGCTGGCTAAGAGAGGAATGAGTGAAAAAGTAAATACATAGATTCCAATCAGGTCGGTGTAGACGATATCATACAGCAGTCCGAATACAAGCCCAAACCCGAGTGCCGTCTCCCATCGACCGTACAGACTGACAAACATCAACCCGATCAACGTCAACAAAAGAAACGGCGTGGCGTAGTGCCAAGAAAAAATCGATGCCCATGTTCCTTCAATAAGAAAAAGGAGGAACAGGGCGATGAACACTTTCATGTTACTCACCCGCTGCTCCTCCTTCCTCGGGACCCGTTAAAAACGGTTCGTCTAGTGTCCGATCAATCACGTACATTTGTGAGAACTCATTGAAGTCGGCCTCCGGTTTAATCCGGGCGACTTGTGAGACGCCATATTCATCCGTCTCGATCGATTCGATCGTACCGATGACGAGTCCAGCCGGATAACGTCCACCGAGTCCAGACGTCGATACGATTTCTCCTTCTTTCAGCTTGACGCTATTCGATACTTTTGTGAAGAACAATTCATTCGTCTCCGTGTCGAATCCGTCAACCGTCCCATACGTCGGTTTGCCGTCCGCATCTTTGACCACAGCCGAGACGTTGTTCGTCCGGTTGTTGTCGCTGAGCAGTTGAACTTGCGACGTATAAGCACTCGTCTGAATGACACGACCGACCATCCCGCTCGCTGCGGTCACGGCCATGCCCTTTTCAACGCCGCGTTCTGAACCGACGTTGATGGTGACGTAGCGTTGCCAATCGTTCGGTGTCCGACCGATGACCTCCGCCGGAATGAGGTCGAAGTCACGTAACGACTCGTCTCTTGCTTCGACCATCTTTCGAAGCTCCTCATTCTCACGGCGCAAATCATCCGCTTCAACCGATACCTCGGCGTACTTCGCCAAATGTTCTTTCAGCTGGCGGTTCTCTTCGTAGATATCGCGGACATCTGAGATGGACGAGACCGTTGAGTCCATCCACCCGATTGGTACCGCGAACACTCGCTGGAACGTGCCGACCACATCACGCGTGACATCTTGGTACCAGGCTGATTCCGATCGTCCTCGAATCGAAACACCTAAAATGACGAAAAACAAGATCAGTACAATTAGCGTGATGATGAGCTTTTTATTACGTACGAATCGGCTCATCGTGTCTCACCTCTCATCGACGTGACGAGATGCCTGATTTCGAACGGAGGACGTCCATCATTTCAAGAGATTTTCCAGTCCCGACCGCTACGCAGTCGAGTGGCTCATCCGCAACGAGTGTCGGGATGTGTGTCTCGTCTGAGATCACGTCGTCCAAGTTTTTGAGGAGGGCGCCGCCGCCAGTCAAGACGATTCCGCGGTCCATAACGTCAGCCGCAAGTTCTGGAGGAGTTTGCTCAAGCGTTTGCTTGACCCCTGCTAAAATCGCTTCAACTGTATCCGAAAGAGCTTCACACACTTCTGCAGACGTGACTTCGATTTGTTTTGGAAGTCCTGTTACGAGGTCGCGACCACGGATTTCCATCTTCTCCGCTTCGTTCGATGCATCGATGCGCGCCGAACCGACTTCCATTTTGAGCGTCTCAGATGTACGCTCCCCGATCATGAGGTTGTACTTGTTCTTGATGTAACGAATAATGGCATCATCCATTTCGTCACCACCGACACGAATCGATTGGCTTGTCACGATGCCGCCGAGTGAGATCACTGCGACTTCGGTCGTACCGCCACCGATATCGACGACCATCGAGCCAGTCGGTTCCCAAACTGGGAGGCCTGCACCGATTGCTGCTGCGAACGGTTCTTCGATTGTGTATGCTTCACGAGCGCCTGCTTGTTTCGCAGCGTCTTCCACGGCACGTTTTTCAACAGACGTGATACCGCTTGGGACACAAATCATGACGTTCGTCTTCGATGAGAACAAACCGCCTTTTGATTTTTGAGCTTGCTCCATGAAGTATTTGATCATCGTCGCTGTCGTTTCGAAGTCAGCGATGACACCGTCTTTCATCGGACGACGTGCAGAGACGTTCCCCGGAGTACGTCCAATCATATCTTTGGCCTGGTTACCAACGGCCTCAATTCTACCTGTATCTGTGCGGAACGCCACGACGGACGGTTCACGAACAACAATTCCTTGACCCTTTACATAAACGAGCGTGTTAGCCGTTCCAAGGTCGATTCCGATTTCTCGGTTAAAACTACGAAACATAGGTGTTGCTCCTCTCTTCATTACACTATTTTTTATTATAACGGAAAAATCATGTTTGAAAACGTTCATTCGATTACAGGTTATTTACAATAACCGCATCTCAGTCCTGCCTCACCGTCTATTAGTTTGCCTTCTTTTCGGCAAAAAGGCAAATCAAAAAAGCAGACGTAAGTGAGCGTCTGCCTAAGGAGAGAACGGTTACAATCCCGGTTGGAGCGGAAGCAGTAACATCGCTCCGTAAAAGAATACCGAGAAAATCAACACCGGCCGAAAGAAGCGGGACGGCTTGAGTCGGGTCGCTCCTGCCAAAAAGCTCGATGTCGTCACGACGAAGAGATAGATTCCGACATACATGAGCAGGAGGCGGACGAGTATCGTCCAGATGCCGAGTTGATCGAGTTCATTGAAAGAGAGCACAATCAGACCGAGATAAGCGATGAGCGCTAGAATCCCTACGCCGACACCAACGAGGGGTGAGACGCGGTCGAGCCAGTGGTCCTGATTGAACCGCATAAATAGCGCTGTGCTCACAAATAAAAACAGGATGAACACAACGATCGAGAAGATGGTTGGTTCTAGATGTATGTAACTCACAAAAAGCGATAATCCGACCATCAGTATCCAAATTATTTTTTCCATAAAGCACCTCATTTGTTTTCTAATCAACATCCAGATTCGATTAGAGTAAACTACGTCCTTGATCACATCACAACTTTTCCAGTGTGGCGAGAATAGATTGTTGGATCAGGTCATGCCGTTGCTCTTCGTTTTATGTTTTAGATTGTAGACAAAACGCCCGTTTCATTTCGTCTGAAACGGGCGTTTTGTCTACAATCTGAATAATTATATTTTTTTTCTCAGAAAACTAACTTTTTTCGTCGTTGCCGACCCTGCACATGCACAACCACAGCCTGCTCCGGCACAGTTGCAATTACATCTACCGGAGCATTTAAGTGGTGAACCAGATCCTTCACCCGGTTGAGTAGACTGAGTCCCAATCCCATACTGCGAATCTTTCTTAGGCTCTGTAGCCACTGTTGGCTGAGTTGAAGAAACCATAGATTTTTGATCTTTAAATTTAATGACTCCATAATGATATTTCGACATAGTACATAACCTCCAAGAAGTTTTTTAAATTCGGATTTTTTACACTTTAAAAATTTGAGTTGGATAATCTTTAAAAATCGAGACAGATAAACAAATTTTAAAAAACCATTCCAGTTAATTCAAATTAGTACCCGGTGCATCAAACTGAAAATAAATCACTGTGCAAATAAAATCATCATGAACATGTTCAATGTTCTAGATACCTGCTAAGAAACAACTTATACATAAATAAGATTGAATCAATATTTACCTTTTAATTCCCTCCTATCTTTAAATATTCTATTACAAGAAAATAATAACATAAAAACCATTTAATTGATATTAAAATTAAATTTTTTTCTGATTCTTCTTACAATTAAGACATTGGACAATCCGGGATTAAAGATAGATTTTCAGAATCAACTTTAATAGTATTTTCATTAATTAATATCTTTTTATTAATATTTCCTTTTTTAGGTAAACAATTAAATAATCCATCAATGTAAACTTTCACACATATTAGTCCCGGAATTAAATTTTGTTGAATAAACATTACATTTATACTATTGACAAAGTCTGGTGATAAGAGAATCAATTCTTTTAAAGAAATTTCATCTTTTTCTTGATTATTAATTTCTTTGTAAGGTAAATTATCAAAAGATTTTATATATTTATATGTAAATTCATCCATATTATAGATATTATTTTCTTTAATTTCTTCAGGATTATTTTTGTAATAATATAAAGAGGCAATCAAAAATACTTCTTCCAACGCATGAGCAATTGCATTTTTTAAAATGTTAGAAGATCCTAATCCACAGAAAAATGTATGCCCCTTTTTATATGCAAGAACAATAATGGTTTTAATCGGAAAGAAATACTCATTAACAAAGATAGATACAGAATAACCCGAATTTTCAAAAAAAATAAAGTGATAATTATCATAATATTCAGATAATTTTATTTTATTTCCTTTTCTCCCATACCAAAAAAGAAATAGTGAATTTTTTTCATATAGTTCTTTTATTGCTCCATAAATAGCTTCATCTTGTGAGGTATGAACTGCAGAACCTGTAGTATCTATTTCATTATCTTTAAACGTAGTGTTGGTATAGTTTAAAACATTAACTTTATCATTCAAAATGTCCCAAGCTAAAACATTATTCGTCTTTGTTTTCTGCCCTCCTAACATCGTGGATCTTCTCTCTATCCCTTCTGCAATAGTTCTTAATAAGGTATTTTTTTTCTCTCTTCCAGTTGCAAAACCTGAATATGGACCTATTTTACCTTCCTTTAGATAATTCCCATGAGTAAAAAATAATAAGTAATTTGGATATTCTAAAAAAATATCAGAAGGTATATTAAAGTTATTATTTTTTTCCAATCGATGATACATTTTCATTCCTCCGTTATAATATGTTGAACTGAAATCACCGGTGCTAATCGAATATTTAAACCACAAAGTTTTGTGAGAGCATTATCAGCAAAATCTAGAATTTGTTCAACTTTTATTCTATTATTAAAACGGTTATTTAACTCATATTTAAATGAGGAAGAAAGTATCCCTGTATCAATCAGTGCTTTTCTATATCCTCTTGCTCCATCTAAAAAAACCGTTCGACGCAAATCGATCGCAAAAGCGACGGCAATTTTTTGATTCTTTTTAAAAAGAATATTGTAATCATTTAATAGAGCAACATCATATTCTTTCCATTCCTTTAGATTAATTAGTTTATTCATTTTTTCTACAAATAGGTAACAACCTTTTTTTAATGGATACCCCCTTTCTTCACCAGTCACTATTAAAAGCGGCAATATAGATTTAGTATCCGATCTGACGGAATCCATAGATACAATAAGTGTCTCTATAATAGAATCAATTAGGACAAATCCTTTATTAGTTATATCATCAACATTTATTATTCTTGGACTCAACTCATTAGAAATATCAATATGGGAAATAGAACTTTTCCAATATAAAAAAGACAACTGATTAATTGTATCCTCGTAAATAATGTCATGAGGAAACCATAATTGACTTTGATGAAATTTAGTTATTTCATTAAACACTGTACTTTTTACGAAATTTTTATTTAAGAAATTATTTAAGTGTTGTATACTAATATAATTTTCAAACTTTGATTCATTCATAACAATCACAAAGCTCCCAATGATGTGAATAACCTTTGGATAAAGTACCTTCTTTAATATTGTAAACTGTACCAGTGGTAAACACTGAATAAGATTTAGATACTTGATAACAAGGTTGAGATAAGTTGTTAATAAAATTACATATCTGAGTAAGAACATTTAATTGTTGCGGTTTTGATAATGCGTGCTTAATTTTAAATTCATTATCTAAATCAAATAATTCATCTATCATAATTTGATATGTAACTTGTTCTTCTGCGCCAATCCGATGTTCGTTTTCTATTAAATTCATATGACATAAATGACAGGGTAAATTCCATTTATCAGAATACAAAGAGTCGATATAGAGATAATCATTGTACAAATATGATAAAGATGAGTAAGTATTAGAATACTTTTTGAATAAATCTCTTAAAACTGAAGCTTCTTTTTTATTGTACTCATTAAAAAAGATAAGAAATAAGTCAGACTCATTTCGTTCAACTTCTTTAGTAACCTGTTCTATCGAGTTTAAAACATGTATTTTTGGATTGTTTTCAAATAGGGTTTTAATACTCTCATTAAAATAATCTTTAGAAGAGTAAAAAAAGATTTCTTTTATCCCCATTTGTAAAGAAGGTGATAAAGAAAGTACTTTTTTATCAATCAAGTACTGTAAAAATGTCTCATTAACTTGAAATTCATTCATGTATTTCGAAATCTCATTCTCATTTATAATTTTTCCAATTTTTTTTTGCAATCTCAAAAGTAACTTTTTTTCATTATCAAGAAATATTTTATCAATATTATATTTAGAATGAAGAACAAGTTCATTCTCTAAGTCGTATGTTATAAATGAATTTATCAGATAATGTCTTGTCATATCTTTACCTCACAATCAACTAAAAGGAATCATAATTCCTTCGTTAGGTATAAGTTCACTTTTGTGGATATTTTTTATAGTGTATTTATATGGATCTATAATGTCAGTTTTGATATGCGGAAAACTACCTTTACCAATTATTTTAACAACATATCCTGGAAGGCTTTCAATACTAGAAGGGATATATGTTATCAATAACTCAATTCCAAGATCTTCAGCAATGCTTTTCATCTTAATAATATATTCATTATCGCTTGGACGATTTTCTAAATGCTCGTATTTATTACTGAGATAATAATCATCACCATTTAAGAAATCATATGCTTCTTTAACATCATTAACACTTAGCTCATTAAAGTAATCCATATATACATGAAGGCCTTTTTCATCATCGCAAAATTCTTCTTTTCGATCATCATAAAAGACATTTAAGTGAGCTGGAGATTTGTGTGAAACAAATTGAAAAGTTTCTTTTAATGATTTAAAAATGGCAGTTCTTATGTTCCAAGCAGCCCCAAGGCCTATACTTTTTTCCATTTTACTAGTTGCAACAGTAATAACAACTTTGCATTTTTCAGTAAGTGAAATCTCATACGACTTTATGTCTATAAAATAACCTTTGAGATTCCGATAAGCCTTTTCTATTTGCTTATCGTTTTCACTATAAAAGCTTAAATCCATCTTTTTTCCTGGTACTCTTAGCAACCAACTGTAAATTAAACTTTGTCGTTCTATAAATTCAAGAAATGCGGAATCTATCGCCTCAATAGAAGACGTATGAAAAGCAGTACCGCTAGAATCACACCATTCTATACCATCGTTTTCTTCAAATAAATTATACTTTGGCATAATCATATCAAGTATATTAACTTTTTCGATTTTCTGAGAATTTATATTGAATGCCTGTTGATATTTATCTTTTACTTTATGTGAGACAGTGCTTTGAACATATCTTTCGATGTATTCTCCCATCGCGCTTATTTTGGCAGTCCTCCCATTGAAACTTACTCCATCCCCCCTCAAAGTAATATCCCCTATAGACGCAGTTGAACAGGTAAAATCATTACTAAATGAGGTGTTCATTGAAGTGGTATACTTAGCAAAATTCATATTACCTTTACGTTTATTTATCATTGTGCACCTCTATTTCAACGTTTTCATAACCAAACCACTGTAATAATGTAATAGGTGTCAATCTAATATCCATCCCACAATATTTACTAAGTGGGAGATCCTGAAATCCGGACCAACACCTTTCTTTAATTGTCGAATACTTGCTTAAACTATTTTTAAATGATTGAGCTGCTAAACCTGTCTCAATCATTGCGTGTCTATATCCTTTATTTTCATATTTTGTAATCGCTCTACGAAAGTCAATAGCATATGCCATACAATAAATTGGTAAATCAGAATGGTCTGTCGACATGTAAGATTTAACTTTTTCCAAAACTTCAATTTCATCCCATTCCTCTATTTTCAACAAATTTTGATCCATTGAATCATAAACATAACATCCTGGTGAAAGAATTGAACTTTCATTTGTGCTGTGTGTGACCAGAAGTAAAGGAATAACCGGATACAATGCTCCCGCGGAAGGATAATTTTTTGACAGAGAATTCTTGTCTCTTGCAAATGCATCGTAAAGAATTTCAGTAAGTTCTTCATCTTTAATTGACTCTTTAGTAAAAGCTTGTCCTGAATTTTTTTTTACTTTGTTGTACTTTTTGAGTTCGATTTTCTGTAAATAGCTATTTGGTAATATATCTTTTAATGTAAAGGTTTCTATCCACTTATTGACATCGTGATTTAAACATTCATTATGTACATTCTGAATTGTCGGATTAATTGTTGAGTAGTGAAATTTCTGAACTTTTAACATAACTTCATAATCATATTTATTGTTAGATTGATTTAGGTTGTATTCATTATTCTTTGTAGTCAGTATATTTCCATCATTAAGTTTATTCATAACAGTCACATAGCTCCCAATGTATACTTGTATCGCTGAAAAATGTATGATCATTCAAATTTATCTGATAATTAACTTTGAAATCATTCATATTAAATTGAGTGTATTCGTCAATCCCAGTAATACTCTCAATCTTATTAATTATAAATGTGGCAATGTTAATACTTTTTCGCTTCCCGAGAATACTTTCGGGAACAAATTGTGAATGCTCAGTCATAAGATTATCAATAAACTCTTTGTAATCGTTAGACACTCTGTTATGAGTCAAAGTCTCTTCTAAAATTCCCAAATTGCATAAGTGGCAGGGATTTTTCCATTCACTATTAAAAACTGAGTCGAAGTGAAATTTCTCATTATACATATATGAAGTAATAACATAACAATTTTTGCTTTTAATAGAGATATCTCTAATCAATTTTGCTTTTGATTTTATATAAGGATTCATAAATAAAACTACTAAAGTATTTTCTTCGAATTCATTAATTCCTTCAGCTTCATTTAAACTTACTGAATCAATCTTTATATCATCATTTATATTATCAATAATAACTTTTTCTACTTCGATTGAATTAGAAATCAAGAGCACTTGTTGAATATTTAAATTCATTTCATGATATTCAGTAATCAATTGATGATCCAACAAAAAATTTATGACACCATCAGTATCCTCAGGAAATACATTTCTTATTTCGTCATAGGTAATTTTATTATTTTGTCTAACTTCATTATTGATATTTTTTAAAAATTCAATTAAAGATTGGTGATGAATTTTAACTACCCCATGTTCATTTTGACAAACCATTAAATCTTTGCTGATAGAATAATAAAGAAACTTACTCACTTTATAAATCATTCAAATCCCTCCTAATAACAATTATTTGCGTACAAATTTATGCACAATTTAATTTGGAAAATTTAATAAATTCTATATTACAATGTTACAACCTATAAATTCATAAAACAATCTTTTTTTGGGATATTATTCTTTTTTTAGGTATTTTATCTTTTTTGTTTGATGAGCTATAAATTTAAGCGTAACACAACAGAAATATAAAAAAGAAAGCCCATGACGTTTCCCTCGTGTAGAATGAAATCATCACAACAAACATTCAGAAAGAGGAAAAATCATGAGCTACAGATATCACCGCAACGGAACTTGTCATATCTCCCGGGATGTCCGTCTGGGTGCATCTCAAGACGGTGAAAGCCAACTTAGAAGCTAAGTGGAATCTCCTGGCGAGCCGGACGTTCAGGATCCAGATACCAGACACTGCTTCCTCGATGGAGTGGGGGGCGAATCTATAGGGTAATTGTCGTGGTAATATGAGAGCAACGATAACAAAAAATAAATAGATATCCAAGGAAGTATTACACTTAACTTGACCAACCGTCTTTACGTTTGGATATGTAGATTATTTTTAACTTCGAAACTTTCCATATCGATTAATTCATCGCATACACTTTCCATAAATTCTAAATCGTGAGATACGACAATTATTAAAGATCCCGTGTCTTTAATTTTTTTTAGGATTTCATTCACTTTCCGAATAGAAACTGAGTCCAAATTATTAGTTGGTTCATCAATTAAATATATGGGGACTGATTTATACAACAAACGATAGAATGCTATTGACTGCCATTGTCCTCCTGAAAGTGGTCTACTATCTTCATACCATTCCCCTATCCTCTCATCACCACTAAAGAGGAGAGATTCAAATTTATTTTCAAAATCTAATGTTTGAATATAATCAAAGATGTTCTCGGGGTCTGTTTTTTGGATGTGGGATATTCTAATATTATCTTCAAATGAAAATTCGTACTTTGAAGGGCTTTGAAATAGCATTTGACTTAAGTCAAATCTTTCATTTTTCCCCATATTCACAATGTTATCCCCATTGAGCAATATTTCACCTTTTGATGGTTTTTTTAGTCCTTGTATGACTTCTAACAATGTAGTTTTCCCACTACCGTTTTCTCCTAAAATTCCATATATTTTTTTGTTATGGAACTCAAAATTTAAATCTTTGAATATCACTCTATTATCGATTTGAAAAGACAAATGTCTTAATACTAATGAAAACTCTCTATTCTTAATATTTTTTGCACTTACATAATTTTGAGATTTCTGCATTATTTCATCTTCAGTATCTAAAAATTTCTTCAGATTATCCACATATAGTAAATCGCCATAGAAATTACTCAAAATTATAATCGAACTATTAATACCAACTGACACACTATTTATTGCTTGTAACAATGAAGTAAGAGTTCCTAATAGTAGATCACCAGATACAGCTTTTAAAATTAATCTAAATTCTAAATAACCAATCACTATAAAACTTAATAAAGATAAGCTTAAGTTCACAGTATATTCTTTCTTCATTAAGTTCTTTTGATGCATGTAAGTTCTGTTAAAAATACTTTTGTGTTCTTTAATTAATCGTCCCATCGAATTATTTGTAACAATTTCTTTTAAATAGTTAGATGTTGTAGAAATATATTGTAAATAAAATTGTTCTCTATAAGGACGATTTAGTTTCTTTGCCAGTTGAAATTTTTTTTTGTTAAAGTAAACTTGAGCTGCCCCAAGAGGAACGCTTACACAAAAAATAATTATTGCATAACCTATATTCCAACTAGCAACGTAAATTAACATTGAAATAAACGTCGTAAATACAGCTAAAATAGAAAATAGATTTTCAAAAATAGATGTGATTTTTTCAGGGGTTTGTGTCCTCAAAAAATATAACTCATCTTGAGTGTTCTCATTAAAAATGTCTTCAGCCTTGATTTTAGAAATCTTATTCATTATTAATTCAGGAATAAGATTACTCATTTTAATGAAAAATAGATCTTTGTTAATTTGTATATAATATGTAACTACCTGAGTAAACAATTGTATTGAGATTAATATCATAAATAAATTGATTATGATTCTATTTGAAGTACCATTTTGAATACCGTTTAAAATACGACGTGTAACCTCCAAATTTATAATAGGAAATATCGATAAAGTGATAATCAAAAGTGAAATTATAATTAGTAGCCTTCTTTTTTTACTAACTTTAACTATATTATAAGCAAATGCTATACCTTTAAATATTTTCTTTAAATTCATTATTTCCCCTTCCTAACATAAAAAACTTTTTTTAACATTATAATCTATTTTAAGATTAAATTACAAGTTAACTAACTTAAAACCCATTATTTGTTTCTTGTCTAACCTCTAATTCTCATAGTTCTACACTAAATTAGGTCTACTTAGTTTTTTGACCGTCGGTTTGTCAAATTAAGCGCAACATTTCCTCGGTGAAGGCCTCGTGTGCGGTTTTCCAGTCCAGGCACTTTCTCGGTCGCTCGTTGATCTTGGCGAGCGCATCCGTGAGTTCGCCGTCACCGACCTGCGCGAAGTCCGTTCCTTTCGGGAAGAACTCGCGGAGGAGACCGTTGGCGTTCTCGTTGCTCCCTCGTTGCCAGGACGCGTACGGGGAAGGCGCCGTGCACTGCCTGGATTGCCATCTCCATCGAGGAGGCGCTACGGTCCGTCATCGGAAGGGCGATGTAGAACCGGCTCTTTCGTTCGACGAACGTCGCGACGCATGCCTTTGACTTCCCACGTCCGGAGACCACGGTGTCGAGCTCCCAGTGACCGAATGTCTTGCGTGCACGCACCTCTCTCGGGCGCTTGGCGATGGACAATCCGACATTGAATCGCCCCCGCGTCTCGACCGGCTTTTGACGCTTGCCCTTTTGGCGGAGCACGGATGTCCACACGTCAATCAGTCCCGAGTAGATCCAGCGATAGATGGTCGAGAAGGCGATTTCCCCGTCGAAGAGACGACCGACGATCTGTTCCGGGGACCAGGTCGCCCACAGTTTCTCGGTGATCGTCCGGCGGGTCGCCTCGTCGAGCTTCGTCTTGGCGCCGCAGTTTGCCTTCTTCTTCACGTAGCACTGCTGGGCACGTCCCGATTCGTAGCTGGGGTTCCGTTTGACCTCCCGCGAGACGGTCGAGGGATGACGCCCGTGCCGTCTCGCGATGGACCGGATGGACGTCCCGAGCTCCAGATAGGTCTGTATTTTCACGCGTTCCGTTGTGGTAAGATGGGTGTAGCTCATGAGATTTCCTCCGTCTGAATGTGTGTTGTGGTGACTTCATTCTACACGAGGAAAGCGTCATGGGCTTTTTTGTGTTCACTTTGGGGTGTTGCACTTAATTTTATAATTCATCAAATAATAAATTGGTCTCCGAAATCTAATACGCTACCTAAAAAGTAGACAGGTTAAGAATTAAAACTTGCTTCCTTTTGAACTGCACCCCAAATGTTAGACACATCTAACATTTGGGGTGCAGTTTTTTATGACTAAATTTACTACTCATCAAAAGTTAAACGCCGTCATGGCCTATCGTGAAGGGACGGATAGTATGGATGGCATCTCGAAATCGCTAGGGGCAGACACCCTACCTTGGTGCGTAACTGGATCAAACAGGTCGACTATCATGGGCCGATGGTCTTTTCCAAACCCTATACATCTTATCCGGTACAGTTTAAGCTGGACGTACTTCAATACATGAAAGAGAATGGCGTGTCGAAAAACGAAGCGGCCGCAATCTTCAATACCCCCTCCCCCTCATCCGTCCGGAAATGGGAGAGACAGCTGAGGACCGGGGGACCGTGCGCGCTCATTCCCAAGAAGAAAGGGCGGCCAGCGATGAAAGATAAGACAGGCAATGAGAAGCATCGAGTCCCAGCAGAAGGCTCTTCAGAAGCGCTCCAGGCGGAAATCGACCGTCTGCGGATGGAGAATGAGTATCTAAAAAATTTGAACGCCTTAGTTCAATCCAAGGGAACGTCACCAAAGAAGACAAAGTGAAGGTCATCTATGAATTAAGGCAAGAATATCCGGTAAAGGCGCTCGTTGAATGTGCGGGGATCAAACGTAGCACCTATTACGTGCTGGTGAAGAAAATCGGGAGACCAGACCCGGACACGGGTCTGAAGACAGAGATCTAGGCGATTTATGATGAGCATGAGGGGCGATACGGTTATCGTCGTATTTGCGATGAACTCCGAAATCGGGGGCAGAAAGTGAACCATAAGCGGGTTCAACGTCTCATGAAAGTACTGGGGTTGAAATGTCTCGTGCGCCTGAAGAAATACAAATCATATCGGGGGACGGTGGGGAAGATCGCGGACAACATCCTGGACCGAAACTTCAAGGCGGACGCCCCGAATGAGAAATGGGTGACCGATATCTCCGAGTTCAAACTGTTCGGGGAGAAGCTCTACCTATCCCCTGTCCTAGACCTGTTCAACGGAGAAATCATCACCTATACCATCGGCTCAAGACCGACGTACTCACTGGTCTCAGAGATGTCGGAGAACGCTTTGTCCAAACTGCCTGAGGAGCATCAGCTCCTGATCCATTCCGATCAGGGATGGCATTACCAAATGCGTCAGTTCCGACATACCCTCAAAGAGAAAGGTATCGTGCAGAGCATGTCTCGCAAGGGGAACTGTCCTGACAACGCAGTGATGGAGAATTTCTTCGGGATCATGAAATCCGAATTCCTTTATCTTAAGCGTTTCGAGAGTATCGATCACTTCAAAATCGAGCTCGATAACTACATAGACTATTACAACACACGACGAATCAAGGCAAAATTAAAACTGAGTCCGGTGCAATATCAAACCCAGTTCGTTCACGCAGCCTAGATGAAATAACCGTGTCTAACTTTTAGGGGTCACTTCATAATGGGTGGTTTTTGTGCATCAATAGTTGCATATTTAACTTTACTTTAAAAAATTTTATTTATACCCATTTCCTATTATTTTAAACTGTTGACTTTATCCACAGAAATAATCTATATTTAAGGTGCTCATATACCAAGTTGTATAAGGAGACACCGCTCATCGAATATCGAAGGGCGGCCTTTTTTGTGAATTTAAAAAGGTGATTTCTTAAATTTAACATAATCTTTGTCAAACTGTTTAGCTGAGTCAACGTAAAATACAGGATATGCTGCAACAAGTATATAATTATCACTTTTCGAGTTAAAACGTAAAATGATAATGTAATCAACGTCAAGCTCATGATCTACAAAACGAATGAACTCTCTGGTCTCCCATTTGTTACTTCTTTTATTTTTAATTTTTTTCTTAAATTGCATAACCCTTGGATCACCAATATGACAAAGTGATAGAATAGGTTCTATAAAATTTATTCTATGGGCTCTGTAAGTACATAACTTCCTTTCTCCTAATCCTCCTTTTAAATCTACTTTAAAGGCCTCAGTATCACAGTTTGTGGGACATATTCTTTTTGATTCACATCTTGTACAAGGTAATACTTTAAATGTTTCACCTAGTCCAAGCGAGACCAAATGCCAAAATTCACTTTCTCTTCCTAGTATTAAATGTTCGTGTCTTAAAATGACTTTTTTCCCGTTAAAAATTAATCCTTTACTTTTTAAACTCCGAAAATATTCGTATATGCGGTCAAAATTTTGATGAAAATCAGTGCTTGAAACAGGAATAATTTCAAAATTACTCATTCCTTTACCACCGTTCCTCTCGGAGTCCAAACAAAACGATTAAATTTCTTCTCCTTAATTGATGTTGTTGTGATTAAAGAAGTAGAAATATAACTTTCGATATATGAGATGAGTTCTTGTTTAGCATCGCTAGTTTTCATTTTTCTAGATTTGTAACTACACGCGCCTATAAATAAATCGCACAACTGCAAAAGTTCACTTTCGTTCGACCTAATTTGTACCATATCCTTGATTTTATATGCGGAAGTAAAATAACGTGGATTATTTTTAATAATTTTATTTAATGTATTTAATTTTTCTCCGCCATGAGTATCCTTAATATCCAGAAAGAATCTATATTCATGTTTATCTTCCATTAACTTATTTAATAACAAATAATACATTTTATAAAACCAAGTATCATGATCGCTATCATTAAATTTTTCATGATCTAATTCTTTTTTTCCATTAGCAATTACAACCCTTAGATATAAATCCTCGTGTTGAAAAAAATAATCCACTAATTCCTTATACATTTCAATCTTACTTGGAGAAACTTTCACCCATTTAATTTCCGACCACGATGAGACTCCATGCTTAGACTTTATAGAACGAATATTAGAATAGTGCAGAGTTTTATTATCCTCTTGACATTGAATTGCTCCTAAAACCATTGAGTCAAACCCATCATTTTGAATATGACAGCTTTCATCACAAAAAACTAATTTCATAAGAAAACCCTCTCATTTAGATAATCATAATCCTAGTCTATATATTAAAATTAATTATTTTTACGTCATTAATTATTTATTATCGTTTATTAATAAAACAAGGGTACTACAAATTTACGATTAGTACAATTTAAGTTATCTATTACATTTAATAACCATTTTTCAATATGTTTTTCTCTTAATGTAACACCTATCATTTATACCTAATTCTTGAAAGCTAAATTCAAATGAGTAGTAAATTTTATATAATATATTAAAGGAGGTTTCGAGATGAGTGAAAACGAATATGACTCTATATTAGAGTTTCGACAGAAGAACAAGCTGTTGAAGGCTATTCTATTTCAGGTCAGCGTGAACGCTTAAAAGCATTTTGTGTCGCACAGAGTTGGGAAACGATTAAATTTTATGTGGATGAAGGAATCTCTGGACGTTACACAGAGCGCCTAGCACTAAAGAAAATGATGAAAGACATCGAGGATGGGTTAATTGATGTAATACTAGTTTATAGACTTGATTGACTTACTCGAAGTGTTCGTAATTTACACGACATTTTGGATTTTCTTGAGAAACACACAACTATCAATTCCGTTTAGCTACAGAAATGTATTACACCTCGACTGCTATGGGTCGCATGTTCATCACAATAGTAGCTGCCATTGCGGAATGGGAATCGGCAAACTTAGGCGAACGTGTACGACTTGAACAGATTGAAGACGCAAGACAAGGTGAATGGTCTGCTCCTTACGGCTTCGGAAAGAACAACCAAAAACGCCTGGAAATGTATCCAGACGAGATTGAGTCCATCAAACTAATAGTGCATAAGCTTAATCAGCGTCACAGCTTCAGCCCACTATTGATGTTTATGTAAAATACGTCCTTCAAGCCACGAAGATCATATAATTGGCAGATTTCATCTCTTCTAGACTAGTTTCATAAACATAATTTATTATGGCGGCTATACAATTGAACGATGAAGTCTATAAAGGCGCTTACGAAAGAATTATGACCAAAGCAGATTTTACGCAACTACAAAATCTCATCTTCAGAGAAAAACAAATTGTAGCACCAAATAAATAAAAAGCAGACATCACGATGCCTGCTCTCTACTCCTTATCCATTCATATATCCCCGCTGCTTCATGCTGACGTAATGGTCCTCCCCGATGATGACGTGGTCGAGACAGGCGATGCCGACGATATTGCCTGCTTCGACCAAGCGCTCGGACACCTCGATGTCTTCCCGACTCGGGGTGGCGTCCCCACTCGGATGATTGTGCACGGCGATAAAGCACGCCGCCGACAGCTTGAGCGCCTCACGAAACACATCGCGCGGGTGCACGATCGAGGAGTTGAGCCCTCCGACGAAGAGCGTCTTCCGAGCAATCAGTTGGTTCTTCGTATTCAAATACAGACAGACGAAATGTTCTTGATTCAACAGTCTCAATTCATCCCGCAACAACTCATAGGCGTCTTGCGGCGAACGAATCGTCGGCATACTCGCTTTCGGTTCCTCGACGTATCGAATCCCAATCGTGAACGCGGCGAGGAGTTGCTCTGCCTTCTTCTTCGTCATCCCTTCGATTTTGCACAAATCGTGAACGGACGCTTGTGACAGCGCCCGTAACGTCGGGTAGACGTCCGAGATACGACGAGCCGTCTCCATCGGGTCCGGTCCCCGTCCTCCGATTTGAAGCAATCTGGCGATGGCGGTCTCTACACTACGGTCAAGCACCATGGTCATTCCTTCACCTACTTTCAAGTTCACAGGAAGCGAGGCGTCACCCCATGCCGGTCGAGCGTCTTGACGAGCGGATGGATCGGCAATCCAACGACATTATAAAAATCCCCTTCGATTCCTTCGACGAAGAGACCACCCGATCCTTGAATCCCATACGCACCCGCCTTATCGTAGGGCTCTGTCGAATCCAAATAATCCGCTAGCCAGGTTTCAGGAATCTCAGCGAACGTCACACGCGTCGTCGTGACGAACAAATCTTGGGACTTACCGATGATGCTCACACCCGTCAGCACTTCATGGGTCGAACCGGATAATCGTTCAAGCATCCGTTTCGCATCCTCTCGGTCTGTCGGTTTCTCTAAAATGATGCCGTTCAAGACGACGACCGTGTCCGCGCCGATGACGATGGCATCACGGTGATGCCTTGCCACGTCCATCGCTTTCTCCCGGGCCAGACGAGCGACGTAATCACTCGGTATCTCCCGACCGTCCGTCCCTTCCGTCACGGTAGATGGGATGACCTCATGTTTGATTCCTGCTTTCGTCAATAGCTCGGTACGTCGCGGTGACATCGAGGCGAGAATGACACGCTTCTGTGTTGAATTCATTGTATCGACTCCTTCTCTTCTTCCAAAACGGCGTTCCTTCCCGTTTCGGTCTTCACTGTTGATTGTAGGCAACGTGCCTCCTAAACACAATTACCCGCGACGAAAAACACGCCCCTTCAATTACGAAGGGACGTGCCGACTTATGGTGTCGTATAGTCGTATACCGGGATATCCTTTTGCTCAAACGCCGGTTCCGGAATGTATCGGTCTGGAACGAGTTGGTCGAGGTCCGGACGATAGAAGGCATCAAGCTCGACTGTAAACTCGAGCGACTGCACTTCTTCGACCGTATTCGGTCCCGTCTCGGCAGGTCCGGTAAATTGAACCGTCCGTAACACGTGAATCCGATTCATCGACTCGATCGACTCCAAGAAGGAGACGAGCGCTTCATACGTCTCTGCTTGCAAGTTGACCGTTGAACGGACCGTAGAAGCGTTGACAGGTGCAACGTCCGTTGGTTCAGCCGGTTCATTCGTCGCACTCACATCAGCCGGATTGAACGGCTCGACCGTTTCCGGCACTTCTGACTCAGCCACAACGCCATCCGCAAATGCGATACTTGTCACATTGACACCCGCAAGAAGACTTGCCTGCGACAACGCCTCAACGACCGTGTCGAGGGCAGGAACTGTTGGAACCCGTGTCTGAAGCGTCTGAGAGTCAGCTACATCAACGGCTTTTCCTTCTTGGCGCAATAACTCCAGTTTTGTTTGTTCGAGCGAGAGGTCACGTTCAAGCGCTTCGACCTCTCCTTGTTTGACGTAATACGTATAGCCAAAGTAAGCCGGTGCGATGATTGCGGCAAGGAGGCAAATCGCAAATAACGCATAGATTGTCGAACGTTTCATTGACTCACCACCTCCTCATCCGTGTCCTCTTCCTCTGTCAACTCGTCCTCAACGTCTTGGAACATGAACGTGAACTCTCCGATATAGCGTGGGAGCGGCTCTTCTTCACGTGAGTTTTCCTCCTCTTCTTCTGCATCCACATCCGCTTTCAACTCCGTCGTCACACCGAGGAGTTTGACGTCGAGGAACCGCTCATCGGTCATGAGCGAGCGCTGGAATGCGTTCAAGTCCTCTAACGTCTCGAATTGAGTTCGGACGCTCATGATGGAACCATCCGCGTAGTTATACGTCAAGACGTAGCCAGTAGGAGGCAACTGCTCAGTCAACGCGCGCAGTGCCGGCACCGCATCCTTTTCCATGTCGGTCAACGCCGTCACGGTCTGGTCGAGCGAGAGCACTTGTTGCGCTTTCGAATTCACTTGTTCCGTTTGATAAATTTGGACGAGCTGTAACTCTTCTTCGATTCGCGTCTGTTCTGCCTCAAGTTGGCCGACCTCATAGTACAAGTATCCGGCTGCCCCTCCTCCAAGGAGAAGGGCAACAAGACCCGTCACGATTGGCCAGCGGAGAGTCACGTCTGTCGAGTTGATGAAGTTCGTGTCACGATCGCGCTGAAGCGTCGCCATCCCGAGGAGTGGCAACATTTGATGCGCTAGCGGTGTCCCGTGAGCGATGGCGAGCGGTTGCTCGACACGCGTCACCGAGACGAGGGACTCAGCCTGAATCATACGGACGAGGTCATCGACTTCCGGAACAGTTCCCGAGACGTATAACTCATCGATGGCCCGACCGTCCGTCCGCAGAGAATACCGATAGAAGTCGAGGAAACGAGAGAGTTCGTTCAACCAGTCATCCAACTGATTAGCCTTCATCTCGTCTGTCCCATCATATGTATAGGTCACGACACCATCTTTCGTCCCGACTTGATACGGGAGGTCCAGTTCGATCGAGCGGATGAAACGGATCTGCCCTTCCTCAAGGACGAGTAATTGATGTGAAAACGGCGTGATATGCCAGAGTAGCGTCGACTGAAGCGGATCAATCTCCGATAAACGCATGACCCCATTGGCGACCGCGACAGAACGTGGCGTGATTTTCTTCAACGCGAGACCACGTTTTTTCATGTACGCACGGAGCGACTTCGTCAATTCAATCGAAACGGCATGCAACATGACGTCCGTCTTGACTCCGTCTTCTCCTAACACTTCGTAGTCGAACGACACATCATCGAATGGCAAGATGATCGAGCTCCCGATCTCCATGAAGAGATAGCCACGAATCTCGTCCTTCGGAATCGAAGAAGGAATCTCGACTTTTCGTGACAACACTTCAGTCTCGTCCAATGCGATTGCACACGTCATTCCACGTCTTACTTTCAATTTGCGACAGAGCTCATCGAAAGCGAGACTGAACGACGTCTCATCGAGAATCTTCCCTTCTCCGTATGCATCTTTTGCTAACTGAACCGAGGCGCTTCGTTTGAACACCCCTTGTTTGATGACGGCCCCGTGGATGCTGAGCGCATCAAACGAAAAATACGCGACCGTCCCTTTCTCTATCCCACGACTCATGATCGTTTCCCCCTACATCAACTCAAAATACCAATCAAAAAAACTTTCACTAAACCAAAACGTCAACATCGTCCCGAGCGCAATCGACGGGACGAACGGAATCGGCTGCTTTCGCCCGATTTTCTTTGTCATCATCAACCCGATCCCGACGATCGCCCCAATCAAACTCGATAGAAACAAGGCGACGAGCACGTCACGCGGACCGAGCACAAGACCAATCATAGTAAACAATTTGACGTCCCCTGCCCCAAGTCCCCCTTTTGACACGAAAAAGACGGTCGCGAGGAGCGAAAATCCGAGCAACGCCCCCACAAGCGGGTTCCACCAGGATGCCCCTGTGAGATAGGTGAGGAGAAGTAATACCGGTGCCGTGAATTTCAAAATGACATTCGGCACGAGCATCGTCGATAAATCAGACATCGCCAAAGCGAGTAAGGTCGACAAGAAAGCGAACGCGAGTAGCGTCGTCACACTGAATCCGTAGAGTGAAAAGCTATAACCATATCCAATGGCTCCAAGTAATTCAAAAATCGGATACGTCGGCGCGATCCGCTCGCCACACCCGTGACATCTGCCTCTTAAGGCGAGATAGCCGAAAATCGGGATGAGTTCCCACGGTGACAATTCGTGACCGCAAGACGGACAATGTGACCGCGGCGTCACGATCGATTGCTGACGTGGCACGCGGAGCCCGACGACGTTGGTGAACGATGTGATGACCGCCCCGAGGACGATGCTATATAGGAATCCAATCGATTCAATCAAGGAAGGACCCTCCTTTTGTCAGTATATGCCAAAAACAGAAAACCGGCTAGGCTGAGCGAGTGCCCAGCGCCAGCCGGAGTGAAAACTAAATTAGTCAACTGAGCCTTTATTTAAAGCACTCGCATCATCAGGTGCAGCAGCAGTTCCGATGTCATTTTCTCCATCCAACCATACTTTATAAGTGTATTTAGTACCTGTTTTTGTAACATAAACAACACCATTAGCATAAGTCGAAGTCGAAGTCGAACCGAATGGATCTTTCATCGTATCAATCATATTTGAAGCATCTACTTCCGAACCAGTTTTCTCACCAACGAAACGAATAGCTGTTCCTGTAGCAACGTCATTCGAAGCAACATACAACTTCGCCGCACTGACCATTTGCTTCGCATCGGCGACCATTGCATCTTTCTTCGAGTTCTCGATGATCCCACCAATCGCAACGACTGCGATGGCTGCGATAATCCCTAAAATAACGACGACGACGAGTAACTCGACGAGTGTAAGTCCACGCTCATCTTTTAACTGTTTGGCATCTTGCCAAATCATTTTCAACTTCTCTACCATAATTCATTCTCCCCTTTTACGTAATGTGCTGTGTGTAAACTAGATAAATTACTTTAGACCTAATATAGAAGTAGAACAATTTTACTATACCTTCTAAATATAGTATTGAAAAGGTATATTTTCAAAAGCTTGCATATTGCTTTACTGATTCTGAATATCACCATAGATTTGGAACATCGGGACGACAATCGAGATGACGATGACCCCGACGACGCTTGCCAATACGACGATGAGAAGCGGCTCGATAATCGACTTCAATCGGTCCGTAGTCGTTTCGACTTCCGTCTCATAAAACTCTGCAACTTCGTTCAACATCGAATCCAAATCACCACTCTCTTCCCCGACGGCAATCATCTGTGTCATGAGCGCCGGGAAGTTCGCATTTCGCATGAGCGGCTCGTGAAGTGGTACACCTTGCGCCATCATCTCACGCGCTTCGGTCAACCCTTTCCGGATGACACGGTTTGATACGATTCGCTCGGTGATTTCAATCGCCGTCAAAATCGGGACGGCCGCTTGTAGAAGGACCGCTAAACTTCGCGTCAGCAATGCAATCTGAGATTTCATCACAATCGTTCCGAAAATCGGCATCTTCAATAGCAAGCCATCAATGACGAACCGTTCCCGGTCCCGTTTCAACATCCAGGTGAATACAACCACCCCGAGTATGGCGATGGCGAGTAAGAGCCACCAGAACGCCGCGATGAAATCAGAGACGGCAACGACAATTCGCGTGATGAGCGGAAGCTCACCGCCGAGTTGACCAAAGATGCTCGCGAATGTCGGGACGACGTTCACCATTAAAAAGGCGACAACGCCGATTGCGACGATGGAGACGACCAACGGATACGTGAGGGCAGAAATAACCTTCCGCTTCACATCATATTGCTTTTGGAGTTGGAGCCCGATTTGATCGAGCGCCTCCTCCAAGTTCCCACTCGTCTCCCCGGCAAGTGCCATCGAACTAAAGAAGTTCGAGAAGACGCGTGGGTGTTTTTTGATCGCCTCGGAATAGGCAATCCCTTCCTTCAAATCATCCTCGACTTGACTCAATGCTTTCTTTAATACGTTTGATTCGGTCTGAACCCGTAAGATTGAGGTCGCACGAACAATCGGGACACCCGCCCGGATGAGCGTTGCGAACTGACGGACGTACATGATCAAGTGCTCGATTTTTACCCGTTCCGGAAGCAGATTCACTTCCATGTTCAGTCCGGTCGACTCGAGCTCGGCCAAGTCCGTTACGAGAATCGACTCTTGACGCAACTTCTCTTTCGCTTCCCGAAGCGAGACGGCCGTGATGCGACCTTTCTTACGCTTCCCGTTCAGGAGCTTTCCTTCATACTGAAATATCGCCATCACTCATCACCTCATCTCTTCTGTCGGGACGGCGTTAGGATTGATGATCCCTTGCCGAACGAGTTGTTCGATGGCGGCATCCATCGACTGCATCCCGTGCTGGCGACTCGTCTGGATGACGGTCGGCAACTGGAACTCTTTTTCATTTCGAATCAAGTTGGCAACAGCCGGATTCCCCAACATGATTTCCATGGCGGCGACGCGTCCTTTCGGCACATCAATCCGTGGAAATAACCGTTGACTCACGACACCGAGTAAGACGTTGGCGAGTTGTGTCCGGATTTGGTCCTGTTGCTCAGCTGGGAACGCGTCGATGATTCGACTCACCGTCGACATCGCACTCGATGTATGGAGCGTTGCCATGACGAGGTGACCCGTCTCTGCGGCGGTCATCGCCGTCGAGATGGTCTCCAAGTCACGCATCTCCCCAAGCAAAATGACGTCAGGGTCTTGCCGTAAGGCGGCCCTTAGACCACTCACAAATTTCATCACGTCAGAGCCGATTTCCCGTTGGTCGACAATACTCTGGTCGTGGGAATGTAAATACTCGATTGGATCTTCTAGCGTGATGATTCGTTTTCGCTGCGTCCGATTGATTTCATGAATCATCGCCGCGAGCGTCGTCGATTTCCCTGAACCCGTCGGACCCGTGACCAAGATGAGACCATGTGGTTTTTCAATCAAACGCTTCAACACAGTCGGCAGATTGAGTTCATTCAACGTCGGGATTTCCCCGGAAATGGATCGGAATGCGATGGCAATCGTGCCTCGTTGATAGTAGGCGTTGACCCGAAAACGGGAAACACGTGGGACACCGAACGAGAAATCGAGATCCCGATCATGCTCGAGACGTTCGCGCATATCATCGGTCATAATTTCTTTTAAATATCCTTCAAGATGGTGGGGTAATACCTTCTCCTCGCCCATCGTAATGAGACTCCCATCTACTCGAATAATCGGTGGGGAACCGGCTGTCAGGTGAATGTCCGAGGCACGTTTCTCGACCGCATTCGTCAAAATGGTTTCAATCGATTGATTAATCATAAGCATTCTCCGTAATGACCGTTCGTAATATTTCTTCAGTCGTCGTCAGACCGGCGGCGACCTTTTCTAACCCGTCCGCAAGCAGGAATGTCGCTCCTTGCGACTTCGCATAGTCGACCATCTCAGACTCGGTCGCCTGGTTCATGATCATCCGGCGCAAGCCTTCATCGATTGGGACGACTTCGTGAATGGCGAGGCGCCCACGATACCCTGTGAAGTTGCATGACGAGCATCCTTTTCCCCGAACGATGTGGTCGATGTGTACACCTTCAGCGTCGAACAGGCTACGTTCACTCTTCGATACCGGTTCGACTTGACCACAGTCACGACAGACGCGTCGAACGAGTCGTTGTGCCACGAGTCCCGTCGTCGAAGCGGCGACAAGGAACGGCTCGACCCCCATATCGACGAGACGGGTGATGGAGCTGATCGCTGAATTCGTATGTAGCGTTGACAAAACAAGGTGACCCGTGAGCGAGGCACGAATGGCAATCTCAGCCGTCTCCGTGTCCCGAATCTCTCCGACCATGACGATGTTCGGGTCTTGACGTAAAATTGAACGAAGCCCTGACGCGAACGTCAAGCCGACTTTCGAGTTGACCTGAACCTGGTTGATGCCGTCAAGTTGATACTCGACTGGGTCTTCTACCGTAATGATGTTTTTCGTCTCATCATTCAGTTCTTTCAACGAAGCGTACAATGTCGACGACTTCCCTGAACCGGTCGGACCGGTGATCAAGATAATTCCGTTCGGACGTTTCAGCATGTCACGGTACGCCTGTTCGTTTCGCTCGCCGAATCCGAGTTTCGTCAAATCGGTCAGTCCTTGAGATGAGTCGAGGACCCGAATAACGATTTTCTCTCCATACATCGTCGGGAGCGTCGAGACGCGGAAATCATAGGCGCGATTGCGCAATGTGTACTTGATTCGCCCATCTTGTGGTAGGCGACTTTCTGTGATGTCGAGGTTACTCATGACTTTGAGACGCGTCAGCATGACGCTTTGAATCTTCTTCGGATAGACCGTCTCGGTACGCAAGTCCCCATCAATCCGAAAACGGACGTGGAGCTGTTTCTCATGCGGATCGAAATGGATGTCCGAAGCGCGTTGGTCGATGGCACTTAAGAACAACTGGTTCACGAGTCGAATAATCGGTGCATCGTCTCGACTGATTGTTTCCTGTCGCTCGATCTCCGGGGCATCCTCTTTCAAAATTTCGACGAGCGAATGGTCCATCTCATAGTATCGACTGATCGTCTTTCGAATCTGTTCTCTCGTCGCGATGCCGATTTCGATGTTCATCCCGGTCTGAAGACGGACGTCATCGATGGCAATGAGATCGAGTGGGTCGGCTGTTGCGACATGAAGCGTATTCCCGTTCAATTCAAATGGCATGATATCGTGCTTTTGTGCCAATGCTTTCGGTACGAGCTTCGTGACCGTCACATTGATGTCATAGGAGTACAACTCAATGATCGGCACATGCAACTGTTCGTGAATCATTTGAATCAACTGTGTCTCGGTAATATGGTTTAGTCGAATTAAGGCGTCCCCTAGTTTTTCTCCGGGACGCTTCTGTTCAAGCGCTTCATCGAGCTGATTCGTCGTAATAAGCGCAGCCTCGATCAGCATCTCACCTAATCTTCGTTTCGTTCGTCTCACGTTACTTCACCATCCTTTGAGGAGCCTCCTCCTGCTCGGCCTTGTCATTCCGTTCTTCGACAAAGACGCTCGCAGCCACCCCTCCAATCAACAATACAACGAGAACCAACCATGCCCACCATGTTTGTACGAGTGATTCCTCTACCATCACGTAGACGCCGCTAGATAAGAGTGCCGTCCATAGACTGATGACAAGTTTCGTTTCACGTTTTCGCATCATCGGAACGGATAAGGCGAACAGCGTCAATGTGGCGAGTACCCAAAAGCCGAGTAAAATCAAATAGCCAATCATCCGACTGCCTCCTCTTCTGCAGGTTCTTCTTCTAATACTGGCGGTTCTGCCTCAAACGGGTCGTCGTTCGAATCATTCGGGAACGGGTCTTCTTCTTCCTCGTCCTCATCCGGGAATGTCGGAATGACCGGTTCGACCGGATCTGGTGGCGGAAGCGGCACGGAACTCTTCGTCACGATTTCCGGTGTTGGGGCATAAAAATCAAACCCGAGTAATTCCATCGTCTCTCCTTCTTCAGTCACTGTGACCCGGTAGAGCTTACCTGACTGTCCATCTTGACCTGACTGGGTGACCGATGAACTGCCAGATGGGAGCGATGATGAGAAACGGACGACTTTTTGATGCGGTACCGTCTTCACTTCTTCCACTCTCGCCTCGAAAGCGGCGTCAAACGGTTGCCCGAGCAATTGGACCGTCACAGAACCCCCTTCATTCAAGACGAGGATGGCGTACGATGTGTCTTCTCGGTTTTGAACAGCAAAGTTTGAGCGCTCATCGACTTTCGTGTCATAGCCTAGTTCCACCCCGGAAGGAAGTGTTTCATGCGGTACACGTTCAAGAATGGCGAACGGTGTCGCCGCAAACATGCGGTAGAATGAAGACCCGAGTGTCGTGAGCGCTTCGAAATCTTCTCCGAACGATTTAAGACTGAAGATATCTCCCGCCGCCATCTCGAATCCGTTCATCCGATCAAGTGCTGACTGCATGGCTGGTGTCGGGCTCACGGTGAACGAGGCGACGACCTCGCTTTCCGCCGCGACTTGCTCTAATGTCACAGATGACTCCAACATCGATGCGGCATCCATCAACGCCGGGGCAATCATCGTCAGCGTGACGGGTTGACCTTCGAGATAAGGCTCGACTTTCGTTTCATCTACGGATGTCAACAGCGGATAGTCACCTGTATCTTTAATGGAGTCTAACGTATTCGATACATCGAACGTCACGACTTCTTTTCCAATCTCCATGACCGTCCCATCCATCAAATTGATTGAAAAGGGTGTCGTATTAAAATCTTTAATCGCATTATCGAGACGAACGTCCGCTTCTTCTTTCGTCATCCCTGATACGTCGACACCTGCGACCGTCGTATCTTTTTTGTATGTAGCACTCGACTCAGCAGACGCATCTAAGTAATTGACGAGTCCAATCGTCGGTAATGTCACGAGTACGACGAGTCCAATCAAAATGATAAGATGCATCCCATACCGCTTCATGTAAAATCCCCCCGTGTCTAATCCGACTTCTATTCTATATATCCGTTCAGCGTATAACTTTAGTATAATATGTATTGTACAAAAAATAACATTTAATTCAGTATTGCATACGTTATTTTCCGATTGTTTTACTTTTTTTGAATAGGAGGTCAATGTCTTGTCGCATTCCGAAAAAGGTTTTACGCTCGTCGAAGTGCTCGTCTCCATCGTTGTTCTTTCAATTGTCTCATTCTCTTTACTTTCGATTTTCAGCCAAAGTTTGAAGACGACACACGACAGCCTCAATCAAACGATTGCGAACCAAGTGGCGCAAAACACGTTACATACTTTAAATCGACGGGCCGCGTCCGTTGATGAACCGCTCGAACTGCGTCAATTGTTGAATCGGGACGGGATCAGCTCGACGTGCGACTTCTGCGAAGATACCCGAATCCATGGGGATACGTATATCGCAACCATTCAATCGCTGTCCACTTCACCCGGACATACCATTGAAGTTGAAATTTCGGTGACGACCGACCGTTTGCAAACGCCCGTCACCTTGAAAGGAGTCATTTCGAATGCGACATTGCGCGAACCGTTCCCTGAAACGGCTGTCCCGACAACTGACTGAGATGGAGAAACGTGAAGACGGCTTCACGCTCGTCGAGTTGCTCGTCACAGTCGTCGTCGCTTCGATTTTAAGTGGCGTCATCATTACGGCCTTTATCACTGGAACGCTCGGTTTTCAAATGACGAACGAGACGAGTGACCTTCGAAGCGAGGCCGACTATTTGATTGCCTCCGTGCTCTCTGACGTGAACCGGACCGAATTCGACGCCGTGACGGAAGTGGACGGCTCGTTTCAATTTTATCGATTGTCCGCTCCAGACATATCGGAAGCCGGAATGATTTACCGGGAGGCGGGATACGTCCCGACCGACTTGGTTCTCTCAGAGGATTCGTTTACGCCTTCTAATCCACAAATCACAGTCGAACGGATGACCATCCAGTTAAAAGATCCCGTGTTCGATCCGAGACGCCCGACTTACATGACCGGTGGACTCATCGAAATCGAGATGGATTTGACTCAGTCGAACGATCCCGATTCTGTTACGACATTTGAAAGCTCCATCCCATTCTAAGAAAGGAGGCATCCTGATGCGAAAACGTGAAGACGGATATGTTCTCGTGCTTGTTCTCGTGACGATGGCAGCCCTCGCTGTTCTGTCACTTGCGGCCATGCAAGTCAACTTGGCGACGAATAAATTGACCGTTATCCGTACAGAAGATACTCAACTGAATGAAGATGCGAAAAGCGCACTTCGCCTCATCGCCGATGAGGTTCGGACCCAGTTCCCGCTCCATGGAGAAGCGGAAGTCCCGACCCATATGGAGTCGGAAGTGGCATTTCAAACTGCAGTACAATCGCTACTTGTCAGTGACGAGCCGTTTACGGATTTGACGACAGACAGCGAGGTCCGCTATTCCATTGATTTGAAGAAAGATGCGATGGATACGACGATTCAAACGGCACCGTTCACGACGATTCTCCAAGTGAACGTTACGGCATCGCGACAAGTGAATCCGGAACAACCGGAGCTTACCGTTGAATACACACAAGATTTATATTTGACGGCTCTCCCTTCCTTTTTATACTACGTCCTCGGGTCCGACCAACAGTTAGACGTAAACGGCATGCCGACGATTCAAGGAAATATCTATTCAGGTGGTCCCCTCGCTTTCATGCGCCAAGCGAACTTCCAATTGGATGGTGTGGCGAAGCAAATTGAAAATGTCGATTCCAGTCGCCTTCACTTGAATGGCCGAATCGATTTAGTCGAATTGAGCGATTGCTTGAGTTGCCAGCAAGAGAACTACTTTACAGTAGGTACGGAACAAGCTGGCGAAAAGGCGGACGCCGGGGTGTCCCCGAGTCGCTTTTCTCCATTCCAATACGACTACTCAATCATCGAATTTTTAAATCGACGACTCGACACACCGCTCGCCTACACCAATAACGTCGACTCAAAAATCTTTGGAGAAGGTCTGATTCGCTCGACCGATCAAGTATTCGAACTCAAGAGGGTTTTATCGGAAGATGGGACCTCGATTATCGAACGCCCGACTTCGTACTTACGGGCGGATGCTTATAACGCACTCACCGACCCGACCATCGTGACATTACCGGATGCCATTTCCGACCGTGCCATGTATGTCACGGAATCCATCACCGAGTCGAATGCCCCGCTCCTTTTTGACGGCGACGTCGTCATTGAATCCCTTGAGAAGCTGACGATTGCACGGCCCCTGATCGTACGTGGTGACTTGACTATTAAAGGGAACGTCTCCTTCAGTTCGACGGTCTACACGCTCGGCGATACGTTCATCGACCGAGCCAATATTCTTCCGATTGATGCAGACAAAGGGAACTCGCTCATTCTGTTATCTAAAGGAAAGATCCTGTTAAACCGAATCAACGAGTTTGACGACACACCGACGACGCTCCAGGCATTCATGTATAGTGACTCGAACGAACCGACCTATGTGTATGCGGTCGGATCCATTCTCGAAGTCAACGGAGGTCTGTATAGTAAGGGACCACTTGAAGTGAACGTCTTCAGAGGGGAATTTACTGGGGGCAACGGCTTAAGTCCAGCTGAGAACTTCGACCGTCAAGTTCCAGCTCACGAGGCCGAAAAGTCTCGATTGAAACTGACTTATAACGATTCCGTGTTCAATCAATTGGAAACACTCCCTGTCACGAATCAACTGCAATTCTTCGTCAGTCACCCTGTTCAATTGAAATGAATTCAAAAAATCGGCTTCCTCTCTGATTGAGAAGAAGCCGTTTTTTTTAGTTCCCCATCTTTAGAATGAGGTCCGAGTTGTAGTCTTTGGCCGTCTGTTCCATTTCCTTTGTCCATTGCGCGCCGTTGTCGAGAAGCAGTTGCGTTAACTCGACTTGATTGTGACGAACAGGCTGCAATAACACCGATTCGGCATCTTGAATCGTATAGCCTTGCCCGAGGAGTTCTTTGACCGCATCGAGATTCAACGAGTCGACCGCAATCCCAAGGAGTCGATCGTCTTCAACGTAACGCATCGCCAGCTTCCATTGATCCGGACTGCCGTTCGCACTGAACAATGGTGTGATGACGGGCATCCCTTCCACTTCTTCAAATGGGTCAAGTCCTTGTTCGAAGTATGCTTCAATCACGTCTAGAGGTGCGAGCGTCACTGCTGTGGCGAATTGCTCGGCTTTCGGCACAACTTTTTTGTCTTCTAGAACAAGTCGGACGGCCTCCCATTCTTCCCTTGCCTGTAAATCTGTCAATTCTTCTTCTGTCACCGAAGAGCGTTGACTCACTTCTTTCACTAACTCGTCACCGGATAACTGCGAGAGCTCGGGTTGGGATTGACTCCAGTACAGGAGCCCTCCCAATCCGATGACGAGAATCAATCCGGTGATGCCAATCATTATTCGCTTGCGATTCATCATTCGCCAACTTTCTGCCATTCACTTAATAACGGTCATCATCCTGTCCCGAGGCATTCGTTTGGATGATGCGTACATAAAACGTATCCTTCACGGCTTCAAACGGTTTTCCAGCCGGAAGCGTCGTGTAGACTTCCACTTTCGCCACACCAGGTTTCACTGGAATCAACTCTTTTCCTGATCCACTCACTTGAACATATTCTTCGCCGGATACAATCTCCATGCGATAGTCACGCCAAGTCGAAGTCGTAGGCCAGTACTCAAGAAGAGGTAGTCGTGGTGCCGTCCCTTCACCAATATTGATTGTCATGTCTTTTGACATCAATTGGTTCGGGTATTCGTTGACACGGACAATCGACGTGTTCGAACGAATGTTTCGTAACGCATTGTCATCGAATGTCGTCTGAATTGGAATGTCAGTCACGACACCATTATTTCCGTAACCATGGTTGGCACGTAATTCATATCCTGTCGCACTTTGTGTCACCGTCAGAGCAGATGGGATGGACCCGATTCGTTCAAACGGAATGGATACGGTTGGTGTTGAGGTCACTTGAATCGAGGCGACTTCGTTCACGCGTTTTTCTTCATCCAAACTATCCCATACCCAAAGGTCGAGTTGGCTCGGCGTTTGGCTCAAGGATGGTGCCTTGACTTGGATGGTAAAGTCGGTGCTCGGAGTAGCGATATTCAAGCCACCGAAGAGGTCACCGACATCCACAGTCGCCTTAAACTGAGTCGTACCCGGTTTCAGTCCAATGATGTTCAAGTTGTTGCCAACTTGTTCAAACTTCACACTATCCCCAGATTCGACGACATAGCGAACCGACTTGTATTGAGCCGTTTCGGGCATGACTTTTGGTGTGACCGTAGTCGTTTGACCGACATATAGCTCTGTCGACGGGATGGCGAGTTGCTCAGGCGGACTGATGACATTGACTTTCGACTCAGCTACGACAAGAGGTTTCTTATCGCCCGGATCGATTGTCAATCGCAATTTCGCAGTTCCTGTTTTCAAACCGGTCACAATCGCATTGTTTCCTTGGGTGACGAGTTTCGCAACACCGTTCGCATCAACGATTTCCCACTTCAAGCTTTTCCATTTCGGGTTCGTAAAGTTGTTGCCTTTCGCATCCGTGATGGTCGGACTCACAATTTGCTGTGCCCCGATTTGTAACGTGACGTCAGGAATCTTCGCTTCGTACGCGTACGGCGCCCCGATATTGATCAGCAAGTCTGGGAATGACGATTGAACCTCTAGTTCCTTATCCCAGTCATTATGCTTATCTAAAATGTGATCACGCTTCTTCGAATACTCAATCAACGTCGTTAATTGGTTATCCGCTTTTTTCAATTGGATGAGTGAAGCAGAAGGCTCGATGGCTCGAACGACTACTTCAAACTTCACGGTTCGATTTCCACTATCGTTCGGGAGGAAAATGTTCGTGTTCCCGTTTCGTTCGTAGTACAAGTCTGGTTTCAGCTGTAACTTGATTTCATTCGGGTTGGTGACAGGATATTCATTTCCATTCGCATCACGAATCGCCACCACTTCGAGTTGGCTTGGTAGTTTTTCTGTGAAGGTCGTTAAATCCACTCGTAAAAACTTATCGCCCAACTGATTCGGTAATCGGTCGAAACGTTCCGGATATTGAATTTGATAGTGAATCGTTCCCGTTTCGTATAAGTTGATCGTCGACGGGTCAATCGACCGGGACACTTGAATCAAGTCGGAAACATTCTCCGCACGTTTGACGTTGATGGTGAACGTATCACTCACCTTCGCATTCCGTTGATCGGACGTCTCGATCTTCACTTCAATCGGTCGGTCTGCGACAACATCCGCTGCCGGAATCGTAAACTCTTTGACTTCGTAGTTACGTAAGTTTTCGAATGCGACCTGTTTGCCGTTATATGTGATGGTTGAATTGAGGAACAAGTCTTGGAAATCATAGTCGCTCGGTCGCCACATCAATTTAACGTCTTGTCCAGCAGTCACTTCAACAGTCCCGGCTTTTAAATCAGCAGAGGTATAGGACTGGTTTGAATCACTGACGGACTCAATCACGTTGTAAGGTTTATGATTCGCCCCGATAAAGGCGCGATACATCGTATTGATGAAGATTTTTTTCTCATCTTCTACTGAGAACTTGTTCGTGTGCCCTGCACCGGAGTAGGTGAAGTTGTTTTTTGTATACGTGTAGTAATGGTTGCTTGCATCTCCGTAAGAACGCTTATTGTTATTATTACTATTGTCAGCAGATAAGTTATACCAAGGTGTCACTTCAGGGTCATTCAAATCAAGCGTAAAGTATTGGTTGTGTGTTGTAGAAATAGCTTTTGGCGCATCATCTAACACATATGGGTAGGAAGTAAAAATTCCGTCCTGCACCTTTTCAATCACTTTCGTTGGCTGTGGTGCACCATATCCTATATTTGTATAAATTCGTTGCCCTGAAATATTTTGTGCGGAATCTGCATTGACAAATTGACGTTCCCATTCTGAAGTGGCCGAGTTCCCACCACCAGATCTAAATATCGTGTCATGAGTCAACATAACGCCTTGTCCTGTTTCTGAAAACGATTTGACTTTAGACGTTGCAGCAACATTCATGCTACCTTGTGTGTTATATGAATCCTGAAATCCAAAAATCAGCATATCATATGTGTTGTTATTCAATCCTTGATCAAATTTCCCTGATTGAAATTCACTAGTCGTACCATTGTTTAATGTAAATTGATATTGACCATTCCCGTCTGTCAACATATTTGATAAGTGGTCAGATATTTTACCATTACTCGTTGTTCCCGCAGTTAATTGTAAAATATTCGCTTCTACTTTTTGATCGATATAGAGAAACGTTCCTTTTTTATAATCTTTACGTCCCGTGACTGTATCTTTAGCAACAATCATCCAATTTTTCGGACCGGTATACGTAGGTCGAGACAAGAAAAACTCGAGTTGAGTCGTTGAGCTTGCAATCACTTCTCTCACTTTATCTTCAGCATCAAAGCGATCATTATGATTAAAATCAATATACAATTCGACAATCGTACTTGAAGTTGGTGGATTTACAAACTGATAGTTAAATTGGAAAGGTTTTCGGTCATTGTTTTTAATCTGTACCGTTTGATTTACAAGTGGCTGTCGATTATATGTCACTTCTACATTCGATAATAACGGGCGAATGCTCTTAAGATTAATCAACTGATTAATGATTGCCTGATCAGTTTCAAATTGTTTCACATTCGTGAATTCTTTTAGTGTAGATAATTGTTTCACGTTTTTACTACCAAGCGTGACGTCTTTATGAAAATATACTGGCAATCCAGTTTTCACATAAAAATCTGTAATTTCACCTAACTTTAAATCGGTTAAATCATTTAAAATTTTTGTGGTATCGTGCTCTGCACTTCGATTTGATGTCGATTTGATTTTATTCACGTCATCAAGCGCTTCTTGATATTTCTTTTCAAGAGGACTGCTTCCCAACACAATCGCATCGTAAGCCCCATCCATTGGGAAACGAGTCGCATTGAATTGCTTGACCGTCATAAAGTCAATCTCAAGCTTGTTCAAGCTGTTTAAATCACTTACGAGTGTCTTTTTATATGATTCAATCGCCGTATCTAAAGCCTTTTGAGTCAATACATTGCTTGCTGTATACGCATCTCTTAAATACAATACTTTATATTTCGGTAATTCTTGTGCCTCTACGAACTTACTTTGAGGGACGAACGAAAGTAGTAAAATGAAGATTATGGCCACATGCATGAGTTTACGCAATGTATAGTCCTCCCTATTTTTAGTCTTCACTACTAATTATCCCACCCACTTGAAAAAATATACATCTATTTCTTTGACATCAGGTAAATGTTTTAGCTTAGGAAACGTCTCACTTCACTGATGAAATAAAGGGACCCTGTCACAATCAACGTCTCACTCGTCGGTGCTTCCATCCAATCGCTTAGCCATTCTTTCCATTCAACGAAGCGTGCCCCATCTTTTAAAAGCTGATCTCTCGTTCTCGCACGAGGAAAATCAAACGTTGTCTCGTACACGTCGCCAATCTCTTGAAGCGCGTGAATCATCGTGTCACGGTCTTTATCTTCTAAAATCGCCGTCAACACCGTCACATCTTTCTCTTGTTTGGCTTGCAATACTAACGCCTCGATGCCTTCTTGATTGTGTGCCCCATCTAGAATGATACGCGGTCGTTTCGATACCAGTTCGTATCGACCCGGATGTTGTGCTCGCTCGAGCCCTCTTCGGATTGCGTCATCACTCCAGCCGAGGTGACGCGCAACCGCCACGGCGCACGCCCCGTTGTATGCTTGATGATGCCCCGTCAAGCCGAGCACGACAGATGGCGTATCCTCATACGTCACGACGGTCTCTGCCCCGTCCACAATCTTCTTCACGATTGGACGAACATCTTGAATGGAAGAACCTAAATCGTCCCCTCTTTGATGCAATAACTCAATCAACGATTTCTTCTCGATACTGTGGAACATCGGCACGCCACGTTTCATGATGCCGTACTTTTCCAGCGCAATCTCTTCAAGCGTATCGCCGAGAATCCCTTGATGGTCATGCCCGATAGACGTGACGATTGTCGCGAGTGGCTGCTTCAACACGTTCGTCGAATCGAGGCGACCCCCGAGACCGACTTCCCAAATAATCAAGTCTGGACGTGCGTCATCAAAATAGCACCATGCCATCATCGTCAAGAGCTCGAACTCCGTCAACGTCTCTGGCGCATCGTCCGCACACGCTTTGACTTGATTCGCCACGTCGACGAGCGCGTCTTCAGGAATCGGTTCCCCGTTCAACATGATCCGCTCCTCGAACTGAATGATATAAGGGGACGTGAATGTGCCGACGGATAAGCCGTTCTCCATCGCCATCGCCCGTAAAAACGCGACGGTCGACCCTTTTCCGTTCGTCCCGGCCACATGGATGGATCGGCGTTCTTCTAACCCTAACTGCTCAATCATCCAGCTCATCCGCTCAAGACCCGGTTTGATCCCGAAGCGAAGCTGTCCACTCAACCAATCGAATACATCTTGTCTCGTCTTCATCTTCCACACTCCTACTGTTTACACTTCTGTTTCATTTTATCAAAATTCACGACAGCCGTTATGGAAAACAGTCTGTGCTATACTCGAAGCGAAGAAGGAGGCATGCGCCATGACAACTGACTGGAACTTCGAGGCGACGTACCTCGAACTACGTGACATCTTTTACGACCGTGGGCCCATCCATCCGGTCGACAATCCGACACTCGTCTTGTTTAACGATCCATTAGCCGCTTCGCTCGGCCTTGATGCGCAAAATGTCAAGCAAGACATCGATTTACTTGCCGGCAATCGTCAAACAGAGACGTCTTTCTCTCAAGCATACGCCGGACACCAATTCGGCAACTTGACGATGCTCGGGGACGGACGCGCCCTCATGCTCGGGGAACATGTGACTCCGAACGGGAAGCGTGTCGATGTGCAACTGAAGGGTTCTGGACCGACGGAGTATTCTAGAGGGGGCGACGGACGAGCCGCACTCGGGCCAATGGTACGCGAGTTCCTCATCAGCGAGGCGATGGACGCCCTCGGCATTCCAACGAACCGGGCGCTCGCCGTCGTTCAGACAGGGGAAGCCATCATGCGTCAAGGTCCGAAGCATGGAGCCATCCTGACTCGGGTCGCCTCAAGTCATCTTCGTGTCGGAACATTCCAATTCGCAGCAGGCGCCGGCTCCATCGATGACGTCATCGCACTTACTGAAGTAGCAATCAAACGACACGACCCAGACTTGATCGATGCACCGAATCGCTATGAACAGTTCCTCGGACGCGTCGTCGAAAGACAGGCGAGACTGATTGCCAACTGGCAACTCGTCGGGTTCATTCATGGGGTGATGAATACGGACAATATGTTCATCAGCGGTGAAGGTCTCGATTACGGACCATGCGCGTTCATGGACACGTATCATCCGGAGACGGTCTTCAGCTCGATCGACCGAGAGGGACGTTACGCCTATGCGAATCAACCATATATCGGGTCTTGGAACCTCGCCCGACTGGCGGAGACGTTGCTTCCGCTCCTTGGCGAAACGAAAGAAGAAGCGGTTGATGTGGCGAACAAGCAACTCACCCGTTATACCGAGTTGTATAAAGAAGCGTACTTTACCGGTCTCGCACATAAGATTGGCTTATTCGTCCGAAAAGATGGTGACGATGAGCTAGCGGATGAATTGCTCCGCTTGATGATGGAGACGGAGGCAGATTATACGAATACGTTCCGCTCGTTGACGCTCGGTGAGATTGAATCGCTCCCATTCGCAACTCGGGAAGACGGGAAGGCGTGGATTGACGCTTGGCGAAAACGCCTAAGCGAACAAGGTCTCCCGGACGAGGACGTCAGTCGAATCATGCGCCAATACAACCCGGCCGTCATTCCTCGAAATCATCATGTCGAAAAAGCGATTCAAGCAGCAGAACGAGGCGACTTCGGCCCGACCGAGGCGCTACTCACGATTTTGCGTGACCCCTATAACTACAATCAACCGTCTGAGTACTTATCAGCAGGTCCACCGCGGACGTATCCGTATCAAACGTTTTGTGGCACGTGAACCATCTCGCTTTTGCGAGATGGTTTTTTGAAACTTCTTTTTATTTCTTACGTAATATGGAGTGCTCTTAATTCGAAAGGAAATGATCATGATGAATGAAATGACACTCGCTTATTGGAATCAATATTGGAAAGATAGTGAAGAGCATCCGCCGACTGATGTCGAAGCGTTTCAATTCGGAGATGATGCCAATACGCTAGCCGAACTGGTCGTCTCTGGAAAGAAAACCGCAACATGTTCCGCACATATACTTTATGAGATTGAGAATGAACCACTCCCTTACGTCGGGCAGTACGCAATCGTTCTCAATGCAGCGGATCGACCAGTTGCCATCATTCAAACGACTGAAGTTACGATTCAGGCGATGAATGAGGTATCCGAAGCGTTTGCATTAGCCGAAGGTGAAGGAACATACATCGAATGGTGGGACATCCATGAGCGATTCTTTAGTGAGTTACTTCATTCGTATCAATTGTCGTTTGCACCAAATATAAACATTGTCTGTGAACGATTTACAGTAGTGGATCGATTCAATGCGAAAGAGTGATTGAACGGGAAGATGACATCGAGTGAAGAATAAATTTTTGATAAAGACCCGAGCGTCACTCTCGACGTTCGGGTTTCTCTGTTTCTGCAAATCGATTCATAATAGCTGGTTTAAGATGAAGAGTTGTTAAATACATAGTCTGACTACTAAGTTAGATGATTGGGATCTGATAACGGCCAGGTTACCAGATTTTTCATGCCGTTTTTCTTACTGTAAAGATCTTCATAATCCTATGTTTTTCATAAAAGAAACCGCTTTAACAACAGCTTTTTTCAGGTTTAAGCTCATAAGGAGCAATGTATACATGTAGATTTGTATACTTATGTACCGTTTTCAAAAAATTACTTAGTTAGATCAATGTGGCTCTGAACATTCAGCAAGGACGAAGCAAGAATAGGAACTGATCAACGAGAGGTTGTCGACAAGCAACACAATCTTGATCGCGATCCTTTGTGAGATTGCACAGGTGAACAGAACCTACGACTATCGACGAATTATCATGACAGTCAACCATAGGACGATACCAATATGGACTAACGCATTCAATAAGAAGCGTATCTATCGTTTCATATGGTTCCTTGAGATTTCTTCAGTCATCCATCAGAAGCGAAAGTGTTACAAAAAGTCGTTCCCGTAGCACTGACCAAGAACCTGATAAACCGAGAATTTAGCCTCTCACGACTGAATGAGAAATGGTGTATTTACGTCATGGAGTTCTAATATGGACCTGGTATCTTGGTGAGAGTATGACGATTCGATTGTCGCCTACGGCTTCTGAGAATCCAACACACTGGGTTCGTCTTCCGGACGATGACCCCAGCAATTGCTGGGCTATGTACAGGAGCTGGTTCGAGGACCTATAAAGATCGTCGGTTTTGAGGTACCCTGAAATTCGCAATATACTATGTGCTTTAGTTCCAGGTTTGTAACGAACCCACACCAGCCATCACGACTTACATATACAAACAGATCGTCTCTAGAAACAACTAAACGACTTAAGTTCTGTTAAATACAGGACTCAAGCCGTTTAGTCTAATTTTTATTTATTGCTCTATCTACTTAATGAGGAGAAATTCATGATGTGTCAGAATTTTTTAAAAGTTGATAAATAGTTTTTGGTGCACTTGATTCTAATTATTCCTCTTTTTTATTTTTGTCAAAAAGACTCCCAATCCAAACGATAATTCCTATAAAGATTGGGAGACCTAAAATAAAAGTAAGTAAGTTTTTCGGCACGATTTCATTATATATATATAACAACACTATTGATAAGACGATAATAACTAAATATTTAACAAACGTTTTCACTAACTACCATTCCTTTAATATTATTTCAATTCAATATAGTCATTTTTAGGCTTACTATCTCTAGCATCAATCCACTTAGCTAATCCAGTACCTAAATCCATATAGTTCATCGCCCATGCTGACCCTGCTCCTACCGCGACTGCTAATTTCGGTGCTCCCCAAGCTTTCAACCTACTTACCACTGTTTTAGTAAATATTCGTTGTGCTTCTTTTTTTCCCTTCTTGATAATAAATTGGGATACGCCTCCAGCTACCCCTCCCACAGCTATACCAAAGAGCGTATTAAAAGTAGCTGCTGCAAATTTAACACTAACTCTTGCTTGAAATGCGTTTGCTTCTTGAGTGCTAAATGCATCAATAATTGTATCTTTTATTACAAACTCTTTTTCCTCTTCATTCTGAATTTCCTCAATATTTTCTTCTAATTGTTCTTGGGCTACAGGTAAGTCATTGTAAATGCCAGAACTCTTATCAAAGAAGTCAGTTAATACTTCAGCAAAGGCCTTATCTTCCTCCATGTTATCAAATCCATATATAGTAATTTGTTCTTCTATTAAAGCATCAAACAACTGTCTTTGCTCTGGACTCATTTCATCAACAGATGGAATATTTTCTACAGCCTCTTCTAAATCAAAATCATCTGATAAAACTTCTTCACTCAGCTCTACTTCTTCGAATGAATGGAGTGCAGAAGTAGAAACCAAGACATTATCTAATGTAAATTGATTTTCTTGCTCTTGTGCTTTGCTATCCTGTGTTGGGATTGAGCTTAAAACGAATACTACAGCTGTAACCAATGATACTTTGCCTAGAAATGATTTTTTCAAAACGTTCCCCCTAAAGATATTTAATATTATCCAACAAAGGACAATGTACCAAAAAAAGGATTAATAGACAATATTATTTCAACGTAAATTTACTTTTTTTTAAAAATAATAGAAAGAGTGAGCAATGTCAAAATACACATTGCTCACTCTTTCTATTTCTTTTGCTTCATCATCAAAACATCTCGAATCATCTCGTATTCTTTCCTTTCATTTGAAGAGAGTAATTCAAGATACTCGTCAATCATCGTTGAAATGATCGCATCTGCTGAATCTGCTTTGCCCATCGTCACTAACGCTGATAATTTATTTTTTGTAAGGTTTGAAACACGAACAGTGCTTGATCCTATATTGACCGAGTTCTTAGCTACCCGTTTATTTGAGGTTTACTTTCTGAGACGTGGTTTTCGATCCCACTGTTTGATATTCCGATACCTCAGCCTTATATTTTTATTGAGGCGCTTCACCTTTAGGGTATCTTTATCTAACTTTAGTCGGTCAACCAATTTAGCCACATTTGACCGGTGTGGCAATCAGTACGCTCTTCACGTCTTCTCACTATATGTCAACAGGTCGATTGCCGTTTTGGAGTGAGGAAGACGAGGTATGAAATTCTTCTATAACATACTTTCGTCAGTGGTTGGAGTTCTATATTTTACATATATCGTCCACCTGTTTCGAATCGGTTTTACGACCCCGCTCTACACTTAGATTTCAATGCTATTGACGATTGGAGTCATCGCCTTGTGGCTTTTCAACAAACGACCCGAACGTCGCTCTTGACGCTCGGGTCTTAATATTATTCTGAATCCCGAAAAGGAAACGATACAGACGAAGGCTCCGGTAACGAATCAGCGAGTGCCAACAACTCTTCTTCCGAGATATTTCCTGTCACGATAATCAGTTTGCCTTGGGTTAAATAGTATAAACCGTTCCCGTATGATTGCTCCAATACATACGGTTCTGGCTGTTCCGACATCTCCCCTTCTACTTCAGTGAAAGAATCCGTCGCAATGATACTGATGAGGCGTGTCTCATCATATAACGTCCAAAGCTTCACCGGCCAATCGCTACCTGAATAATCAGCGCTGATGGCCTCCATCTCTTTATTAGGAAGATCTAATCCGTGAGCGAACGCTGATGATGTCTCCGGAATCCCAAAACGTTGCATGCCACGCTGCGCCCATCCATTTCTTTCATCATGAATTAATACGCCAAACGGGTTCTCACGGTCAGGGACGGTCATCGCAACTAAACCGATCCCCCCGACCATCGTCTCCGTTATAATGTGATCCTTCGACAAGTGTCTTGTCGAGCCATCTTCATATTGAAGGGTGATTTGTTCCACGACCGCGTCTGAGACCCGTTCCGTGCCTGGTTGTACTTCGGCAATCGTCGTCCCCGTCACGTCTACGTCGGGGAATTGCGATTCATCGATCACTCCCTCCTGTTCTACCTCTTCCACACCCGCCTTCTCCACAGCCTTCGTCTCTTCTGACGGTGTACATCCAGCCAGTCCCAACATAAGAACACATACTATTCCGATTCGTCTCATCTCATATCCCCTTTTCTACGTCTATCTCTTCAAATTCTACCAAAACACAAAAAAACCTTCTTCAGAGAATCAATCTCCAAAGAAGGTGTGTCTTACTTACGCAACTCTTCCAAACGGGCGCGGACCGCGTCACGCTTGTCGAGGTAGTCTTTTTCTTTTGCTTTCTCTTCGTCGATGACGTGAGCCGGTGCCTTGGCGATGAAACCTTGGTTTCCGAGTTTCTTCTGCACGCGCTCGACTTCTTTTTCATACTTCGCCACTTCTTTTTCAAGACGGGCGATTTCTTCTTCGAAGTTGATGAGGTCTGCGAGCGGGATGAAGAGCTCCGCTCCCGTCATGATCGCGGACATCGACTTGTCCGGAGCCGTGAGGCCACGTCCGATTTCAAGCTCTGTCGCATTCGTGAACTTGCCGATCGTCATTTCATTCGCGCTCAAGTAACCTTGTGTCGCATCGTCGCTCGTCGAGATGAAGAGCTGAATCGGTTTAGACATCGGTGCGTTCACTTCGGCACGGATGTTACGAACCGAGCGGATGACGTTCATCACAGCTTCAAACGCTGGAACCGAATCGGCGAAGTGAAGGTCGTCACGACGCGTCGGGTAGCTTGCACGAACGATTGAATCGCCTTCGTGCGGCAAGTGTTGCCAAATTTCTTCTGTAAGGAACGGCATGAACGGATGCATGAGACGCATGATCGAATCGAGCGTATGTGCGAGGACCGAACGGGTCGTGTGCTTCGCTGCTTCGTCCTCACCGTACAACGTGAGTTTCGCCATCTCGATGTACCAGTTACAGAACTCTTCCCAAATGAAGTTGTACAAGTAACGACCGGCTTCACCGAACTCGTACTTGTCGACGAGGCGTGTCACTTGGTCGATTGTGTCGTTCAAGCGCGTCAAGATCCACTTGTCAGCAAGCGTCTTCTCACCTGTGAGGTCGATGTCTTCGACTTTAAGACCATCCATGTTCATGAGTGCGAAACGGCTTGCGTTCCAAATCTTGTTCGCGAAGTTCCATGTCGACTCGATCTTCTCCCAATAGAAACGAAGGTCGTTCCCTGGTGTCGAACCTGTGAGGAGGAACCAACGGAGTGAATCCGCTCCGTATTGGTCGATGACTTCCATCGGGTCAACACCATTACCGAGAGATTTCGACATCTTGCGTCCTTCCGAGTCACGGATGAGACCGTGGATGAGGACATCATTAAACGGTTGCTTCCCTGTGAACTCGAGTGATTGGAAGATCATCCGTGATACCCAGAAGAAGATGATGTCGTATCCTGTAACGAGCGCGCTCGTCGGGAAGTAACGGTTGAAGTCCGGTGCGTCCGCATCCGGCCAGCCCATTGTTGAGAACGGCCAAAGTGCTGACGAGAACCATGTGTCGAGGACGTCTTCGTCTTGTGTCCAGTTCTCACTGTCCGCTGGCGCTTCTTTCCCTACATACACTTCTCCTGTCTCGTTATGGTACCAAGCCGGGATGCGGTGGCCCCACCAAAGTTGACGACTGATACACCAGTCGCGGATGTTCTCCATCCAACGGAGGTACGTGCCTTCGAAGCGTTCTGGGACGAAGTTGACTTTCGTGTCGTCGTTTCCTTGTGCCTCGAGTGCCGCTTTCGCGAGTGGCTCCATGTCAACAAACCATTGTTTCGAAAGGTATGGCTCGATGACTGCGCCTGAACGCTCTGAGTGACCAACCGAGTGCGTGTGCGGCTCAATCTTCACGAGTGTGCCGTCCGCCTCAAGGTCTTTCACGAGTTGCTTGCGGCATTCGAAGCGGTCGAGCCCTTCGTACTTGCCTGCGTTCTCGTTCATCTTCCCGCCTTCATCCATGACGAGGATGCGTGGAAGCTCGTGGCGGTTTCCGATTTCAAAGTCGTTCGGGTCGTGTGCTGGCGTGATCTTCACGCAACCTGTACCGAACTCCATGTCGACATAGTCGTCGGCAACGATCGGGATTTCACGGTTCATGATTGGAAGCATGATCGTCTTGCCGATGAGGTGTGTGTAACGCTCATCTTTCGGGTTCACGGCAACCGCCGTATCACCGAGCATCGTCTCAGGACGTGTCGTCGCGATTTCGATATGACCTGAACCGTCAGCGAGGGGATACTTCATGTGATAGAACGCACCCTCGACTTCTTGATAGATGACCTCGATATCTGAAACGGCCGTCTTTTGAGCCGGGTCCCAGTTGACGATATATTCGCCACGATAGATCAAGCCTTTTTCATAAAGACGGACGAATACTTCTTGAACGGCTTTTGAGAGCCCTTCGTCGAGTGTGAAGCGTTCACGCGAGTAGTCGAGACCGAGACCAAGTTTTGACCATTGGTCGCGAATCGTCTTCGCATACTCGTCTTTCCATTCCCACGTCTTTTCGAGGAACTTCTCACGTCCGAGGTCGTAACGCATGACGCCTTCTTCACGGAGCTTTTGCTCGACTTTCGCTTGTGTCGCAATCCCGGCGTGGTCCATCCCTGGGAGCCAGAGCACGTCATAGCCTTGCATACGCTTGAGGCGTGTCAATAAATCTTGGAGCGTCGTATCCCAGGCGTGACCGAGGTGAAGTTTCCCGGTAACGTTCGGTGGTGGGATGACAATCGTGTAAGGTTGTTTCGAATCGTCCTCGTCTGCTTTAAATACATCGTTCTCTAACCAGTAATCGTACCATTTTGACTCCGTCGCACTTGGGTCGTACTTCGTCGGCATGGTGATTTCATTTGTCTCATGGGCCATGTGTAGCGCCTCCTCTATCTTATTGGTGAACACAAAAACGGCTTCTCTCGTCCTATACGCTAAGGACGAAAGAAGCCGTGATCTTCCGCGGTACCACCTTAGTTCGCCAAAAAATGGCGCCCTCAAAATCGAATAACGGTCGATGGACCGAACTTTCCTACTCCATTCAGAAAGTCAGCTCCGAGGCGACTTCCGCGTCCATCCCTCGCAACCTTTCACCAAGCGGTCGCGTCTCTAAAAGGAATGGAGGATGCGTACTACTCCTCATCAAAGCCATTCATCATATCTGTTAAATAATTGTAGCGACAGAAACGTCAGCAGTCAAGATTAGAGTGAAAACTCTTCTTGAAGCTCCTTGAACGTCGCCTCGACCGCTGCGATCGTCTTCTCGATATCCTCGTCCGTATGAGCCGTCGAGAGGAACAATCCTTCGAACTGTGACGGTGGCAAGAAGACGCCGCGCGCCGCCATCTTCTGATAGTAAGAGCGGAACATCTCGAGGTTTGCCGACTTCGCTTTCTCGAAGTTCGTCACTTTCTCGTTCGTGAAGAAGAAACCGAACATCGAGCCAGCGCGGTTCGTGTCGTGTGGGATGTTGTATTTCTCGCCTGCTTGCGTGAAGCCTTCCGCGAGACGGTCTGCTTTACGCTCGAACTCGGCGTAGTGCTCCGGTTTGAGTTGCGAGAGTGTCGTGTAACCGGCAATCATCGCAAGTGGGTTACCCGAGAGCGTCCCAGCTTGATAGATTGGACCTTGTGGTGCAATCTGTTCCATGATTTCACGTTTCCCACCGTAAGCGCCGACCGGAAGTCCGCCGCCGATGACTTTCCCGAGACATGTGAGGTCCGGTGTGACACCGAAGTACCCTTGTGCACAGTTGTACCCGACACGGAAGCCCGTCATGACCTCATCAAAGATGAGAAGCGCGCCGTTTTGTTCCGTGATCTCGCGGAGTCCTTCGAGGAATCCTGGTTGTGGTGGCACGAAGCCCATGTTTCCTGCGGCCGGTTCGACGATGACACCAGCGAGGTCGTCTCCGTATTTCTCAAAGGCGACGCGGACTGCGTCCAAGTCATTGTACGGAACCGTGAGCGTATGGCTTGCGAGTTCTTTCGGTACGCCTGGAGAGTCCGGGAGACCGAGCGTCGCGACACCAGACCCGGCTTTGATGAGAAGCGAGTCCCCGTGTCCGTGATAGCATCCTTCGAACTTCAAAATCTTCGTCTTCCCTGTGTAGCCGCGTGCGAGGCGAAGTGCCGCCATCGTCGCTTCCGTTCCTGAGTTGACCATACGGACCATCTCGATCGATGGGACACGATCGATGACGAGTTCTGCCATCTTCGTCTCAAGCTCGGTCGGTGTCCCGAACGTCCAGCCTTTTTCAGCTTGTTCTTGGATCGCTTTCGTGACGACCGGGTCGCGGTGACCGAGGATGAGTGGTCCCCATGAGAGGACGTAATCGATATATTCGTTGCCGTCGATGTCATAGACGCGTGAGCCTTCACCGCGTTCGGCGAAGATTGGCGTCATCCCGACCGATTTGTAGGCACGGACCGGGCTGTTGACACCGCCTGGCATGAGAGGACGGGCTTGTTCGAACGCTTCTTGTGAGCGCGTTTGATTGTATGTCATGCGTAGTCTCCTTCCAAATAGCGACAGACGTCTTTTGCGAAATACGTGACGATGAGATCGGCACCGGCACGTTTGAATCCGACCATTGTCTCCATGACGATGCGTTCTTCGTCGACCCAGTCGTTGAGTGACGCGGCTTTGATCATCGCATACTCTCCGCTCACGTTATATGCCACAATCGGCATATCGAGTGAGTCGCGCATGTCACGGATGATGTCCATGAACGCGAGAGCCGGTTTGATGATCATGAAGTCGGCACCTTGTTCCACGTCCGATTGTGACTCACGGAACGCCTCACGACGGTTCGCCGGGTCCATCTGATACCCTTTACGGTCGCCTTCTCCAGGAGCCGATTGGGCTGCGTCACGGAACGGTCCGTAATAGGCTGATGCATATTTGACACCGTAGCTCATGATTGGAATGTGGCTAAATCCGTTCTGGTCGAGACCTTCGCGGATAGCTGTGACGAATCCGTCCATCATCGAACTCGGTGCGATGATATCGGCACCCGCTTGTGCTTGCGTAATGGCTGTCTGGACGTGAAGTGGAAGTGATGCGTCGTTATCGACGTCCCCATCTTTCACGAGACCACAATGACCTGTCGACGTGTACTCACAAAGGCACGTATCGGCGATGACCGTGAGCTGTGGCGCCCACTCTTTCACTTTACGAATCGCTTCTTGGACGATGCCGTGGTCATGATACGCTTCACTGCCTTCTGGGTCTTTATGTTCCGGCACACCGAACAAGAGCACAGATTGGAGACCGAGGTCGACGATTTCTTTAATCTCTTCTTCGAGTCGGTCAAGTGAATAATTGAAGACGCCAGGCATCGAGCTGACTTCACGTTTAATGTTAGTCCCTTCAATGATGAAGAGCGGGTAAATCAAATCTTCTTTTCGAACATGATTTTCACGTACGAGGGCACGCATCGACTTCGATGAGCGAAGACGACGGTGACGGTCAAACTGGTTCATGAAAAATCCTCCCCTACACACTGTATTAATGCATCCATAGTATAACATTCTGGCACTCGTACCGGTAACGTCGACACTTGTCGGACAGCGCGTTCGGTCACTTCGCCAATGGCGTACCACGTCCCGTTGAAGTGGGACAAGTATGGTGTGAGCGCATCGACGGCCGACGGACTCAAGACGAGTAACGCCTTCACCGTCTCGAGTTGTTGTTGTTGGTCCGAGGTCAATCGGATTGGAATCGTCTCATAGACGACCCAGTCATACACGCAAGGCAGCATCGACATATGGGACGTGTTCGCCAAATTGCCACGTGCAAACAAGACGACATCATCGGTCGAAACAACGTCAGATAACTGCTCAAAAAGCGCCTCACCCGTATACGTCTCCGGCATGAGCGAGACGGTAAAGCCCTCCGCTTCAAGCGCCCGCTTCGTCTTCTCCCCGACAGCGGCGACCTTGACGTCACGCGTCAGATTCCGAAGGGCTTGCACCGCGTTTTGACTCGTGACGACGAGCCAATCGAATCGTTCCACGGGTGGCGGTGTATACGTCTCTCTCGTCTGAATGAGCGGGACATGATGAACGGAAAGACCGCTCGCCTCGAGCCGTGCCCGTTGCGAAGCGGTCATTCGTTTCGTTCCCGTGTACCAAACGTCACTCATTGACCGAGGCGAGGATTTCACGCCCGCCACGACCGAGCAATTCTTCTGCGACGTCCATTCCGAGTGCGATTCCGTCCGTTGACGTCTTCGTCACGCGAAGCACTTCTTTCCCGTCCACTGACGCGATGAGACCTGTCAGTGTCACGTCGTCACCGTCGACCGTCGCATAACCGCCGACCGGTACGTGACAACTTCCTTCGATCGCTTTTAAGAAGGTGCGCTCTGCTGTAGCCGCTTTCGCTGTCACTTCATCATGCAACAATTGAAGCACTGCCGTCACTTCTGCGTCGTCCTTGCGGCTCTCGATGGCGAGTACGCCTTGTCCGACAGCAGGTACCATGACGTCCGGGTCAAGCGCTTCGAAGTCGACACGATCTGTCCACCCCATCCGTTCAAGTCCGGCTTTCGCGAGCAAGATGGCATTGTAGTTCTCGGAGTCTAACTTCTTCAGACGCGTGTCGATGTTTCCACGAATCCATTGAATCTCAAGGTCAGGACGGGCTGCCAAAATTTGAGCACCACGACGGAGTGAGCTCGTTCCGACAATCGAACCTTTTGGAAGCGTCTCGAACGTGTAGCCGTTCTCACAGATGAGGACGTCACGCGCATCGACACGTTTCGGCATGCAGCTAATATAGAGTTCTTCTGGTAGTTCGGCCGGAACGTCTTTCATGCTGTGTACGGCGAAATCGATGTCCCCATCGAGCATCTGTTGTTGAATCTCTTTGACGAACAACCCTTTCCCACCGACTTTCGACAATTGCACGTCGACGATTTGGTCACCTTTCGTCACGATTTCTTTAATCTCGAACTCGTTCTTTGCTCCAGCTTGCTTCAACTGCTCGATGACCCATTTTGTTTGAGTCATGGCGAGTTGGGAACGGCGTGAGCCGACAATGATTTTCCGCATGTTCAATCTCTCCTTCATAGAAAAAGGCGACACGCGTCGCCTTTTTGTCTTGTTAGCGCATCAATGCGCGAAGTGGTGCTTTGGCAGAAGTGGCATCTGTTTCTTCCACTTCGTCTACAGGTTGTTCCGGCAACTCGACATCAAGTCCGAACGTCTCGATGAATTGAGCGATTCGAACGTTCGCGTCCGGTTGAGCCGCTGCATCTTTAATGTAGTCAATCGGGTCACGAAGCATTTGATTGATGATCGACTTCATGTGCTTCCCGATGACTTTCTTGTCTCGTACTGACAAATGGTCGAGCTTACGCTCAAGACTCGTCATCGTATCTTCTTGAATATCAAGGGCACGAGCACGCAACTCGTTCATGATTGGCACGACACCAAGCGTGATGAGCCATGTTTGGAACTCTTGAATCGCTTCATCGATTTTCATTTCAATCTTTTCAGCCTCGACGAGACGCGCTTCAAGATTTTTGTTTACGATTCCATTCAAATCATCGACATCGAACAAATGCACACCCGGAAGTGTCGCGACCGCTGGATCGATATCTCGCGGCACAGCGATGTCAATGAGAAGAAGCGGACGTTCGCGGCGCAGCAACTGCGCAGCCGCTACATCGTCGTATCCAATGACGGCATCCTTCGCCCCGGTCGAACTAATCAAAATATCTGCATCAAGTAATCCACATGCGATCTCACGAATCGAATGGGCACGGCCTTTGAACTTATCCGCTACAGCTTTTGCTTTGCTCTCCGTCCGGTTGAAGACAGCGATTTGTTTCGCACCAGCTTCAAATAAGTTGAGTGTCGTCAATTCACCCGTCTCACCGGCTCCGACGACGACGACTTGTTTGTCTTCAAGCTGTTGATACATCTCTTGTGCGAGCGTCACGGCAGCCGAACTGACCGATACAGACATTTCCCCAATTTGCGTGTCCGTATGGGCGCGCTTGGCGAGTGTAACCGCTTCTTTGAATAATTTGTTGAAGACCGTTCCTGTCGTTCCATGCTCCTGGGCACGGAAGAAACTCGTCTTCACTTGACCTAAAATTTGTGTTTCCCCGATGATCATCGAGTCGAGGCCCGACGTGACACGGAACAAGTGGCGAATCGCCTCTTCCCCTTCTCGAATCGACAAGTATGGTGTGAACTGCTCCATCTCTAAGTTGAACCAGTTCGCCAAGAAACGTTTCGTGTAATAACGTCCAGTATGGAGTTGATCTGTCACGACGTACAGCTCTGTCCGGTTACACGTAGACAAAATAACCGACTCGAAAATGCTCTTCTCTTCGCGAAGTGCAATCATCGCATCCACGATTTCTTGCTCCCCAAACGAGAACTGCTCCCGAATCGCGACAGGGGCTGTCTTGTTATTTAGTCCAACGACGACAATATGCATGTATCTCTTCCCCTCATCTAAAATCCACCGACGGTTATCTCTTCTTTATTTCAATCTCTACCGTACATTATAACAGTTCTTATCTGGTAACTATAATCTTCTGTTTGATTTTCCTAAAATAAAATAAGAACTTTTTGTGACAAAAAGAAGTAGAAATGGCGAAACTCCATTCCTACCCTTTCTTCTTATGGATTTGGAGAGTTCGGGTCCGTGATGATCGAACTCTCAGGTTCCTCTTTGTCCAAATAATGTTCTCGTTCTCGTAATTTATAGATGCGAACAATATTCTGGACAACCGTTTTGGCGACCGCATAAAACGGTACAGCGATGAGCATTCCGATGATACCAGCCAAATTCCCGGCTACGAGCAAGACGATGATGATCGTGAGCGGGTGTACTTTTAACGACTTCCCTTGAATGAGTGGCGAGATGACGTTCGACTCAATCTGTTGCACGACGATGATGACAACGATGACCCATAATACCTTGATTGGATCTTGAATGAATGCCACGACCACTGCCGGTGCAGCCCCTAGGAACGGTCCAACGTAAGGGATGATATTTGTTACCATCATGAAGAGTGCGAGCAAGATGGCATAATCTACACCGACGATCCATAGACCGATCAGTGACGTGATTCCAACGAAGAATGCGACGAGCAACTGAGCGTTGACGTAGCTCCGCACCGTCTCGTGCATGTCATGCAAGATGTGACGCGTCTCTTTCTCATAGCTCGAGGGTATGAGTTTGACGATAGCGTCTGGTAAACGTTTCCCGTCGAGTAACATGTAAAGGAGCATGAACGGGATGACGACAATCGTGATAACCGCTGACGTCACGAAACCAACGACTTGCCCAAATGACGAGGCGATATTTCCGAACAAATCACCTAAGTACGACGTGATGTTCGTCGTCAAGTTACGGAACATCTCGTCATTTTCTGCCATGAAGCGTGCAAAGAACTCATTTTGTAGCAACGTGTCACGGACAGCGAACGCCTGTTTCTGAAGTTCTTTTGCGATACTCGGCATAGAGTTGACGAGCGACGTGATTTGTTCGCCTAAAACCGGTCCGAGAATACTGAAGACAAGTGTAAAAATAAGCACGAGTCCGATCAGTGTGATGGCTACAGCTAGCGTTCTCTTCCCTTTTAAGCGTTTCTCTAAGAAATCGACAATCCCGACCAGAAAATAAAAGAAGAGTCCGGCCACAATAAGCGGAACCGTGACGAGTGCCAAGATGACTTGAATCGGTTCAAACACGAATGAGATCTGTGTCCCGACCCAAATGACTAAAAAGATGGTCAGCGTCCAAAAGAGGGCGCGATACCATTTGTTTTCAAACATGCGTTGCATTTCTCCACCTCGTTTACAATGATGACTATGTACTAACTATGATTATACGATAATTACCCGCTTGCGGGCTGACAAAAACAAAAAGGCGAAGGAATCCCTTCGCCTTCTCCTTATTCGCCTTCAGTGATGAGTGCGTAAATCGCTTTCCATGCCTCGTCTTTTCCTTCTGCCGTCTCGGCTGAGAAGGCGACAAAACGGTCAGATGGATCGAATTGAAGCTTGCGTTTCACCGCCGCCTCATGTTTTTGACGCTGACTCTTCTTGATTTTATCGAGTTTCGTCGCCACAACGATGACCGGAATCTCATAATGTTTCAAAAAGTTGTACATCGTCACATCGTCACCCGTCGGATCATGACGGATATCGACGAGTAAGACGACGCCGCGAAGCGCCTCTTGACTCGTCAAATACTGTTCCATCATGACGCCCCACTTCTCACGTTCCGTCTTCGAGACTTTCGCATATCCGTATCCCGGAACGTCAACGAACATGATCTCATCATTGATGTTGAAGAAGTTGAGGGTCTGTGTCTTCCCTGGTTTCGAAGACGTCCGTGCGAGCGCCTTCCGTTGGCAAATCTTATTGATGAACGACGATTTCCCGACGTTCGACCGCCCGGCAAGTGCCACTTCCGGCAAGTCATGGACCGGGTAATGGTCTGGCGCGACGGCACTCGTCACAAACTCTGCTTTGTTGATCTTCATTTAATTTCCTCCAAATGCTACATCTAGTACTTCATCGAGTGTCGTCACGGGAACGAACGTCAATTTCTCACGAACCGTCTCTTGAATATCATCGATGTCTCGCTCATTATCTTTCGGAATGACGATGGTCGTCAACCCGGCCCGATGAGCAGCGAGCGCTTTTTCTTTCAATCCGCCGATCGGCAAAACACGTCCACGGAGTGTGATCTCACCTGTCATCCCGACGTCGCGATGGACTTTCTTCCCGGTCAATGCGGAAATCAAGGCTGTCGCGATCGTGATGCCGGCCGACGGTCCGTCTTTTGGCACGGCACCCTCTGGCACGTGAATGTGAATGTCTTGTCGCTCATAGAACGTCGGGTCAATCCCGAACCGCTCTGCGTTTGCACGGACATAGCTATATGCTGTTTGTGCCGACTCCTGCATCACATCACCAAGTTTACCCGTCAACTGAAGTTTGCCTTTCCCTGGAGCGAGCGCCACTTCGATTGTGAGCGTGTCGCCACCAAACGCCGTGTAGGCAAGGCCTGTCACCGCACCGATGGAGTCCTCGGTCTCCCCTTTTCCGTAGCGATACTTCGGCTTCCCGAGATACGTGATGATCGCCTTTTTCGAAATTGTGACCCGTTTCTTCTCCCCGATGGCGATTTGTTTCGCGGCTTTCCGGCAGAGTGATCCGATGACGCGTTCTAAGTTCCGGACGCCGGCTTCACGTGTGTAACGACGGACGACTTCATAGAGCGCATCTTCTTTAATCGTCAACTGACTCTTCTTCAATCCGTGCTCTGTCAACTGTTTCGGCACCAAGTGACGCTTCGCGATCTCTACTTTCTCAAGCTCCGTGTATCCACCGATTTGAATCAATTCCATCCGGTCAAGAAGCGGTGCTGGGATTTGTGAGACATCATTCGCAGTTGCGATAAAGAGAACGTTCGACAAATCGAACGGTTCTTCGATGTAGTGGTCCGAGAAGGAGACGTTTTGTTCTGGGTCGAGCACTTCTAGCATCGCGGACGCCGGGTCCCCTCTGAAGTCAGAAGCCATCTTGTCGATCTCATCGAGCAAGAAGACCGGATTTTTGCTTTCCGCTTGCTTCAGCCCACGGATGATCCGTCCTGGCATCGCACCGATATACGTACGACGGTGCCCGCGGATTTCCGCCTCATCACGAACCCCTCCGAGCGAGACGCGAACGAAGTGACGTTCAAGCGCCGACGCGATGGAGCGGGCGAGCGACGTCTTCCCGACCCCTGGAGGTCCGGCGAGACAGAGGATTGGTCCACGAAGCGAGTTCGTCAACTGACGGACGGCCAGGTATTCGAGGATTCGGTCTTTGACCGACTCCAAGCCGTAATGGTCATCGTCAAGGACGTCTGCCGCATGTTTCACGTCAAGCTTGTCTTCCGTCTCAATGCCCCATGGAAGAGAAGTGACCCAGTCGAGGTAGTTACGGATGACCGCATACTCCGGAGACGTCTGCGGCACGACGTTCAATCGTTCCGCTTCACGCATGACGTTCTTCCGCGTCGTCTCTGGCAAGTCGAGCGCCTCTAACTTCTCACGAAGGCGGTTCGGTTCTGACTCTTGCGTCTGGTCACCGAGCTCTTGTTGAATCGTCTTCATCTGTTCTCGTAAGTAATACTCGCGCTGTGACTGCTCAATCGACTTCTTCGTCCGCTCGCGCATCTCTTGCTCGAGTTCGATCACTTCGACCTCATGTGCGATGATTTCAAGCAGTTCAAGCCCTCGTTTGACCGCATCTGCTTCTTCAAGCATCGCTTGGCGAAGTTCGACGTCGACATCAAGTTTAGACGTGATATAGTCCGTGAGCGATTCAAGCCGCTCATACATCTCGAAACGACGACGCTCATCTGGCGACATGCCCTTGATGTTTGCGACAAGTTTTCCGAACTGCTCTTTCAACAGACGGACGAGTGCCGTACGTTCGACCTCTTCTCCTTCAGCAAGTTCAAGTGGTTCGACGTTGGCGAACCATCCTTCATCTGTCGATTCAATCGAGTCAACACGGACACGCTCTTTCCCGACGATCCGAACCCGAATCGTCTCGTTCGACAGTTCACTCATCTTCGCAATGTGGACACGTGTTCCAACCATGTATAAGTCTTCCGGTTCCGGTGACTCGTTCCCTGTTTCTTTCTGCGTCACGACAATCAAATCTGTTTCATGCTCCTTTGCGGCAAGGAGCGCCCGAAGGGATAACGGGCGTCCGACATCGATGGTCACACCGATGAGCGGATATACGACGACTCCTCGCAAAGGAAGGATTGGTAATTTTTCCATATACAATGCCTCCTGTGCAAAAAGGCTCAAAACTCGGATGTGCCGAGTGTTTGAGCCTTCTTCGTTAAAGAATTATGCTGTCTCTTTGTTGTCCCCTGTCTGTTCGACAGTACCGTCACGAAGGACGTATTTCGGACCGGCAAGACCCGTAATCGTTTCATCCGTGATGATGACTTTCTCGATATCGTCACGCGATGGGACAGTGAACATCACATCGAGCATCATTTCTTCGATAATCGAGCGGAGACCGCGCGCGCCAGTCTTACGTTTGATCGCAAGTTTGGCGATTTCGATCAATGCTTCGTCTGTGAAGGTCAATTCGACATCGTCAAGCTCGAGCATTTTCTCGTACTGACGGACGAGAGCATTTTTCGGCTTCGTCAAGATTTCAACGAGCGCTTCCTCATCGAGTGTCGTGAGCGTCGCCATGACTGGCAAACGTCCGATGAACTCAGGAATCAAGCCGAATTTTTGAAGGTCTTCAGGGAGTGCGCGGGCGAGCAAGTCCTCTTGCGTCAACTCGCGATTCTCTTGGTCGTTTCCGAAACCGATGACTTTCTTCCCGATTCGGCGTTTGACGACCGATTCGATGCCGGCGAATGCACCACCGACAATGAAGAGAATGTTTGTTGTGTCGATTTGGATAAATTCTTGATGCGGATGCTTCCGTCCACCTTGTGGCGGTACGCTTGCTGTCGTGCCTTCAAGAATTTTAAGGAGCGCCTGCTGAACGCCTTCACCGGATACGTCACGCGTAATCGATGGGTTTTCAGACTTACGGGCAATCTTATCGATCTCATCGATGTAGATGATCCCTTTTTCAGCCTTCTCGACATCATAGTCAGCCGATTGAATCAATTTAAGCAAGATATTCTCAACGTCTTCCCCGACGTAACCTGCTTCCGTCAAGCTCGTCGCATCCGCGATTGCGAATGGGACGTTCAAGACGCGAGCCATCGTCTGAGCGAGAAGCGTTTTTCCGCTACCCGTTGGTCCAATCATGACGATGTTCGACTTCGCAAGTTCGACATCATCCGAACGGCCACCAGCGTTGATCCGTTTATAGTGGTTATAGACAGCAACTGAAAGCGCACGTTTGGCGCGGTCTTGACCAATGACATAATCGTCTAGGATGTTACGAATCTCTTGTGGTTTTGGAATGTCTTTAAATTCGACTTCTTCCTCTACACCGAGCTCTTCCTCAACGATTTCATTGCAAAGTTCGATACATTCATCGCAAATGTATACGCCAGGACCGGCGACTAACTTACGAACTTGTTCCTGCGATTTTCCGCAAAACGAGCACTTGAGTTGCCCCTTTTCCTCGTTAAATTTGAACATTCGATACACCCCTTCTGTGGTGAAAATGGATGTAAGTGCGATAAATCGCGATTTGTATTTTCTGGTGCGATGCACCGCGAAAAGACATTTTACATCTCTGCGTTGAAATAATTGTAGCATGAACATATTGCGACTTCAAAGAATTACACATGCAATGTACTGTGACAGAAAAAAGGACGACCGCTAGGCAGTCGTCCCTTCGAATATCAGCTTACTTCGCTTTACCGTTTTCAACGAGGATGTCGATCGCTTTACGGAATTTGAGGTCACCTTTAAGTGTCTCAAGTCCACCTTGCGGAGCGAGCATCGTACGGAGTTGGTCCGGTGCGATGTTGTAAAGTTTAGACATTTCTTCAAGCTCTTTCTCAGCATCTTCGTCAGATACTTCGATTGCTTCTTTGTCAGCGATTGCTTTCAAGACGAGACGAGCTTTTACGCGCTCTTCAGCTTGCTCTTTCATCTCTTCGCGCATTGCTTCTTCAGAAGTACCAGTGAGCTCGAAGTACATGTTAAGGTCGATTCCTTGTGAAGATACACGTGAACCGAATTCTTGTACCATGCGGTCTACTTCTTGTTCAACGAGAACTTCCGGTACGTCGATTGTCGCGTTAGCAGTTGCCTGTTCTACGAGTTGGTCGCGCATTGTACCTTCAGCTTCTTGTTTCTTACCAGCTTCTAAACGCTCACGGATGCTTGCTTTCAACTCGTCGAGTGTCGAAACAGACTCGTCGATGTCTTTTGCAAACTCGTCGTCGAGTTCAGGAACTTGTTTTGTTTTGACTTCGTGAAGTTTGACTTTGAATGTCGCTGGTTTACCCGCCAAGTTTTCAGCGTGGTACTCTTCAGGGAATGTTACTTCAACGTCTTTTTCTTCACCAGCAGTCATGCCGATCATTTGCTCTTCGAATCCCGGGATGAATTGACCAGAACCGATTTCGAGTGTGTAGTTCTCAGCTGTGCCGCCTTCGAACTGCTCACCGTCAGCGAAACCTGCGAAATCAAATACAGCTGTATCGCCGTTTTCGATTGCACCTTCTTTAACAGCGAGTTCTGCGCCTTGCTGTTGAAGTGCTTCAAGTTCTGCTGTTACTTCGTCTTCTGTTACTTCAGTTGAAACAGCTTCGTACTCGAGGCCTTTGTATTCGCCAAGCTCAGCTTCTGGCTCAACCACGAATGTCACTTTGAAAGCGACTGGTTTGCCTTTCTCGAGCGTACCGTCTACATCGATGTTTTCGAGAGCGATTGGTTCGAAACCAGCTTCTTCAACCGCACCTTGGATCGTGTCGCGGTAGAGAATGTCGAGCGCATCTTGATAGAGTGCTTCTTCTCCATACATTTTGTTGAACATTGGGCGTGGCAATTTACCTTTACGGAAGCCAGGCACGTTCAAGTCTTTGACGACTGTTTTAAATGCGGCGTCAACTGCTTTATCAAAAGCTTCTGCAGGAGCTTCGTACGTGAGTACGCCTTGGCTACCTGATGTTTTTTCCCATTTTGCTGTCATGCTAAGTCCCTCCAACAATTCGTTTATACCGTACAAAAATGTACAACAATCCGTATTATAGCATAAATCCTCGGTAAGCACACAAGGATTTAGTCTAATAACGCCTGTGTAAAGCGAAGATCCGCCTCTAAAATCTCCGCAGCTAAACCGTCGACTGATTCGTCATGTAAAATCGCTTGTTTCGCCTGTACGAGCGCCTGTTCCACATCCGCTTTTTCGGCCGGTACATACGGATAATGCGTATACATGTAATTCATCAACAGCTGGGTCCCGATCTCATCGCCTTCAACTGATTTTTGAAGTGAAAAGACGGTCTTCTCCCATGTTTCAATCTGCGCTTTTGCTTCTGTTCGTGTCATCTTGTTCGAAACGTCCCCATCCGTCCATTCGATGACATCTAGTTCGGCGAACGCTTTTTCCAACACGATCAGTTTGACGAGCTTCGGACGCTCCGACACGAGCAGTTCATGTAGCACATTGTCGAGCACCGGGTCGATTTGAAAGTGAACATGTTGTAATGCTTCAATCTGTTCCCCCGTACTCCCTCGTGTCAGCGTTCGTTTCAATTTGGCAATTGCCGCCGGAAACTCCGTCATCTTCAACACTTGAAGCACCTGATGTGCTTGTGTGTTGACCGTATCCTTCTTGTCCTGCCATTCGAGATACTGGTTGATCCAGTGCGCCGCTTCAAAAGGTTGGTCCCGCATGATGTAATACTGCGCAATCTGCAAACCTCCTGAGGCCGGTTCTTCCGCCTCGGACATATGGATGCTGACGAGTTCCTGCAGCTTCTCGAGTGTCTCTGGGTCGTCCGGCCGTTCCATTGCACATTGGAAGATTTCCATGAAAATAAACGGGTCACCTGGAATCGTCTGATACCAATCCCATAAAATCGGTTCGATCCGCTGTCGTTCCCCAGAAGCATCTGCCTCCTGAATCATCTTATGCAGACGCGCCCAATTCCCAGGGAACGGATAGTCCTGATCCTTTTCCTTCTCCATCTTCCCTCACCCTCTCTTCCATTCCCCTTCATCTTCCGTTAGGACGCGATTCCTTGTCAATCGATTTCCCGGAAAATGAAAAAAGAGACGTTCTCCGTAGAGAGCGTCTCTATTTTAATGGAAGCGTCCCAAGAGGGATTCGAACCCCCGACCGACGGCTTAGCTTACCACCATGACTTTCGTCACCAACATCGTGTTGTTTGTAGTCTGGACTATATCTTCACCGTTTCAGGTGCGACACGTGTAGTCTCTACGGAACCTCACGAGCATGATGCTCCTCCATTGATTCTACCTCTACATGCATAGACATTCGAATCAACTCGACCCAATCGGGAATGAGTTTCCTCGGTATTACCATCAGCATCATCTGTTAAGGCTTCACCGATATAGTGTCGTCCACTTTATAGGTTTCTGTTTCCCTATAAAGGCTCCTATTTGTCTTGAAGGCCGTTGCTCTATCCTGCTGAGCTATTGGGACATTGACATGAAAACTATAATAGAAAAATGGTTTCCTGTCAATCGATTTCCCATTCCAAACTCATAGTTTTCCTGAGATGTCCAAGTCTTCGACGTGAGAACCGTCTTCTGAACGATAGAAACGCACTGTTGCTTCCCCTGCTTCGAGATCGAGTAACGCATACGTTTTGTCCGTTCGTCCTCGCGGCATGCGAATCGAACCTGGGTTGATGTAGACAACCCCGTCCTCGATCAACGCACCCGCCACATGCGAGTGACCGAACAAGACGACATTCGCTCCCACTTCTTCCGCTCGATACCGTAGACGGTTCAAATCGAATTTGACGTCATGATGGTGCCCGTGAACGATTAAAATCGTACCGGCATCCGTCGTCTCGATGCGTTCGTGGGGAAGATCTCCACCGAAATCACAATTCCCCCGAACCGTTCGATAAGGTAACAAATGTTCATCGACAAGGGCGAGTTGTGAATCCCCGCAATGGAAGGCGTCATCAATTTCCGCCTCGTGCCTTTCAAAAATCGTCGTCAACTCTTCCGTCAAACCATGACTATCACTCACTATTAGAAAACGCATAAGCTTCATCCTTTCATGAATGGTATGATTTCTGCCTCCAGTTTTCGTAGTGCCTGTCCACGGTGGCTGACGACAGCCTTCTCGTCACGCTCCAACTCTGCCGCTGTCTTATGAAGCGATGGGACGATAAAGAGTGGATCGTATCCGAAGCCATTTTCGCCTTGTGGGGAATAACCGATTGTCCCTTCGATCGTTCCACGAACGGTCAACGTCTCTCCGCTCGATTTTGCGAGACAGAGCGCACAGACGAAACGAGCCGTACGATTCGTTTCTCCGTTCAATTTTTCAAGAAGAAGTGCATTGTTTGCCTCGTCTGACTTTTCTGGACCTGCAAAGCGGGCTGAATATACTCCCGGTGCCCCGTCAAGTGCGTCGACTTCAAGACCGGAGTCGTCCGCCAGAACGGCATGCCCAAAGTAAGCTGCCGCCTCCGTCGCTTTTAACGCCGCGTTCTCTTCAAACGTCGTGCCGGTCTCATCCGTCTCTGGTGCATCCGGATAGTCGAGTAGTGATTCGACCTCGAACCCGAGCGGCGTCAGCATTCCTTCGAGTTCTTTCACTTTTCCAGGATTGTGTGTCGCAATGATCAACTTCATAATGTCTCCTCCGAACGTTCTCCGACGTACCACCAAGAAGCACCGAGTGCCGCTTCCGCCGTCTTGAATAATGATTCGATGCCGTGTTGCGCGAGCGCGAGCATCTCGTTCATCTCTTGTAGCGTGAACGTCGCCTCTTCCCCTGTACCTTGTACTTCGACGAATCGTCCGCTTGCCGTCATGACGACATTCATATCGACCTCTGCCGCAGCGTCTTCTAGGTAATCCAAGTCTAAGACAAGCTCGTTCGTTCGCCCGACCGAAATTGCGGCCACCCCTTCTTTAATCGGTGTATCTTCAAGTTTCCCTTGGCGAATCAAGCGGTCGACGGCCAACACGAGCGCACAAAAGCCACCTGTGATGGAAGCCGTCCGAGTCCCACCATCCGCTTGAATGACGTCGCAGTCGACCCAAATCGTCCGTTCACCGAGACGTTCTAAGTCCACGACAGAGCGGAGCGACCGGCCAATCAGACGCTGAATCTCCATCGTTCGTCCCGATTGTTTTCCACGTACCGATTCCCGGACAGTACGGTCTCCCGTCGCCCGTGGTAGCATCGCATATTCTGCATTGATCCAACCTTGTTTCTTTCCACGAAGGAAATTTGGTACGCGCTCTTCCACAGTTGCGGTACAGATGACTTTCGTATCGCCGATTGAAATTAAAACGGACCCTTCCGCATGTTTGTTCACGTGCGGCACAATCTCGACTGCGCGCAGTTCATCAAATCGTCTCGTATCACGCAATGCCGGTCACCTCGACTTTCTCCGCATGAACCGGACGCCCGAGCCATTCGCTCGCGAGTCGGTCAAATAGTTCGATATCACCCGTCGCATAGAAGGCATGTGCCGGGACTGCATCCAACCCGTTTTCAAGTTCCTGATAATCGAGCATCGCAGCCACTTCAAGCGCCGTCTCGTCACCTGATGAGATGAGGTGGACGTCCGGTCCGACTACATCTTGAATGACTGGGGCAAGGAGTGGGTAATGCGTACAACCGAGAATCAACGTATCCATCTCGGATGGCTGAAGTGGACGAAGTGTTTCATCCACAACTTGACGCACGCGCTCTCCAGACACTTCTCCAGCCTCTACGAGCGGGACGAACGGTGGGCACGCGAGTGAATACACATCGACCTCACCTGCCACGTGACGTAACGCCTTTTCATATGAACCGCTCTCAATCGTCATCTTCGTACCGATGACACCGATATGCTTGTTACGCGTCCCTTTGACAGCCGCGCGGGCACCCGGGTCGATGACACCGATGACCGGGATGTCGAGACGTTTGCGCGCCTCTTTCAATACGACCGCTGTCGCCGTATTACAGGCGATGACAATCATTTTAACGTCTTTCTTCAATAAAAATTCAATCAATTCCCATGTATATGCTTCAATCTCATCGTGCGGACGCGGCCCGTACGGACAGCGCTCAGTATCTCCGATATAGACGATCTCTTCTTTAGGGAGTTGGCGCATCAATTCTTTGACTACCGTCAACCCGCCGACTCCTGAATCGAGGACTCCAATCGCTCGTTTCATTTTCATCACTTCCATTCTCACCTATCTTACCAAAAAACCTCGGACTGAAAAAGAAACGTTCCCATGACAAAAAAAGACGAGGTCGCCAGTGGCGCCTCGTCCCTTACCCGAATTACTGAGCAAGACCTTCGCTAGTGAGCATGTCAGAAAGCGTGTTGATCGCTTCTTCTGCATCTTCACCTTCAGCAGTGATCTTGATTGTAGAATCTTTTGCGATACCGAGTGAAAGTACACCCATGATCGACTTCAAGTTAACTGTTTTACCATTGTACTCGAGGTTGATGTCTGATTGGAACTTAGAAGCTGTGTTAACCAACTGAGTAGCTGGACGAGCGTGAATTCCTGAATCAGCAACGACTGTGAACGTTTTTTCCATGAGATGATGGTCTCCCTTCAAAATTCAATTCTACAGGCGAACCAGCAGAATATTTTTTGTTTGTGAACTCATTATCAAATGATAGCGGATTCGCAAAAATTCTGCAAGCGGTTTTTATATTCCGGAGTCCATTCCGTAGGACGACCTTCCTTCGTTAAATGAACGAGGCTTGTCCGTCCGGCGAAAAGGAGTTGCTCTCCGTCATATGCCCCGTAATGAATATCACATGAAGTGTTTCCGACCGTCAAGATATTGGCATGCACAGTCAGCTGTTGACGTGGCATGACTTGTCGAACATAGTCACATTGCGCATCGGCGACAACGACGAATCCGTCCTTTAAAGAGAATCCTGTCGCCTCTAACAACTCGATCCGGGCATCTTCGAAATAGATGAACGGAATTGTGTTGTTCATGTGACCATACGGGTCGCACTCCGAAAAGCGGACTTTCACATCGAGCGCGACACCTGCTTTGACACGTGTTTCCCAACCTGGCTCTCGAAAGTACTTGGTCATCGGCTCGCTTACGCCTCGACCGCAGAACCGGTGCGACCTTTGTCACTACCGAAGAACTGTTTGAACGAGTGAAGCGTCGTTTGACGGTTCATCGAAGCGATTGACGTCGTGAGCGGGATGCCCTTCGGACAAACTTCGACACAGTTTTGTGCGTTTCCGCATTGCATGATGCCGCCGTCTTCCATGAGTGCTTCGAGGCGGTCTTCCGCGTGGAAGGCACCTGTTGGATGTGAGTTGAAGAGTCGGACTTGCGAAATCGCCGCTGGACCGATGAAGTCCGATTTGTCGTTCACGTTCGGACACGCTTCAAGACAAACACCACATGTCATACATTTCGATAGTTCGTACGCCCATTGACGTTTGTTCTCCGGCATACGCGGTCCTGGACCGAGGTCGTATGTGCCATCGATTGGAACCCATGCCTTCACTTTTTTCAACGCGTCGAACATGCGTTGACGGTCGACTTGAAGGTCACGGATGACCGGGAACGTCTTCATCGGTGCAAGACGAATCGGTTGCTCGAGTTTATCGACGAGTGCCGTACACGACTGGCGCGGCTTCCCGTTGATAATCATCGAACAGGCACCACATACTTCTTCAAGACAGTTCATGTCCCAGTTGATTGGTGTCGTCTTGTCCCCGTTCGCGTTGACCGGGTTACGGCGGATTTCCATCAATGCCGAGATGACGTTCATGTTTGGACGGTATGGTACCGTGAATTCTTCCGTATACGTCGCTTGATCCGGTCCATCTTGGCGTTCAATGATGAAGCGGATGTCTTTTTGTTCAGATTGCATTGGCGTCGTCATTTCGTCTTCGCCCCTTTCTTCGAGTAATCCCGTTTACGTGGCGGGATTAACGAAACATCGATGTCTTCATACGAGATATCGACTTCCCCATCTTTGTAACGTGCCATCGTCGTCTTCATGAACTGCTCATCATTACGTTCCGGGAACTCCGGTTTGTAATGGGCACCACGGCTCTCGTCCCGCTTGAGCGCGCCAAGTGTGATGACGCGTGCGAGGTCGAGCATGTGGTCGAGTTGTCGAATGAACGATGCCCCTTGGTTGCTCCAACGTGCCGTATCCGTAGCTGAAATCTTATGGAAACGTTCACGCAATTCTTGGATTTTCTTGTCGGTCGCTTCAAGTTTGTCATTGTAGCGAACAACTGTGACGTTGTCCGTCATGAGTTCACCGAGTTCACGGTGAATCTGATACGCATTCTCTGTTCCATCCATCGCAAGGATGTTGTTGAATCGCTCGATTTCTTCACGTTCGTTGAAGTTAAAGAGCGCTTCTGAAACGCTTTCTGTCGCTTGATCGAGACCACGCATGTAGTTGACTGCCGCAGGCCCTGCTTCCATTCCGCCATGAACGGCTGAAAGAAGAGAGTTCGCACCTAGACGGTTCGCACCGTGCATCGAGTAGTCACATTCACCGGCTGCGAAGAGACCCGGAATGTTCGTCATCTGATCGTAGTCGACCCATAGTCCGCCCATCGAATAGTGGACTGCCGGGAAGATTTTCATCGGTACTTTACGCGGGTCGTCGCCTACGAATTTCTCGTAGATTTCAAGGATTCCACCAAGTTTGATGTCAAGTTCTTTCGAGTCTTTGTGAGACAAGTCGAGGTAGACCATGTTCTCGCCGTTGACGCCGAGTTTTTGGTTGACACATACGTCGAAGATCTCACGTGTTGCGATGTCACGCGGTACGAGGTTTCCGTATGCTGGATATTTCTCTTCGAGGAAGTACCACGGCTTCCCGTCTTTATATGTCCAGACACGTCCACCTTCTCCACGAGCCGACTCACTCATGAGACGAAGTTTGTCATCCCCTGGAATCGCCGTCGGGTGAATCTGGATGAACTCCCCGTTCGCGTAAACTGCGCCTTGGCGGTAAACCGCTGCCGCTGCTTGTCCTGTGTTGATGACCGAGTTTGTCGACTTACCGAAGATGACCCCTGGGCCACCTGTCGCCAAGATGACCGCGTCCGATGGGAACGCTTTAATTTCCATCGAGCGCAAATCTTGACATACCGCACCGCGGCAGATGCCTTCTTCGTCGATGACGGCGCGAAGGAACTCCCAGCCCTCATACTTCTCGACGAGACCTTGCGCTTCGTAACGACGAACCTGCTCATCGAGTGCATAGAGAAGTTGCTGTCCTGTCGTCGCTCCGGCGTATGCCGTACGGTGGTGAAGCGTTCCACCGAAACGACGGAAGTCTAAGAGACCTTCTGGCGTACGGTTGAACATGACGCCCATCCGGTCGAACATGTGAATGATTTTCGGAGCATTCTCCGCCATCTTTTGGACAGGCGGTTGGTTGGCGAGGAAGTCGCCTCCGTAGACCGTGTCGTCAAAGTGTTGCCAAGGAGAGTCACCTTCCCCTTTCGTGTTGACGGCCCCGTTAATCCCACCTTGGGCACAAACTGAATGTGAACGCTTGACCGGTACAAGCGAGAATAGTTTTACCGGAACACCCATCTCTGCCGACTTGATTGTCGCCATGAGTCCAGCTAGACCGCCACCGATGACGATCAAACTTTGATTTGCCATGTAAAATTCCCCCTAATTACAAGATGCCTGCAAACGTCAAAATCGAACGGATGCCGACAAAAGATAGTGCCAAGAACACGACACCTGATACGTAGCTCATGAGACGTTGCGAACGAGGTGACTGTGTGATACCCCACGTGATCGAGAACGACCAAAGACCGTTCGCGAAGTGGAACGTAGCCGAAAGGATTCCGACTATGTAGAAGATCAACATGAGCGGGTTGTCGACGATGTTTTGCATCATCTCCGCATTGACTTCTACCCCGCGCAATTTCGCAAGACGCGTTTCCCAAACGTGCCAAGCGATGAAGATCACGAGGAAAACTCCTGTGAAGCGTTGGAAGAGATACAACCAGTTGCGCGCGTATGAATAGCGATTCGAGTTGATTGACCCGAGAAACGCGTAGTACACGCCGTACACCCCGTGGAAAATCATCGGCAATGCGATAATTGTCACTTCAAGGAAGTACAAATACGGTAAGTTCACCATGAATTTTGCTGCTTTGTTGAATGACTCCACCCCATCGACGATGTAGTAGTTGACCGACAAATGGACGATCAAGAACAAACCGATTGGAATGACCCCAAGTAGCGAATGGACTTTACGACTGAAGTAGTCACGATGCGCTGCCATTCTAGTTCCCCCTTTTCACGAGCATTGGCTCGTATTGTCAATAAAAGCGTTTTCAAATGCAGATATAGCTTTCTGTCTCCTATTCTACTCTTGTGAAAATTGTATGACAAGACAACCTAGCCGATTTGTGCCACATTCTTTTCAAAAATACAGGATGACCAAATTCCAATTGGTCGTTATAATGATATAGAGAGATTGGAGTGATGGGATAGAATGGAAACGATGAGCCAACCAATTTTCGCGATTGAACTGCTTCGCGACTATGTGTTGACGGATTTGCTTGGCGAAGATTACGCCCAAGTCATCTATTGGTCAGGAAAACGGGTCGCCCGTAAATTCCCGACGATGTCCGACGATGAACTGACTGCTTTCTTCGCAGAGGCAGGTTGGGGCGAGTTGACAATCAAGAAGGAACGTGGGAGCAAGTTTACATATGAATTGATCCCACCACCTGCGACTCAGGCCAAAGCGACAGGATACTATCAGCTTGAAGCCGGATTTTTAGCCGAACAGATTGCAGGTCGTTTCCAGTGCGTCGCGGAAGGGTATGCCGATCCAACCCGAAAAGCTGTCCAAATCACCGTCCAACTAGACCGAAAAGACGACTACGAATAAGAGTCGATGCCAAACGCATCGACTCTTATTTTTGTTTCCGCTGAAGTTGTTGACGCATGTAGCGACGGAATTCATTGAGTTCTTGTCGATGAAACGTCACACTTCCCCCTTCATAGCTCCGAGTCGCCTTACGAACAACTTCGACAATATTTCCTGGAAAATGTCCGTTATTCACTAACCAACGGAGTGCTTCTTGTTTTGAGAGCAGAACACGTTCTTGTTCATAGGCCAGGCCACGTATCAAGTTCAATACGCTATACACCGTCTGTTCTTCAATCGAGTCAAGACAATCGAGCGCATCCGCTCGAATCGCATCAGAAAAATGAGCTGAATCGAATCCAGAAAGGAGTTTATGAAGTGGTTGCCCTCGCCATGTGATACCACGCTCTAAAATCACTTGGACGTGAGCCGCCAAATCAGGATCGGTGAATCCTTGTTGCAATTCGGTTCTTTCTTCCCTACTAGCTTCTTCAAAACGTGAACGCCACCCTTCACTATAGTGAAACTCAAAAGGACTTGGATGATACCAATCTTTTAGCTGCGCCATCGTCATGATGCTCAGTTCGAGCGGATATGGTTCGTTGGAGTACGAGAGACAGCAGTCGATGAGTTTTTGTCGTTCCTCCCGAGTCAATGCGTTTGATACGACGAGCAACAAATCTACATCACTTCGTTTCGGATGAAAACCACCCATCGCTAATGATCCATGAATATATATATGCTGAACGGTTGGTAGAAATTCATCAATCGCTCTCACGAATGAAGCGATTGTATTCTCCACGTCTGTCGTAATCTGTCTCATTCATCCGTCTCCTCGTGCACGTACTGAAGCACGGTCTCCGCTAATTTTTCCGGCAATCCCGCTTCCTTCAATTGTTCGAGTGATGCCAGACGGATTTGTTTCATCGACCCGAAATGGCGGATAAGCTGTTGACGGCGTTTCGGACCGACACCCGGAATTTCATCGAGGATCGACTTCGTCATCTTCTTCGTCCGTAAGCTGCGGTGGAACGTGATGGCGAAACGGTGAACCTCATCTTGCATCCGCTGCAACAGATAAAAAGCGCTCGAGCGTGGATGCAGCTCGACAACGCGCCCACCTTCCCCGAACAACAGTTGGCTCGTTCGATGTCGGTCATCCTTTTTGAGCGAGCCAACCGGCAAGTCGAGCCCGAACTCGTTTTGGATGACGTCGAGCGCCGCGTTTAATTGTCCAATCCCCCCATCGATCAGTAGGAGATCGGGTAATCGCTTGTCTTCCGTCAAAAGACGGCGGAATCGTCGACGGACGACTTCACGCATCGTCTCGTAATCATCCGGTCCTTGAACCGTCCGAATCTTGTATTTCCGATATTCTTTTTTGAGCGGCTTCCCGTCTTCAAAGACGACGAGCGCCGACACGGCGTCCGCCCCCTGGATGTTCGCGTTGTCGATGATGTCGACACGTGACAAGTTGGGGATGCCGATTGCTTCCCCGAGTTCACGCATCGCGAGCAACGTCCGCTCTTCATCTCGGGCGAGCAACTCGAACTTCTCGTTTAAGGCGATTGTCGCATTCTTCGTTGCTAAATCAAGCAACTGTTTCTTTGCCCCTCGTTTCGGCTGCATCACTTTCGTTCCGATGGCGTCATTCAGTAAATCGAGCCGGACCGTCTCGGGTACGAGAATTTCTTTTGGCACGACGTTTTGTTCATAGAACTGAACGATGAAACTTTCGAGTTCTTCCGAAGGCTCTCCATGCATCGGGAAGAGCGAGACATCTCGCTCAATCATCTTCCCGCCACGCATATAGAATACTTGGACGCACATCCAGCCTCGGTCGAGCGTATAGCCGAAGACGTCACGGGCCGTCGGGTCGGCCGTGATCATGTTCTGTTTGTTCATAATCGATTCGACTGCTCGAATTTGATCGCGTAGTTCAGCCGCCCGCTCGAACTGCATATCCTCAGCGGCACGTCCCATCTCGACGTTCAGCTTCGTGAGCGTTTCAGCCGTCTCCCCGTTCAAGAAGCGCCGGATCTCATTGACGATCTCTTTTTGCGAATCCGTATCGACCGCCAGCTCACAAGGACCTAAACATTGCCCGATATGATAATACAGACAGAGTTTCTTAGGCATCGGCTGACATTTCCGCAGCGGATACAGTTTATCGAGTAGACGTTTCGTCTCGTTCGCCGCATAGGCGTTCGGATACGGTCCGAAGTAATGTCCGCCGTCTTTTTTCAATTTCCGCGTCGTCAATAGACGCGGATATGGTTCGTTCGTAATCTTGATATATGGGTACGTTTTGTCGTCTTTGAGGCGAATGTTGTACTTCGGGTCGTGCTTTTTGATGAGCGTCATTTCGAGTAATAACGCCTCGAGTTCACTCGCCGTCACGATGTACTCGAAGTCACGAATCTCTGCGACGAGACGCATCGTCTTGATGTCGTGTGCGCCCGTGAAGTAAGAACGGACCCGATTCTTGAGGTTTTTCGCCTTCCCTACATAGATGACCTCACCATATTCGTTTTTATGCAGATAACAACCCGGCTCGTCCGGGAGCAGCGCTAATTTATGTTTAATGTGGTCGGTATGACTCAATTCCATTCACCTCAGTTTAGCTTCCTCCTGGACGGGAAAAAGAGTGTGATATCTCGCCAGAGGAGGATTTTATAGTATGAAACGATACGATGTCATCATTGTCGGTAGCGGCTCCGCAGCGGGTCAAGCCGCTTCCATTTTACGCGAAGCCGGTAAAGAGATCGCCATCATTGAGAATTGGACGTTCGGAGGAACATGTCCTCAACGCGGATGTGACCCGAAGAAGATGCTTGCCGAAGGAGCAGAACTCCTTGCCCGAACGGAACGTATGCGTGAGCTTGGCGTCGAAGGAAGCCTGTCACTGGATTGGTCGTCCTTTAAAAAGCGGATTGATGAGTACCGCCTCTCTATCCCAACATCCAAAAAACAGCATTGGGATGAGATGAACATAGACTTATATCAGGGAGAGCCTCACTTTATCGATGAGGATTCAATCGTCATCGATGGTCACGAGCTCTCTGCCAATCAATTTTTAATCGCTACGGGTCAAACGCCCCGCCCTCTCGATATCCCAGGTGGCGAACTGGCGATCACGAGCGATGATGTGTTCGACCTCGACGCGTTGCCTGAATCGATTCATATCGTGGGGGGAGGCTATATCGCCTTTGAATTCGCCCATATCTTCCGACGATTCGGAAGCGACGTGACACTCCTCATTCGTTCACATGCGTTGAAGGCATTCGACCCGAACGTCGTCCACCGGCTCATCGAAGAATCGAAGCGAATCGGCATCACCGTCCGACATGACGTCGAGCCAATACGAATCGATAGCAACGTCTTAACGTTATCAGATGACTCTACCCTAGAAGGAGTTGTCCTTAACGCTACAGGACGAATTCCAAGCATCGAGCGACTTCGGCTTGAAGCGGCAGGTGTCACAGCTGATCATCGCGGTGTACATGTGAACGAGCATCTGCAAACAAGTAACCCAAATATATACGCCGCAGGCGACGTCGCTAACAGTTCAAATCCCGAACTCACTCCATTCGCCGGTCAGGAAGGGCGCCTCGCCGCACTCAATATGCTTCACGGGAATACAAGGTCACTCCCTGAGCGTCCGGCCCCGACCATCGTCTATGCGACACCACCGATTGCCAAAGTCGGTCTTACGGTCGAGGAAGCGGAAGCTGAGGGCATTGACTTCGACGTGAAAGAAACGGACATGTCGCACTTCCTCACCTATTCACGAATCAATGACACAACCGCATATTCAAAAGTGTTACTAAGTGCAGAAGGGCACGTCATCGGGGCTCATTTGATTGGTCATCATGCCCCAGAACTTATCAACCTGTTCTCTTACATTATACAGAACAAACTGTCGCATCAACATGTGAAGCACTTAGAAGTCGCCTATCCGACCGCCGCCTCCGACCTGACCTATCTCATCTAAACAAAAGACGGGACTCGCCTCGTGGCGAATCCCGTCTTTTACTTATTCGATTCCTTTGTCCTTGTCTTCTTTCAGCGCGTCTTGTAACGACTTCTCCCAAAGTGGAACACCTTTCGCGTGCGCCGCACGCGAGATGAGGTGACCCCCAACAGGAGCTGTCAAGAGGACGAAGAAGAGACCGAGCAAGAGTCTTGCATCAAACACCCGTTCATCGACATATACGTGAAGGACGGCTGCAAAGAGGACGAACATAACACCGAGTGTCGCACTCTTTGAGGCAGCGTGTGTTCTCGAATAAATATCTGGGAGACGGATGAGACCGATCGCGGCGACGACGGTGAAGAAGACGCCGATGATCGTGAAGATGCCGGTAATGAGATCAAAGATCATTGTCGCGGTCATGTTGGATAATCTCTCCCCTCTCTAAGAATTTCGAGAACGCCACCGTTCCGATGAAGGCCAAAATACTGAGTAGCAAGATGACTTCAAAATACAAAGTCGTATCGAGCAGAATCGATAGTAACGCGACGACCGAGATAAGCGCGATCCCGATGGAGTCCAGCGCGATGACTCGGTCTGCCGTCGTCGGTCCTTTGACGACACGATACAACATCATCAACATCGCAAGCAAGAGAATGGCGAGCGAGATGTAGATGAGAATGTCTAGTAAATCCATCACTCTGTCGCCTCCTTAATGCTTGATTCAAAGTTATCATAAATGTCTTTTTGTAACGCTTCTTTATCCGGCATGTTAAGTGCGTGGATATAGAGCACGGAATTGTCTTTTGACACCTGAACGACGAGCGTCCCTGGTGTGAGCGTGATCAGCATCGAGAGCAAGCTGACTTTCCATCCTTTGTCGAGCGACGTCTCATAGCGGAAAATCCCTGGTTGGATTTTCAACTTCGGACTAAGGACGAGACGCAGTACCTCAAAGTTCGCGAGGAACAATTCACGGATGAAGATGAGCAGCAGTTTAAACAGACGCCAGACGCGTGTGAAGTAAAAGCCGCCTCCACTAGATTTAAAGAATCGGCGCATCATGAACAAGATGAGTAAGCCAAGTAGATACCCGACGAAGAATCCGCTCGTTGTGAACGATCCCGTGAGGAACATCCAGATGAACGCCAAGAAAAAGTTAATCAATAGTTGATAAGCCATCTGTCATTCACTCCTTTATCACGGCATCGATATAGATTTCTGGATTGACGAGCGGCTCAATCGCTTGCGTGATATACGGATGGATGGCTTCTGCCCCAAATCCGTATGCGACCGCAATGATGAGCAACAAGAAGACCGGCACGATCAAACGCTTCGTATACGGTACGAGCGGTCCATCATACTCGCGCTTCGCCTCGCCCCAGAACCCGTTCAAGAAAATCTTCATGACCGAATAGAGGACGAAGAGACTCGACAAGAGGACGAGAAGTGGTCCGAACAGCTCGCCTTCGTCCATCCCACCTGAGACGATCAATAACTTTCCGAAGAATCCACTAAGTGGCGGAATCCCTGCGAGCGAGAGCGCTGCGACGAAGAACGTCCATCCGAACAGCGGGAAACGGGTGATGAGTCCACCCATATCACGGAGTTGACCGGATTTGGTGATTCCGATCATCATCCCGACGAGCATGAAGAGAACGGCCTTGATAATCATGTCGTGAATCAAGTAGTAGAGTGACCCTTCAAGGGACGTCTGCGTATTGACCGAGATCCCATACAAAATGACCCCGACCGCAATCATGATGTTGTAGATGATGATCAACTTCACGTCGTTATAGGCGATGGCACCTGTCATCCCGATGAAGATGGTGAGGACAGCGAGCACCATGAGGAACGTCTGTAAAAACTCACCGTTCCCATCAAACAGTAGCGTGTACGTCCGCAAAATCGAGTACACCCCGACTTTCGTCAAGAGTGCCCCGAACATCGCGAGAATCGGGGTCGGTGCGACCACGTACGCTCCAGGGAGCCAGTAGTGAAGTGGGACGAGTGCCCCTTTCATCCCGAAGACGATGACGAACAGTACACCGATGACAGTGATAACGTCCGGGTTATCGACGACCGGGATCTTCATCGCCAAGTCCGCCAAGTTGAGCGTACCTGTGACTCCGTAAAGCAAGGCGACCGACATGACGAAGAGCGCCGAGGCGATGATGTTCACGAGCAAGTACTTGATCGATTCACGTAACTGGACGCCACGACCACCGAGTACAATCAACACGTATGAGGACATCAAGAAGACCTCGAAGAAGACGAACAAGTTGAAGATATCGCCTGTCGTGAAGGCACCGTTCACCCCGACGAGCAAGAACAGCATTGCGATGTACAAGTAGTTGCCTTCATATGAATCTGAGAAGTAGTGGACGGCGAACCACACGATGAAGAGCGTGAGAAGAGTCGACGTCGTCACGAGTAGGGCTGACAGCATATCCGATACGAGCGTGATGCCGAACGGCGCTTGCCAGTTCCCGAGGTTGAGGGTTTGAATTCCCTCCGTGGAGACCGTATGCACGAGAAAGAGTGACACGATCGCCGTAATAACTAAAGCTCCAAGAGCCATTGCGCGCTGCAGCTGGACCCGTTTTGGCATAAACATCATAAGGATGGCCGCAAGCGCAGGAATGACGATTGGAAAGACCGGTAAGTTAATCATACGATTCTGTTCCTTTCATTTCTTCCATATTGTCCGTGCTGAGCTCCTGATACGTGCGGTAGGCAAGTACGAGGAAGAATGCCGTCACCCCGAAACTGATGACGATTGCCGTCAAGACGAGCGCTTGCGGTAACGGGTCTGTGAATTCCGTCACACCGTCGACGAGAACAGGGGCAGCCCCTGTCTTCAAACCTGCCGTCGTCAAGACGAGAAGGTGTGCCGCGTGACTGAACAAAGCAGTGCCGATGATGATGCGTAACAAACTTCTTGAGAGAACAAGATAGACGGCACACATCGTCAGGACACCGATGATGATGCTAACGAAGATTTCCATTATTCACTCTCTCCAATCGTTTGTATAATCGTCAACGTGATTCCGATGACTACGAGGTAAACTCCTAAGTCGAACGCAATCGCCGTATGGAGCGTCTGTTCACCGAGAAGTGGTAAGTCAAACTTCCCGTATGCGTGCGTCAAGAACGGACGACCCAAGAAAACCGAGTGAAGACCTGTCGCGAGCGCAATTAGTAATCCGGTCGCCGTCATGAGACGGTAGTCAATCGGGAGCACGTTCGCAAGCGTCTTCGAATCAAATGCGAGTAGCAACAAGACGAGTGCCGCGGATGTCATCAATCCACCGATGAATCCTCCACCTGGTGAATAGTGACCGGCAAAGAACAAGTCGATGGAGAAGATGACAATGATGAAGAAAATGATAATCGCGGCCGTCTGCAAAATGACGTCATTGACGCGTCTGCTGTTTTGCTTCAAGTTCACCTTCTCCTTTCGTACGTCGTGTTGTTCTAAATTTAATCATCGTGTAGATCCCGAAAGCTGCAATCCCGAGAACGACGATTTCAAACAAGGTATCAAATCCACGGAAGTCGACGAGAACGACGTTAACCATGTTTTTACCTGCTGCAAGCTCATACACGTTCTCTTTGTAATACTCTGAGATCGAAGTGAGCGATTTGTTTGTGAGCGCCATGAAGCTGAGAAGCGTCACGGTCGTCCCGACGAGAACAGCCACGATGGCATTCCCGACTTTGAAACGCATCCGAACTTCCTTCTTGCTGATGTCCGGCATGTGATAGAAGACGAGCAAGAACAATGCGACCGAGACCGTCTCGATGACGAGCTGCGTGAGTGCCAAGTCCGGTGCACCGAAGAATACGAAGAACAGTGCCACGCCGTAACCAACGACCCCAAGGAGAATGATGGACGGGAGACGCGACTTCATGAAGAGAATCGCGAGCGCCGCTAGCATGACGACGGCTCCGAGCACATATTCATAAGATGCAATCTCAGCCAGGTTCTCAAACGAGAAGCGGTACATGTCGAACCACCAGATGCTGAAGAGCATCATACCTGAAAGGAAGACGAAAATATAGATCAAGTACGACCGGATGAAACCAGTCATGTAGTTGTCTTTAAAGCGATATGCCGCCTTGTTCGACCATACGAGCGTACCGTCGTACATCCCGTTGAGCGTCAAACGATGTGGGATGCGGTTGTAGATGCCCATCCATTTACCCATTTGCCAGAACAGCAATGAACCGAGAAGAATCACCCCGATTGTCATATATAGTTCAGGCGTCAAACCGTGCCAGAAGTAAATATCTACTTTAACGTCTTGTCCTTGCGCGACGAGTGTCGGATAGATCGACTCGACGGCTGGCTTGATGAGCGAGTTCGACAACACGTTCGGGAAGAACCCGAGACCGACAACGAGAATCGCGAGGATGACTGGCGAAATTAACATGCCAATCGGCGCCTCATGCGGTTGTTTCGGCAATTGATCGAACTTTGCCTTGCCCATGAACGTCCGTGTGAACAGCATGATGCTGTAGATGAACGTGAACACACTTCCGACGAACGCGATGACCGGGAGCAAAATCCCAATCGTATCAAGCGCAAAGAAGTCGGCCGAGAAGACTTTCGTCGTCGCCTTCAAGAACATCTCTTTACTCAAGAATCCGTTGAATGGCGGAAGACCGGCCATCGATAACGAACCGATGACGGCGACCGTGAATGAAATTGGCATGACGGTCATCAGACCACCGAGTTTTCGAATATCACGTGTGCCCGTCTCGTGGTCGACAATCCCGACCATCATGAAGAGCGAGCCTTTGAACGTCGCGTGGTTGATCAAATGGAAGATCGCCGCAATCGTCGCGACCATAAAGATATTATCATCCATACCGTCATAGTGGAGCGCCGCCGCACCTAGACCGAGGAGTGACATGATCAACCCGAGCTGACTGACGGTCGAGAACGCTAGGATTCCCTTCAAGTCGGTCTGCTTCACGGCGTTGAATGAACCCCAGAACATCGTAAACATCCCGACTCCGGCAATCGTCCATAGCCAGACGGATGATTCTTGGAACACCGGGCTCATACGGGCCACAAGGTAGAGACCCGCCTTGACCATCGTTGCTGAGTGGAGGTACGCACTGACCGGAGTCGGTGCTTCCATCGCGTCAGGCAACCAGATGTGGAACGGGAACTGCGCTGATTTCGTGAACGCCCCGAGCAAGATGAGAATCATCGCGACGAGGAAGAACGGACTCTCGGCGATGACGCCCGAGTTCGCGACCATATCGCGAATGCTGTACGAGCCGACCATCGATTCGAGTAAGACGATCCCCCCGAGCATCGACAATCCGCCGAACACGGTGAGAAGCATCGACTTCTGCGCCCCATAACGGGAACGTTCTTTCTCATACCAATATCCAATCAACAGGAATGATGAAATCGATGTGAGCTCCCAGAACATATACATGACAATCATGTTATCCGAGAGAACGACCCCGAGCATCGCACTCATGAACATCAAGAGATACACGTAAAAATGCCCGAGCGACTCTTTGTCCTTATTCAAATAGTAAATCGAATAAAGGACGACAAGTGCGCCGATTCCCGTGATGAGGAGGGCGAACAAGAGACTGAGTCCATCGACGTATGCCGTGAAGTTAATCCCGAGGGATGGCATCCACGCAATCGTCTCTGTCACGACGTCCCCTGCACTCGTGATCGGAATGAATCCGGCGAAGTAGGTGACGAGCACGACCGGAACGATCAAGACGAACCAGCCTGTATGAATTTGTTTCATCCCCCGGAACAAAAGTGGGATGAATGGTGCCGCAAGAAGCGGCAACAAAATAGCTAAATGTAACAGCGACAAGAAAATTCCTCCTTCGAACAGAGTCGTACAATAGATTGAGCCGTAAAGTAAGGTCACTTGACTCCATCATGTCTTCCTCATGAGTATAGCGTAAATTTTCAGTCTGTTTCCATGATAAAAGCTTCCAGTTTAAGCGCTCCCCCGTCAAAATTCCGAATCTGTTAAATATGAAGGAAGCCGACGGAATTTCTTCAAAAAAAATTTGAAATCAGACGTTATGTATCGCAATACGACCGGATTGAGGGTGCGTGGAATAACTCAACTTATTCCCTACTCGCCTGTCCTTTTCCTTCTTTTCTATTCCGCAAAACAAAAAAGCAGCCGATCTCAATCGGCTGCTAATCAATTATTGTGCTGTCGCGATAAACTCTTTCAATGCTTCTTTTGGTTGGAAGCCCATTGTTTTCGAAACAGGCTCGCCATCTTTGAACATCATGAGTGTCGGGATACTTTGGATTTGGAAAGCACCTGCGACTTCAGGGTTTTCGTCGACGTCGAGTTTCACGATTTGGACTTGGTCACCCATTTCTTGATCGAGTTCTTCGAGAACTGGCGCGATCATGCGACATGGTCCACACCAAGTTGCCCAGAAATCTACGAGGACGACGCCCTCTTTTACATCTTGTTCAAACGATTGAGTCGTTGCGTGTTTAATAGCCATTTGTAAAAACCTCCCCAATAAGATGAGAGAGTCCTGGTAAAGAACTCTCATGCAATTCATGTTCAGAGTATACCACGGAGGGTAACAACCCCAAAACGTTTTGCTTATTAGCTATTGACGAGGTGCTTACGGAACTCTTCTGTCAACATCGGGACGACATCGAACAAGTCGCCGACGATGCCATAGTCTGCCACGCTGAAGATGTTTGCTTCTGGGTCCTTGTTGATGGCGACGATGACTTTCGCGTTACTCATCCCAGCCAAGTGCTGAATCGCTCCTGAAATCCCACATGCGATGTAGAGGTCTGGTGTGACGACTTTACCCGTCTGTCCGATTTGAAGTGCGTAATCGCAGTAGTCAGCGTCACATGCTCCACGTGAAGCACCGACCGCGCCTCCGAGAAGCTCAGCCAACTCTTCAAGCGGTTTGAATCCATCTTCGCTCTTCACGCCACGTCCACCTGCGACGATAACTTTCGCTTCCGCCAAATCTACTTTCCCAGTCGCCTTACGAACGACTTCTTTGACGATCATCGCGAGGTCTTTCAATTCGACCGCCGGCGTTTCAACAGAGACGCTCGCGCCCGCTTGACGTGCAAGTGCATCGATGTTGTTTGGACGGATTGTGAAGAACATGACCGAATCTTTGAACTTCACTTTTTCGAACGCCTTCCCAGAGTAGATTGGGCGCACGAACTCTGCGTCGCGTCCTGTTCCTTCGATGGAAACAACATCACTGATGAGTCCGGCATCGAGACGTGCCGCAAGTTTCGGTGCGATGTCTTTCCCAAGAGCCGTATGTCCGAGGACGATCATTTCCGGATTTTCTTGCTCGATCAACTGACGGAGCACTTGTCCGTAGCCGTCTGGCGTATAATGCTTGAGGCGATCATCTTCGACGACGAGGACACGACTTGCACCATACTCCCCGAGTTCTTGTGCGAGTGATTGCACGTGATCCCCAATCACGACTGCCGTCACATCGTCTGTCAATTGCTTCGCCGCAGCGATGGCTTCGAATGATACGTTACGTAACGCGCCTTCACGCGCTTCTGCGAGTACTAAAGCTTTCATCTATGATCTCCCCCTTAAATGACTTTCGCTTCCGTGCGAAGAAGTTGTACGAGCTCGCTCACTTGTGTCGACATATCGCCTTCAAGGATGCGACCGGCTTTCTTCTCTTCTGGCAAGAATCGTTCAATCGTCTCGATTTTCGCTTCGATTTCATCTTCATCGAGATCGATGTCCATGAGTTCGAGTTCTTCGAGCGGTTTCTTCTTCGCCTTCATGATTCCTGGCAAGCTCGGGTAACGCGGCTCGTTCAACCCTTGTTGTGCCGTTACGAGAAGTGGTAGTGCGACTTCGATGACTTCCGTGTCCCCTTCGACGTCACGTGTGACCGTTGCCGTCGTGCCATCGATTTCAAGAGCCGTGATCGTCGTCACGTAGTTCATGTCGAGAAGTTCTGCGACTCGTGGCGCGACTTGTCCGCTACCGCCATCGATTGCCACGTTTCCTGCGAAGATGAGGTCTGCGTCCTGTTCTTTCAAGTATGAGGCGAGAACTTTTGAAATCGTGACATGATCCGCATCCTCGACATCGTCCTCGATTGAGATGCGAACGGCTTTGTCCGCACCCATTGCGAGTGCTGTACGTAATTCTTTGTCCGCATCTTCTGGTCCTACCGTGACGACCGTGACCTCTCCCCCGAGTGCGTCACGTTTTTGAATCGCTTCTTCGACCGCATATTCGTCATACGGGTTGATGATGAACTCAGCGCCGTCTTCTTGAATTTCCCCATTCTCGAGCTGAATTGCTTCCTCAGTATCAAACGTACGTTTCAGCAAAACAAAAATATTCATGGTTGATCCCCCTTTAGTCAATTCTTTCCATCATTCATGAATCAGCATTCATTTTTTGAGCTAGTGATAGGGCTCACTGTTACGTAAGCCCTTTTTTCAACATATGGTGCACATTTGGAAGCGTCGACAACAGATCATACTTGAAGCCGCTCGCCATCCAACTCGTCACAACCTCATCGATCGTGCCGAAAATCATTTGACGGGCGAGTCGATAGTCTAAATCCTTGTCAAACTCTCCTGTCTCGATTCCATGTTTGACGACAGAATCGATTAAGTTCAAATACGGTTTGAGCACTTCTCCGATTTTTTGGCGAAGTACCAAGTTCGACTGCCGCAGTTCGATTTGTGTCACGACGGCGAGGTCGTAATCGGCCGACAGTTGCTTTAAATGTGATTCAATCAACTGATACAACTTACTCCCGGCTGACGTCTCGCTCTCGATTTGTTGTTTCGAGTAGTCGATGAACAGCCCCATCTTCGCTTGGAACAATTCGATTAAGAGATGCTCCTTGTTTTTGAAGTACAAATAGATTGTGCCGTCCGCGACACCCGCCTCTTTGGCGATGGCTGTCACCTTTGCACCGTGATAGCCATGATTGGCAATTACTTTGACCGCCGCATCAATGATTCGGTCACTTTTCGAAATATGATTTGTCATTAACCCCAAGCTCCTTACCGTTGCAGAAAAATGAATGATGGTTCATTCATTTATTATTCTATCATGCGTACGCTTGGTGTCAACTGCTTTGTTTCACTTGTTTGGCCTTCTCTTCGTCGACGAGGACACGGCGTAAAATCTTACCGACGAACGTCTTCGGCAACTCGTCGCGGAACTCATACAACTTTGGCACTTTATAAGCCGCAAGCTTCTCGCGACAATGTTTGTCGAGTTCTTCTTCCGTCACACTAGAGCCGTCGCGAAGGACGATGAACACCTTGACCGTTTCACCACGATATGGATCTGGGACACCGATACAGACCGCTTCCTTCACGGCCGGATGTTCGTAGAGCACTTCTTCGATTTCACGCGGATAGACATTAAAGCCACCTGCGATGATCATGTCTTTCTTCCGGTCGACAATATAGAAGAACCCGTCCTCGTCCATGTAGCCGAGGTCACCCGTCGCGAGCCACCCATCTTTCAAGACGGCTGCCGTCTCCTCCGGCTTCTGCCAGTAGCCTTTCATGACTTGCGGACCGCTCAACATGATCTCCCCGATTTCTCCGATGTCCGCCTCTGTCTCTCCGTCTGCTTTTACTATTTTAGCAGAAGTGTCCGATAACGGGGCACCGATTGAGCCGACGATTCGCTTATCCCATAAGAAGTTCGCGTGCGTGACCGGCGACGTCTCAGACAATCCGTATCCTTCGACGATGCGACCTCCTGTGATCTTCTCAAATTCCTCTTGCACTTCAATTGGAAGTGGTGCTGAACCCGAGATACACGCCTCGATCGAAGACAAATCGTACTTCTTCAGTTTCGGGTCGTTCAAGATTCCGACATACATCGTTGGTGCGCCCGGGAAGAAGTGTGGCTTTTTCTTCTGAATCGTCTTCAAGACATCCGTCACTTCGAAACGTGGTACGAGGACGAGCTCATAGCCGTTCGTGACCCCGAAGTTCAGACAGCACGACATCCCATAGACGTGGAAGAACGGCACGACACACAAGACGCGTTTCTCGTCCCCGCGATTGTACTTATAGAATAAGTTCGTGATTTGATCCGCGTTCGCCGTCAAGTTGAAATGAGTCAACATGACACCTTTCGGAAGTCCCGTTGTTCCCCCTGTATATTGAAGAACGGCGACATCTTCTTTTGGATCGATGTCGAGCGGCGTGATAGGATTGAAGTCCTTATAATCTTTGAACAGCGTCGAACCGGTCGTATCGATGACGATATTGTTCTCACGTTTCACTTTGATTGGATACAGTTTGTTTTTCGGGAATGGTAAGTAATCAGCGATACTCGTCGTGATCACGGTTTGAATCTCCGTCTTCTCACTGACGCGAAGTGTTTTCGGATATAGCAGGTCGAGGGTGATGACAATTTTGACACCTGCGTCCGTGACGAGGTTTTCTAGCTCACGTTCCGTATAGAGCGGATTCGTCTGGACGACCGTCCCACCTGCATAGAGCACGGCATAGAATGAGATGACGTATTGAGGACAGTTCGGAAGCATGAGGCTGACGCGGTCGCCTTTTTCAAGCCCTTTCGCTTGAAGCATCGTTCCGAGTCGACGTGCGGCATCATCGATTTCCGCGAATGTCCACTCCTTTCCGATAAAGGAGACGGCCGTACGATTTGGATAATCCTTTGCTGCGCGAGACAACGCCTCATAGAGCGCCTTTACCTCATAATCGATTGACTGGGGCATTCCTTTTGGATAATCTTGTAACCACGGTTTGTTCATCGCTGTTCCTCCTTAGGAAATGAATACTCATTCAGTTACCCCTATTATAATGCTAAGAAAACGCTTTCATCTACCCTTTACCCAATAATTTTCAGAAAATATCAAAAAAAGCGATTGGATTTGTCATCCAATCGCTGTCATACCCGCCTAAAATAGGAATCTTTCGAATCCAGTTTTTCAAGCTTCTGATTCATGAGTTGTTGCAATTCTTTTTCGTGACGAATATTTGAGAAGTCAGTCCCGAACCATGCCTCCATTTCAGGTCGAGAGAAGGCATAGGTCCGGTTCGGGAAAGCAAAACGGACGATTTCGGCGTTCGGGATGAGGGTGAAATAGGCAGCCGCATTCCGAATCGCCAGATGTTCTTGTTCCGCTCGTTCCATACCCGGGTCTTCGTAACGGACGGTCAACCCATAAGGACGCTTCTTCGTCTGCAGTTCGACCGATCGATAGCATTCATGTAGCGGCAAACTTCCGGCAATGCCGACGACGGCTGCATTGTCCCCGACTTTCGCCCCTTTGTATTCAAAGGCGTCCGATTCCGGGTTCATACATCCTGCCAGTGAAATGACGAGTACGAGCAACAGACATAAGCGTTTCATAGGTGTCCCTCCTTACGATTTGAGTCTCAAGTTGAAGCGGTAAAGCAAGCGTTTAGCGAGTAAGTGTGCTAAGAACGCTCCGATCACAAAACCGACAACATATAACATCACGCTTTGCGGGTAAAAAATTCCCGAGAAGAACACACCGCCTAACATTGCGAAACAAATAACGATAACGATATGGATGAGCCATAACCAGTTCGAGAACATAAAGAAGCGGCCATTATTTTCTTGTGGTGCTTCCTTGAACATCCACAATCCGAGACCAAATGTTAGAACGATAAAGACAATCGAACTGGACAAACCGATTGTAAGGAATTCCGTCCACTCCGCTCGAGAATCAAAGATTGAATACATATCTGTATTGACGATGTTATTCAACGGTGACAGGATTCGCATCGGTACACTTTCAAATACCTCGTCAAAAAGTGTATATGAAAGATTTGGAGAAAAGGCTATGAGCGATCCTTGAATGAGGGCTACAATCCCCATCGGGAAGACAAGTGCCACAAATGTCCAAACGACTTGTGAGATCGACTCACCACCAAATGATCCCATCCATAGCGATACCGAGAAAAATGAGATGCCCGACAAAAGTAGGAAAACAATCAATCCGAGCACTTTGACCTCATTGCCATCAAGTAAGAAGGAATAGTCAGAAAGACGGATGATGAGAAACATCAATGCCCCCCCTACCAATGTCGCTGGAACAATCCCTGTAACACCAATCACCCATTTTGATATGTACAGCTGGGTGCGGGTATATGGTAGCGACATCGAAAAGTCCGACATTTGACTGTTTCGTTCACTTCCAATCAGTACGGATGCCATAAGCGCACCGAAGATGACAAATAAGAAGACGACGACCCCCATCGGAATGAGTGCATCGAGTCCTCCTAAATATCCGAAATCAGAATTGCTATTGAAAAAGTCCTCGGTAGTCATCGTCTCTATATCTTCTTGGATTACATCCGAATAATCACTTGGATTTTCTTGCATATCGCGAATCTGTTCCTCATACACCTGCATTTGCGTCCATACCGGCACCGTGAAGGCGATGACGCCTAAAAAAACGAGCAAGATCCAAAGCAGCGACACTTGTTTCCAATCTTTTTTCAACAACACTTTAGACGGCATGGGCTTCTCCTCCTAACTGGATACGGAATACGTCTTCGAGAGACATCGGGATCTCTTCGATGAGCATCGGATTGTATGAATCGATAAACGCCTCGAGCTCGTCTGTGCGTTCTTTCGCCATGAACAGCACGACACGTCCTGTCACACTAATGATTTCAATATCTTTTCGTTCGAGCAACTCGACCGGGACATGGTCGTTGAAGACGACTTGCCACTTAATACTGAGAGCACGCGCCTCTTCGAGCGACATGATTGCTTTGACGCGTCCACTCTCGATCATGATGATGCGGTCGGCAATTCGTTCAAGTTCGTGTAACTGGTGGCTCGAGACGATAATCGAGCAGTTCCGTTTCTCGACTTGGGCAATCATCAGTTTCAACACGTCTGACTTGGCGACGACGTCTAGACCGTCCGTCGGTTCGTCGAGCAGATAGTATTTCGCTTGGACGGCGAAAGCGAGCGATAACGTGACGAGCGCCTTTTGACCTTTTGAGAGTTGGCGAATTTTTTTGTTGTCGATGTTGTAACGCGTCAATGTCTCACGGAAGGCGGAACGATTGAACGACGGGTAGATTGACTCATACAAGTCCGTCGCCTCGTTTACCGTATAGTGTTTGAGCGCGTCCGCCGAATCCGGTACGAAGATGATGTCCCGCTTCAATCCGGCATCTTTAAAGATACTTTTCGTTCCATAAAGCACGTCTCCCTGATCTGGGCGGATGATGCCGACCATCGTCCGGAGAAGTGTCGTCTTGCCGGCACCGTTACGTCCGACGAGCGCGATGATTTCTCCTGACTCGACAGTAAAGTCAATTCCGTCCAAAATTGTTTGACGGTCAATTTTTTTACTTAACTGTTCAACTTTCAGCATTGGATTTCCCTACTTTCTCATATTCCGTTCGCAATACGCCAATGGCTTCGTCTAACGGCACGTTCGCATAGTGGCAATCAATCGCAATCTTTTTGATCGAGGCGATGACCGGCTCACGTGCCGCATCATCGTCCACCCAGTCCTCGGAGACAAACGTCCCGCGCCCACGTCGCATCTCAAGCAGCCCGAGCCGTTCCAACTCCTGATACGCCTTACTGACCGTATTCGGATTGATGACAAGATCGGTGGCGAGTTCACGCACGGACATCACCTTATCTCCGGGTCGTAAAATTCCACGGATAACGAGCTCTTTCGTTTGATTGACGATTTGTTCGTATAGCGGTTCTGAACTTTTCATATCGATTTTGTATAACATGGGTCACACCCTCTCATAGTCAATGTTACTCTTTAAGTGTATTATATGTATTAGTACACGCAATTACAATAGTTCTTTGAGGGCACTTTTAGTTTACAGCGAAATGGAAATGATTTGAATAAGACTTTGGACCGAGGTATTCTCCTTCAATATCAGGTAGATTGAACGAGAGGTGACGAAATGATTAAAAAACGATTACTGGCAAGTATGGTCGGTGGGGTTCTTGCTGGCGGGCTCTTCGTATATACGACGATTGAAAAGTCAGAGGCACGGGAGACTTATACCGCGTATGTGAAGGAAACGTACAACGAACAACCCGATATCGAGCTGTCACGCGATTGGAAGATGGGCGGTTATGTCGGGGAAGTCACATTGACGAACGAACCGTTCGCCGGAACTTATATTCTCGAAACGTATGGTGACGGCTCCATCCACGATAACGTGCTCGAGACGTATTGGGAACGCGAGGCAGAGCGGACGATTCACGAGCGCCTCGTTTCGAAAAGAATCTTAAAAGAAGAAGAGACCGTCCGTGCGGAAGTACCGACCGGAGTGTCCGATGATGTGCAAGCAAAAGTCAGCCCGGCCCCGCCGTCCATCTATGAAACGAATCCGAAGACGTATCTCGACGTCTCGATCATGTTTCATGAAGACTGGAACAATACGGACGAACAGAAACAACGAATCCTCGATGTCATCCGTGAAGTGGAATCCGACGTCTATTCGATTCACTTCTCGTTCGACGGGAAGCCTGGAGGAAATGATGATTACACAGAACGGTACATGATGTTCACGCGCAAAGCGTCTGACATCGACCCGTCCTTCCTCGATGTGCGGACGATTGAGGATTTGAACGCCTATGACCGCCTGTATGGATTCGACGATACGACATTCACGACAGAATATCGATTTGATGGCACCCCTATCGAAGAGAAGACGACACAATAATCCGGTGTCGTCTTTTTTGAGCGTTTGACTTTACAGGCAATCCAAAACGTTGTATCGTTTGACAAGTCAACGATTGATAAGTCAATTGAGAAAGGTGGGACGCAATGGACCTACGTGAAATCAGCCGATTACTTTACCAAATCAAGGTGGCGGAACAAAATGTCGCATCGTCGTTCGAACGGGAGACAGGATTCAGCCTGACCCGCTACGAGATGTTACAAGTCGTCAAAGAACGAGGCGTTTGTTCGCAACGTGCGATTAAGGAAGAGATGAAAATCGACAATGCCGCCATCACTCGACATTTGAAAATCCTTGAAGAGAAAGGATTTGTCGTCAGAGAGCGGAACGCGGAGAACCATCGCGAGATGTTCGTCTGTGTGACAGAGAAAGCAGAGCAAGACCTAAGGGATTGCGAACGAGACGAACAGGCCAACCACCTCGTCTTACAAGCCTTGTCCGCTGAAGAGATTCAACACTTATCCGGACTGCTTCAAAAATTGAACAGTCACACCTAAACAGAGAAAGAAGGAATTCACCAATGGCAACTACATTCGAAAACAATACATTTACAGACGTTATGTTCGGTCGTAAATCAATTCGTGTTTATGACGAGAACGTGAAAATCTCACAAGAAGAGATGCTCGAGATGATTCAGGAAGCAACAACGGCTCCATCATCGGTCAACATGCAACCATGGCGCTTCGTCGTCGTTGAAAGCCCAGAAGCGAAAGAGACGCTCAAGCCGCTCATCCGTTTCAACACGCGTCAAAACGACACGTCTGCAGCGATGCTCCTCATCTTCGGAGACATGGAGTGCTACGAGTACGGCGAACAAATCTACGATCAAGCGGTCGCAGAAGGTAAAATGCCACAAGAAGTACGTGACCAACAGCTCGACGCGATCATCCCTTACTACAAAAATCTCTCGAAACAAGAGATGAACGACATCGTGAAGATCGATGCGAGTCTCGCAGCGATGCAATTCATGCTCACAGCCCGTGCACACGGCTATGACACGAATCCAATCGGTGGTTTCGAGAAAGACCAGCTCGCAGAAGCGTTCGGTCTCGACAAAGATCGCTACGTACCAGTCATGATCTTGTCTGTAGGGAAAGCAGCAGAAGAAGGTTACGAATCCGTTCGCCTTGATGCTCAAACAGTCACTTCATTCAAATAATTCACCACACAATCGGAGGAATCAACCATGATCTTAGTCAACGCCACATTCGATATCCAAGCTTCACAACGCGAGAACTTCTTGCGTGACATCCAAGTTTTGATTGACTCATCAAAACAAGAAGCGGGTTGTGTCGGATATGACCTATACGAGTCAACATCTGTTGAGAACCGCTTTGTCATGATCGAGAACTGGGAAGACCAAGCCGCTCTCGAGCAGCACAACCAAAACCCAGTCCTCATCAACTTCGCACAAAACGTGGCGAACTACGTGTCAGCGAAACCGGTCGTGCAAGTAGCAGCGGTCAACTAATATGTCGACGCTCACCCTTGTGTTCGGAACGCTTGTCGCCATCGAATTCTTCTATATCTTCTATTTAGAGACGATTGCGACGGCATCCTCGTCGACGTCACGCGTCTTCCGTCTATCGAAAGACGAGCTGACGAGAGACTCGGTGTCGGTTTTGTTCAAAAATCAAGGCGTCTATAACGGATTGATTGGGGTCGGGCTCTTGTACGGACTCTATCTTTCCCCCAACCCGGTCGAGATTGTCACCATGATTCTGCTCTATATCATTCTCGTTGCCTTATATGGCAGTATCACGAGTGACAAGAAGATTATTCTAACACAAGGTGGGCTTGCCATCTTGACGTTGATCTCGATGGTGATCTTATGACAGAAAGCGTTCGACCTGAGAAAATGGTCGAACGCTTTTTGCTTGTATCCTCTATACTAAATAGTGAGGTGATGATGGTGAGATACACATGCCCATGCTGTGGCTATCAGACGTTAGAAGAGGAACCACCAGGTACATACGACATTTGTCGAATCTGCTTTTGGGAGGACGACGGGGTTCAATTCGATGATCCCGATTATGAAGGCGGTGCGAATACGGTGTCGCTTCGACAGGCTCAACAAAATTACATTCAATTTGGTGCGAGTGAACGGCTCTTTTGTGATGATGTCAGAAAACCGAATAAACACGACAGAAAAGACCCAGACTGGAAACCCTTCTCTAGCAAGTAAACTTAATACAAGGTCACCCATATAAGAGGTGACCTTGATCATTCATCTAATCTAATACGCTCCCACATCTCTTCATCGACGACAAAGAACGATTCATGGGAGCATACCGCAAGCACACATGTCTCTCCCGTATAAAACATCAAGTCTTCCGGAAGTTTCGGATGAATCCAACTGAATAATGAACGACCCCGTTCTTTTAAGAACTGTACCGTCCTGTAATTCATATGAAACGAATATAGATACGCTGTATCCACAGACAGTCGTGTTGTCTCCCACTCACTTACGATAGTTCGTTCAATCAAATCCCAACGAATCTCTTCAGTCAGTACATCCATATACGCTAGACGCTCCTCTTCAATCTCCATGCGTCGCCTGTCTTCCACGAACGCAAAGTGAGTGCAGTGCTCAAGCAAAACATCGATGAGCGCCTCATAGCGCTCTCCCTTTACATCTTGAGTGATCATCAGCATGCTTTCAAGCCTCCTATGGTGAAGCAACAAATATACCCGTCTCTTCCGTAATCTCAAACGAATCTTGATTCCATCTCACTTCAATCGTCCCGACTCTTTCGGGTTCTTCGACACTTCGATATAATCGCCTGACCTCCATGTCAAAAGTGAAAAAGCCACTTGATTGTTTCATATACCCTTCTTGATTCACATATGTATTTGTCTGATCCCCAATCAGCGTAAATGCGTCACAGCTCTCATCTTCACATTGTACCGAATAGGTTTCCTCGAACCAGCTTATAAAGTCATCCATACCTGGGCTTATCGTATACATCGGTGTCACCCTGGCCCAAGCTACAATCAACACAACAAAACCGATGAACAACCATTTTTTCATACGCTCTCCCCTGCTCTCACTATCCAAAGTCTACCATATCCATTTCATCAAAATTAAAAAACCGCCCTGACGAAGTCAGAGCGGAGTCCAATTATAAGGCGAAAATCGCTGCAGATACACCGACGACACCAATGAGCGCCATCGCATATACCGGTACACGTGGCATTTCGCCATTGTTGTCGAGCGCTTTCCCGAACATGTAGAAGACGATTGGGTGCACGAGGAACGGCATCGAGAAGATGAGCGGGATGAGAAGTGACGCTTCCGTTCCGAACATTCCACCTTGAACCGCTGCGAACAAGCCGAAGTGCGAGATCGCTGACGATTGTGCCATCGTCGTGTAATCAAACGCAATTGTGCTGAACGCCAAGATGACGAGACCACCGAAGACGGCCATCATCTGCCATCCGAACGAGAACTGCATAAGGGCTTTGACTTCTTTGAAGTCTTCCCCGTTCGCCGCACGCAAATTTTTCAACGAAAGCGCCGTGAGTACGAGACCGACCAAAACGATGATGGCTGTCGGCCAAATCCAGAGCGCACCGTTGTCGGCACTGACCGCGAGGATTGAGAAGACGAAGATATGTCCGAAGAACGGGATGTTGATCATGATTGGCGCACGTTTCGCCGCCACTTGACCGAAGTCCCCAGCTGTACACGCTCCTGTTAGACCACTGTGTGAAAGTGAACCTGCCATACCTGGTGCGAGGTTACGGATGTGACCCGTACGAGCGAACCACATGATGAGTGCGATTCCACCGAACATCCAGAACAACTGGCCGAAGAAACCGTACACGAGAATCGAGTTCATGCCTTCGATGGCGAACGCGTCACCGATTCGTGAACCACCAACCATGAAGTTAGCAGCCAAGACGACCGGAATCCCTGCGAAGAGAAGCGCGCGGACTGTCGGTCCGTACGTCCAGTTATGGAAGATGGCACCGAGTGCTGACGAGATCAACATCGCGAAGAAGATTTGCGGCAATGCGATAATCGGCTGAACCGCTGTCGCAATCAAGAACGAGACGAACAAGATGACAAGCAAGAGGACAGTCTCGATGACACCTTTTTGCATGTATACTTTCTTGTCCTGAATTTGTGCTTTATGGTCGATGAGTAAGAACGACACGGCAAGACCGAGGAGTGCGAGGATTGGGTAGTAAAGCGCAATCCCTTCTGCCGTACCTGGCTCGATTGCCATACGGAAGAACCCTTCCAAACCAACGAGCAAGAAGAACGAACGAAGGATGAAGATGAACTGCGTACGTCCCGTCCCGAGGAACATCTCTTCTTTAGAAGGAACGACGATGTCCTCCATGGCGAGCTCTTGTTTACTTAAGATTTTACGAAGTTCCTGTCCACCGACGAAGAACGAAACGACTAACGCGATGATTGTCGTCCGTGACAAGAAGTCGACGAGCGGGAATTCAGGAAGTCCCGGTGTCGCGATGCCGAGCTCGACCATACCGAATCCGAGACCGAGACCGAAGATGACGATGACGAGGATCGGCGAGAAGCGCGTCCCTGCCACGACCATACGAGATAAAATGACCATCGGGATGATGAAGGCCATAAGCAACCAGAATTGGTTGATGAGTTGCATTTGAGATAATTGCTGTACAAGTTCCATTGACTAACCCCTAACATAATTTTTAGCACACAATATCGAAGTGTACAGTAATGAACATTATGTGACAATAGGGTGTGATGTTTTGTAAACATTGAAAGCGGAACCAAGTGAAATTGGTCCCGCTTTCGTTAGTTATTGGATTGTCTGAGGCCCCAAATTCCTTTATTTCCTGTGGAATAAAAGAGGTCTTCTTTTCCGGTAAAGCTCGCCGAATCACTGGAATGCGCACGAATCTGTTTATTGACGTGCCCTTTCCAATCTTTATATCGATCGAGCTCGAGTTGATAGTATGATTTTTCGACATACGCATAAATGTCTTTTAAAGATGCAGTCCCACCATGGTATTGGAGGGCGAATTGGATTTTGCGTAGTAACAGGCGTTTCACATTACCCCACCTTTCTACTTCTGTTTCATTTCAAAGTAGTCTTCTAATTTGTTTTCAACTGCTAATTGAATAGCAGCATGCGCTTGTTTAGTCGGAATACAGTACTCTTCTCTGACAATGAGTTTCCCATTCGCATTCTTAAATGGTGTTTTACCTGTTCTTAGTGATTCAGTTGTCAAAGCTTTAAACGGTAGCGAATTTAGATGTCTCTCTATTTCCTTCTGTGAAAATGATTCTTGAAATATTTTAGCGATGCCATTTAATGAATGTTCTTCACTTTGCTTTCTTACCAAATCGTAGTACTCTTTTGCGATCACATCAGCTGATAATGGGTGAAACCAATCTTCAAATCCTCTATTGAGCATGATTTGGATAACATTCATTTTATATGTACCTTGACGCGCAAAACCATCAATAAAGTTACAAAAAGACTTTATAGCAATCTCTGATGAGTTGATAGTTATTTTATCGTTCAGCATGCTCATCCTTTCGCTTTCCGACTAAAGTAGTAATGTAATCGAACATCTACAATCTGTTTAACCCATTCATAAACGGTTAGATTGCGGAACGATTCATTGAATTCAATATGCAGAGTTTCATCTTCTACATAAAACGGTCCTTTAGCAATTTTATCGAATGGCATTCGTAACAATAATTTTTCAATTCTTTGTTGATGGAATGGTTGCTGAAAGTCTTTTGTCTTTCCATCAATCTGCTGACGATATGGTTCTTTTTTAATGTAATCATAAAATGGAAGAGCGGCTTCAGATGCTTTAAGTGGCTTGTACCAATTCTCTTCTCCCCGTTTTAGCATAATTGAAAGTACAATCATTTTATAGCTTTTGGTCATGCTCGTGTATTCCACCTCGACGAGAAGCGATTTCACATCACTGTATAGTATCGCTTCTTCCTCACTTAGTTCTCCGAGTTTATGCAAAAATCCGAAGAACCCACCAAGCTTTTTCCATTCGGAACGATAAGCGTCTATAGAGTACTCTCCTCGTTGGATTAATTCCATGTAGCTCGGGCGCCTACCCATTTCTTCTTTCACCATGAAATAATTTTGTTCAAGTAATTGCTGACGCGTTGAGGAACGTGTCACCATTTTCTTCAGTAAGTCAACAGTCTGTAAATCAAACTCAATTGTACATGACGAAGGTAGATCAATCGTAGTTGGTAAGGAACTCACTGTATCTTGTCGGCTAGTCGTCAACAAAGCCAGTTTCTTATCAATATTTTTATAGTTCCCAATTAAATCGATAATCGTACAATGAGTCTTTCCTTTTGATAGACGTAGCCCTCGTCCAATTTGTTGGGTGAATACTGTCAATGATTCAGTCGGACGACAGAACAATAGCGTATCGATTTCAGGAATATCGACACCTTCATTAAATAGATTCACTGCAAAAATGATGTCCAATTGTCCTTGCTTTAATTGGGCAATTACTTCCGTTCGATCATACTCGGCCTGACTATGAAGCGCTACCGCCTGCACCCCTTGTCTCCTGAAATAATCTGCCAAATATTCAGCTTGTATAACGGAAGAACAAAAGCCGAGTGCTCTCGATTGATGATGTTCTGACCATGCCTTAAAAATTTTCTCGGCAACACTTTCTTTTAACTGTTCTGCCAATAACTCTTCTTGATCATAACGCCGTCCATTGATCAGACGAATCTGAGAGTAGTCGATTTCATCATAGATTCCAACGTAATGAAACGGGGTTAAAAACGATTCTTCAATCGCTTCCGTAAAGTGCATCTGGAAAGCAACGTTATCATCACAAAGTGCATAAACGTCTCCTCCGTCTAAACGGTCAGGCGTTGCAGTCAAACCGAGTAAGAACTTCGGTTGAAAATAATCTAGCACTCGACGGTAGGAAGGAGCAGCCGAATGATGGAACTCATCCACGATTATCAAATCGAATTGCTCCGGGTCATATTGCTCCATTCTTTGTTTCGAAGCTAACGTTTGAATCGAGGCGAACACGACGTCAGCAGTATCTTGATTTCTTGATTCACCACCGAGTAGTAACCCGGTCTTCCAGTCATTCGCCACATTGAGGAATGACTTTTCTGCTTGTAACAAAAGTTCTCTTTGATGTGCGACAAAAAGGACATGTTTGAATTGTCGTGCAAAGAATGCACTCAAATACGTTTTCCCTAATCCTGTCGCTAAACGAGCATCGCCTTTTTCCGACCTTCCGCCATCGTTTCTCGGAGAGCCAATAACGCTGCGTCTTGGACAGACGTCGGGGTAATCGAATCATCTTCTATGTAGACGGGAGAATGTTCAGCGACCTCCCATTCTTTCATTCGATCCTTTCGCGCTTCATACTCTTCACGATAAGGCTGTAACGAGACTGGATTCATCATTTGCGCATATTCACTATAAAATAATTCATGAAACGCAGCGACTGACTCTTCAAACACTTCCTCTGATACATTCGAAGGAATTTCAACATTCCATTCCACACCATGATTTAACGCACTATGCGACAAATTCGAGGAACCTACAAAAAACGTACCGCTTTCTATTGTACGGAACAAATATGCCTTTGGATGGAACGACCTCCCTTTTGAGCGGTATAGCCGGAGCTCAACATTCGGTATTTGGAATAACATATCCAATGCATCAGGATCGGTGAGGTACAGATAGTCTCCTACCAAGATTCTGATTTGAGCGCCACGTTCACTCGCTTTTCTTAAAGAAGCCGATAATTCCTTCACTCCCGACACTTGAGCAAACGCGACAACCATATAAATTTCAGTCGCCGCGTCTATGTGTTCTTGTAAAGGGATGCCAAGATTGCTCGTATGGAGTCGTAAATCACTCATGATCGAGGACCTCTTCTAAAAATAGACCCTTTTCAAAACCGCCACGTATTTTGCGTTTCTCTTCACGTATGCGGTTCAATTCATCGAAGTCTGCTCCATGCATATTTCCAAGTGTATAGACCAACTCCAAAATGTCAGCTAACTCTTCAAGAGACTCTTCATCAATGTTCGTTTCTTCATACTCTTTGATTTCTTCGTAGAGTTTCAATCGTGATTGCTCGAAGTGTTCGGCTTGAGTAAGCTGCTTCACAATCGGGATTTTTCCTGATTCGTGAATGATTTCAGGGATGTTGTCTCTTACTAATTTGTTATAAATCATATCGTCTCTCCTCTCAATCATCTATTTACATTTTAGTAAATGCATAGGTATAAATCACTTTAAGAATAATACCCGATACTTTTTTAGTTATGGTTGCCATTAAATGATCAGAATCGATGATTATGATTCTATATTTTGTTACAATGTTTGTAAAATATCATGTTGTGTAGGAAGGAAATTAACAATGAATACCCAAAAGAATTGGTCATTTTTAGTTACAAATCTAGTACCGGATGAAGATACCAAATTCACTTACGATGAATTTAGTAAGTGGATGACTGATTCACCAACAGAGGCCATGGTTTACTTAGATGGTATTTTTCAATCTTTAACTTTGAAGCGAATGTATATGTTAGCTAAAATAACCGGGCGTCCCGCTCTCTCGGAACGATACTTTGCTCGACATGTTATAAAACATGGTTGGCAAAAACTTAAAGTTGAACTTAACGCTTCTATGAAAGAATTGAAGTGGGCCCACCGTTACATAGAAATAAGTGATTTATATACAAAACGTAACTTATTGAAAACAGAGACAATGGAGGCATTCGAAAAATTAATTGCACTAACAGAAGTATTTCTACAAGAATCTGAAGAGTCCTTTGATGACTCTTTCAAAGAGAATATGACTAGTACTATCGTTGAAACTTCAGATGTATTCATGATGCCCCCTAATTCTCTATACGAATCCGATAGTGTACAAAGACAGCAAACTTCTGAGGAATTTTATATGGTAAATGATTTTTCAGCAAAAAATGAAGAAGAAATGAATGAAGAAATCGAAATGGATGAGTCTGGTCATGAACATATTGATGAACCTTCCCAACCATCAACTGAATTGAAAACTAGTATTTTATTAGAACGTTTACGAATGCTCCAGTCATCTTCTAAAGAGTCAGTCGTTAACGCTGACAGCTTTGGTTTGTTTCGAGAGTATATGCACATCAATCGTCCGATTCAAATATCTCTTCTTGAAACATTAGAAAAAGTTAATGCGGAATCAACTCCTCAACTAATTTTATTGAGCGGTAGTGTTGGGGACGGGAAAAGTCATTTGCTCGCTTATGTAAAAGAAAAATATCCGGACTTGGTCACTAACGTTAGAATTCATAACGATTCAACCGAGTCATTTGATCCATCTAAGAGTTCGATCGAAACTTTAGATAATGTCATGTCATCTTTCTACAAACAAGACTCAAATAAAAAACATCTATTGATTGCCATCAACCTAGGTGTACTACACAATTTCTATAGTTTTGCCGAGTCTGAAAATCGATATGACTCACTCAGAAAGTTTATCGATGCAGCAGACATTTTTGGACATGGAGAGCATATCGTCTACTCTTTAGATTCTATCCATCTATTGAATATCGCAGGTTTTCAAACATATAGTGTCGGTGAAGAAGGAGCCCACTCTTTCTTTTTCACAAGCATTCTCGAGAAAATCGTTTCTGAATCAAATGAAAACCCGTTTTATACTGCATATCTAGAAGATACAAATCATGGTCATCGCTCTATTGTGCATGACAACTATGATTTCTTATCTAATCCTTCTGTACGTGAATCTGTTGTCAATGTCATCATTCAAGCCATGGTAAAAGAAAAACTCATTATTTCTACTCGTGCATTTTACAATTTTATTTTCGATATCTTAGTTCCATCAGACTTAAATCTCGACCGTGAGAGACCGGAAGCAGCATTACCAAATCTGATTTTTGGTCATCCTGATCGCTCTAATATTCTAAGTTCATTACATCAAAATGATCCGATTTCATTCCGTATCCCATACTTTGATGAATTAATCACCAAGTATGTGCTGTCACAGCATCCTCAAGAAATCGCTAAAAATGAATTAAAAGAGATTGGAGACGTATATAGTTTCATACATCATTCACCAGAAAACGAAAGTAAACTAAATACTTTGGGAGCATTTTTAGTGCGTAGCTACTCACTCCTAAATCCAAAAGACGTCGATCAGACCTATATGAATTTTTTACAGTATGTAAAGGCGTACTACCTTGGTGATGGTGAGAATATCGAATCGTTATTTGAACTCATTCGTAGTGTCATTTATTTATGGAAAGGATCTCCGCGAGAAAATTATCTCTTTATTGACGGCGCAAATAATGAATATCGCGTGGCATATCCATTCCAAGCGGAAGAAATCGTAGACCAACGCCTCTTTGATAGTGCTGAAACTAAAGATGATGCTTTTTATCGCTTCAGTCCATTTATACGAATCGGTTTTGACGTAAATGGGAAGGAGATTCTTTTTGATCTTGACTATAAATTGTATAACTTACTGGTAAAAATACAGCATGGTTATCGACCAAATCGTAATGACTTAAGAGATGCTGTGCAGTTTATTGACTTTTATGATGAACTCATCCGATATACAGATAAATCAAAATCAATTCTTCTAGTCTCCACTCATGATGGTTCGATGGTGGAACTATCTAAACCAAAGTTCAGCAAATCAAAGTTCGAAGTTAGAAAGGTGAAGCAGTAATATGACAAATACTCATGATGTAAAAAATTACGAATTAGACTGGAAACTTCTCGAGTCATTTCTGATTCAAAATAAAGGCTATCGTTATTCACGTAGAAAAAATACATTTGTATTACCTTTACCTACACGTGAACCGGAACGTTCAAAATTCGAAAGCGGCTTCTGGCCAATAACTGGCGGTATCGTGAGATTGTTATCTAATGAACCGCTCATTCCTGAACATCCTAAGTTGGACGAGAATCACATCCTGTCAATTGGAAAATTTGATTCCGAAGAAACGAGTGAATGGTTCAAATATTTTATCAAGAGTCAGCAACGTAAAATCGAAGAAACAGAGATTTCTAGTTTGTCGCAACTTCCTCTACTCACTTTAAGTGAGAAAAAAGAGAGGAATGGTCAAATCGATTTCATTAACTATGTCTATGGCACGTTGATTGAAGGAAATGAAGAATTTCTTTCACCACTGTTTTTAGATGAAAACAATGACGATCTTCTGACACAAATTTTTCGAAGTTCTCGCTCGACGAATAAGTCTACATTCAATAGTCCTTATTCATGTTTGTTCCCACGTTTAAAAGAACAATTTAAAGAAGATTTGATTCATTTATCCACAAATCCAAAATTCTTCTTAGACAATTTAAATCATCTATTCATTCAATATACGTTTATCTTGATGTCCCAGACTGTTCTTCAAACTAATCGATTTACAAAATTTGATAATGAGAAACTCATTCCACTCTATTTATTAATGGAATGGGAAAAGGCAGCCCGCTGGCGTACAAGTTATACGAACGGCTATCGATTGTTAAAAGAACAGGTGAAAGATTTTTACAAACATGAGCATGCACTGAATATCGTTTCTCAAACACCAGCATTTCAGTCACAAAAAAACTTATACTATCATCATATTGATGAATTACTAACTGCAGCTGGTGAGGATTCTAAGAAAAATTATATTCAATCACTCTATCATTGGATGAATAATTTCTATACGCAGCATAAAGGTATCGAAACCCCAAAATACAATGCTGACAGCACGTTAGATGAAGCCTTTAGAGACTTAGCCGAAGCAATCTCAATTGGATTGAATAAAGAGTTAAAGTCTCGATATCCTGCCGCACTTGACGTCTTTCTATTAAAGTTCTATAGAAAACATGGTGGTTCACTTGGATCATTACTTGCCGTAAATCAAGAACAATTATTGACTCTTATAGCTTGCTCAATTAAACAGGACAAGATTGAATTGAATAGGCTTTGGATTGAACTTGAATTAAGAGGACTATTCTTTGATCATCACTCAAAAGAAGAAATTGTTGGGCTATTGGATAAACTAAACTATTTGGAAAAGAAAAGCGATAGCGGGGATGCACAGTATGTCAAATCAATTTTATAAATTTATCACACAACAATTATTACAATTCTTTAAACATGAGATTCAACAAAATAGAACAGATCGTTATTACGTCTATCTTCCGACAAAACAAGATGTAAAAGAAATGTATGATGCACTTTCAGGTTTAAGCGTTTCTGAAACCTTCACATATAAACATCCATTCGGAAAAGAAAATTATGTGACCAACTCACTTAACTTTTCTACAGGAAAATTAGTAATAGCAAGTTCTCTTGATACAGATATTGATTATCTCGTTACTCTGAGAAATGAAATGAGTGAACAAAGCGGGCAATGGTCTAATACTTCCTTAATGATTCTGACTGATAATTTAAATGACTCCATCCGGGGTGGAAGTATTGACTTGACTTCTGAAGGTCGTCCATTGCACATTAGCAAAATCATTCAACATTTAGATCAGCATTTGGCAAGTAGTGATTTATCGAAATCTGAACAAATGATTATCGCCGATTATTTAAAACGTCGTAATCAACAAAAACAAATTACGAATGGTTCATTTCTAGATTTCATCGATATTTTAGGTCTTTTACACAAAGATACGCTTGATTCGGATGACTATACCTCATTACAGTACTTTCAAGATGGCGACCTAAGTTCGCTTATTCGTGAACGAGATGAAAAAAATGTTGGGTCAGCTTCATGGAAAAAGATAAACCGACAAATCGAGAATCGCTTATCAGAAAATCACGAATTATTCGAAGATGTTGAACGTTACTTCACGTTAGGAAACACTCGTGAAAAACTAGAAGAGCGATTTGATAACGGGGCCACAAAATTAAAAGAGGATACTTGGCAACAAGCTGATTACACTGTATTGAAAGAATGGGAAGAGAAAGCAAAATCAAATCGAGATATTCAATTCATATCCGAAAAAATGATTGCAAAAACCGACGGCTCCAAATTATCAACTTCACATTTTTGGAAACGCCCACAGTCTGAAACTAAATCAGGTCAAAGAACTTGGCACATCATCGTCTTTTCTACACAAGAAGCAGACAAAGTTCAAATTCATCTTCCTTTTGACCGTTTTACGTCGAAGCAATTTTTGGACAATAAAAGTGCAAAATCAACCGTAAGTTCTGGACATTCTCTTATTACTACGATTGAAAATAATTCTACCCAAGTTACTTTCTCACGGGTACGCTACAAACATGAAGGCCAGACTTCCACTACTTATTTATTTAATATTGCAGTTGTTCCACTGTCGCCTGAGTTTTTAAATCCATATCAATCACGATATTTGATTGATACGACACCTAAAAATCAACAAGCGATTCGCTTAATACTTGATGGCCATCATTCAGTTGAACTTGGGGACGGTTCGGGACAAATAAATGATGTTGTTGTTGATTCATCAGAGGCGATTAAGATTGGACATAATGATGTCATCACTCTTCCTTTAAATGCTCTTGATGAAGGAGAATCTCGCGTTCGATTCTCTGTCATGATTGATGAAGTTGAGGTCCCACTAGCTATTAAAGACGAGATGTTAAAAACTACTCCTTTAGATGGTGTTAGTATTTGGACGAGAAAGAGAAAAGATGAAACATCGTTTTTAATCGACTCAGATTATAAAACCATCCATAATGGTCAACGCACTTACTCTACCAAATCAATAGACCGAAACTTCTTTAAAATGGAACAAGATTGGTTAGATGATCATGTACGGTATGCAAAGCAACTTTCCGATGATACTTTCGAGAGCATACCTTTAGAGTTACCAAGCGCTGTAGAAACGAGTTATGATTTATTTTTGAACACGGTTAAGAGTAAGGGAACAATCCCTTCACTCATGTATTACGATGACCAAGTACAGTCAGCTGCCTTTGATTTTATAAACAACTACCTGTCTGAAATTGAAAAAATTAAAGCTCAGTCTTTAATGACTGTACAACAACGGAACCTATACCGTTTAGGACAAATGGAAACGATTGATGGTTTGTTATTAACCCCATTCTCACCGTTGAACATTGCTTATCAATGGCAAGTGAACTCGGATTTAGGTTCTGAAGATATCGATTCGAATATTTTAAAAAAATTAAAAGCGAGCTATACTTTGCCTTATGCGTTTAATGTACATGAAATGCTACTGAAGCCAACGGATTATTCTCCATTACCTGAATGGCATGAATACGTTATTAGAGAAAAAGTAAGCATAGGTGAAACAAACTCTTACTTAGCAAAAGTTGTAGAAGAGAAAATGACCCACTTTGCTGATCATTACGACTATCTATTCTCAATACAAAATTCGGCTCCGCTCTGTATCAATGTTATCAATGTCACAAATGATGAAGAAATTTTAAAAGGAATTATTTCTTGGTTCAAAAATCAAATTTCTTCGAAAGGTGTTCTCGAAAACATCAAACCACTTGAGGTGTCTTTATATCTACCAAACGCTTCTGGTTTAAGTGCTTTTGATACATTAAACGAGATAGAAACTGCTGAACAATTAAAAGAGGAATTCGGTATCGACTTATCTATTGATGACTTCGAAATAGATGATGTTTTACATGTTCTTCAACAGTCTATTCTTTATCGAAAGTTAGACTTAGAGGAACCAATCCTCTATTCTCATATTTCATTTTATAAAATGGGAAATGAATCGAGAATCGTTACACAACCGATGCGTGATTTATCAAATAGCATGAACTTAGACGGTTTATTCACTACCGTATCATCGGTTCAAAGTGATGATACCGGATACCGCGTTGGATTCGGTACAAAAGGAGCCGACATTAACAGAAGTCTTATGACAAAATTCGGCTCACTTTATAATGAACTTACAGCCAACATGAAAGACGGTGGACACAGTTCTTATATGAAAGATGTTTCATTGACAATGCACATCGATGTTGCTGATAAAGACGAACTCGAAAAAATTTATAGCGCCTCACATTGGGTAACGTTTATTGATCCACCTGTCGGATTAGATTTCTTTAAATCGTCTTCAGACAATTTGATCATTGTACATTACAGCGACCAATATTCATCAACAAATGGTTATGATGCCATCACTGTAACTGACAAATCAAAACAATATTTTAATGTGATTGAGGAATTTGTTAATTCTCAGGGTGTGACATCCACGCAAGAACAGATAGAAGAAACAATTCGTGCTTTCAACACGTTTAACGGGGAATGGTTACTTCGAGCTGTCCAAGGAAGAGGATACGATAAACGAGAAAAGATGAGTATTGTTTCAGCAATTAAAGAAACACTATTGCTTTTTAATGAAGAAAACACGATTTGGGTACCAATTTCTATGGAAGAAGTCGTGCGTGTTACAGGCAATGTGAAACTTAGTAAACGTGCTGGTCTATTTTCAGGAAAGACAATTGGTCGAAAAGGAAATTGTAGCGATGATTTATTGATGATTGGACTAGAAATAGATCAAACACAATTAAAGGTACATTTATTCCCGGTAGAAGTTAAAATCGGAATAAATGACAACAGCGTCATCTCAAAAGGTATTTCACAAATCACAGAATTGAAAGCTCGACTAAATGACCATCTACTCGATTTAACTACTTTTGACGCTAAATTCTTACGAAATTATTTTGTTAGACTCTTCATCAACAATGCAAAAAAAATGCAAGAAAATGAAATTTGGCCTAGTAAAGATTTTCGTTTAAGTGCAGAGCTAATCGATCGGTTGATAAACGATGATTTTAAAATCGTTGATGAAAAAAGAGCAAAATTCGGAAATGGTGTTCTTGTCTCATTTAAAAAGCATTCAGAGTCTGTACGTCACTCCAGAAGTCAAGGTGTCGTAATACTAGAGTTACCTGAACAACACGGTTATGAAGCACTTACTCAGTCTTTAGATTCACTTGAATCTTCCAAAAAGGAAAAATCTTTAGCTCCAACTTTCAAAAATGAAGCCTTTGCTTCACCTGCTGATTCGACAGAACAACAAAAATCAACAGATGAACTAGAGGACAGAAGGAACTTACCTGAAGACAAAAATCATACTGTTGTTGAACCTGATTTAAAGATTGCCCCACTCACTCAGCCTAACCTTGAACTTGTAACTCCAAACGTTGTTAGTCTAGAACAGGTTAGATTGCATCTAGGTAGTGAATTGAATCAAGACTATTATTGGGAATACGGGCATCCACGACTATCCAATCGACATCTCCTAATCGGTGGTCGATCCGGTCAAGGAAAAACCTATTTCGTACAGTCTCTTCTATTGCAGTTGGTCGAACAAAATCAATCCGCATTGGTGATTGATTATTCGAATAGTTACACACTAAGCCAGCTCGATGAAACATTTGTAAATCGAATGGGGGAAAAATTGACAGAACGCATTGTGTATCATGAATCTTTCCCTCTAAACCCTTTTAAACGGAGAGAAAAAGAAATAAGCGGTCGGAAAGAGCCTGAAAAAATTGTTGAAGTTGCCAGAAGAGTAGCTGCAGTTTTTGCCTCTGTATATAGAGGTTTAGGCGATCAACAGAAAAATGCGATTTATATGGCAACTAAAAATGGTATTGAAAAATACGGAGAAGACATGCGAATGGAACTTCTCATTGAAGAACTTGAAAATCTAGAAACATCATCAAAATCAACAATCCAGTCTGTCATTAGTCGACTAACCCAGATGGTTGACATGGATCCGTTTGACTATGAATCGGATAATGACTGGAGTAAAATTTTTGAGAGTAACGGAGTTACCGTTATTCAACTTGAAGGATATGACCAAGACGAGATTAAAAAATTGCTGGCAGAGTTTATCCTTTGGGACCTATGGTACTACTCACTATCAGGATCTAAAGATAAGCCGATGCCTGTTATTTTAGACGAGGCACAAAACTTATCTTTCCGTGATGATTCTCCATCTGCAAAAATTCTTCGAGAAGGTCGCAAATTTGGCTGGTCAGCTTGGTTCGCCACACAGTCATTTAGTAACTTTGACAAAGAAGAACTTGCTATCTTAGACAATGCGGGTACTAAAATCTACTTCGCGCCTGCCGATAGTGAATTAAAAGTAATTGCAAATCGCATTGGTACCATATCTTTAGATGATTTGCGTAGCTTGAAAAAAGCTCACTGTCTCGCTGTTGGACAATTCAAAATCAGTGATGCGGAATTGAGTAATCAAGAATTTCATCATATTCAAGTTCCACCAATGAAATGAAAAAACGCGCGTCAAATAGCGCGCACATTCTAATAGAATAAGATTCATGAGATACTCCTCCCAAATATGAAATTTGGGAGGTTTTACTTTGAAAAGAAAAGAGAAAGAAACATATTGGATAGTGAAGATCGAAGAGTATCGTGCTAGTGGTTTGTCACTGATCGAATGGTGTGAAACAAGTGATGTTGCACTTCACAATATGAAATATTGGCTACGAAAACAGTCCCCAATCAATCGCGATTCAAGCCAGGAAACCAGTTGGGTCTCCTGTGTCGTCGAAGAACCAAAAGAAAAATCAATTTCTTTGAGAATAGATCAAGTTGATATCGAGGTGACGAGTGGCTACGATGAGACACTTCTACTACAAGTGATCCGGACGCTGCGCTTGGTATGATGAATGGTCGCGCTGTCGAGCGCGTCTATCTAGCAGCGGGTCCAACAGACCTTCGCAAATCGATTGACGGACTTGCTGTCATCGTCCAGGAACTTTTTCAGTTAGATCCATTTTCGAAGCCTTTGTTCGTCTTCTGTAACAGAAAATAAGAAACAACGTGTTTTCTATTTGACACTTACTTTTATTCTTCATATCGGTCTACTGCCTGTTTGGCGTCAAGTAGCGTCCAGCCGTGTTCTTCTCGAACGCGCTTGACGGCTTGTACTTTTTTCCCTTGTCTTACTAATTCAGCTAGCTCTTGATTCAACTCCGGACTGAATTCTTGTGGAGAAGGATAATTCGTCTTCTCAAGTTGACGCAAGCGCATCCGAAGGCCACGAACTTCTGCGTACAAATAAAACGTAAACCCGATAACCGAGATAAGTAGCCAAGTCTGCCATTCCAGAGTAATCACCTCCTCATAATTAATTTAATTTTGATCCCTATTATGTTTTAAATGAAATGAAAAATTAGTATATCCCGAATTCAAGATATAGTTAATTATAGCGCTTACCAAAAATATAAGAAAGGGACAGGGTGTCCACTTCATAAATGTAATCTACGGTTAAATCATCCTATTTTTACAATCTGAAATGTCCAAAAGACATTCCACCCATTTCCGTATGATACTTTCCCTAACAGAAAAAACACTGCCTCAACTAATGATGTTACAAATGTGATAAAGAACACAATAAGGTAAGGGCTTTTGCTACTTTTCTTTATAAAATAAATCATATGATGAAACGGTACCTGTGCGCTGAACAATTCAACACAATTTGCATAAATGAAGAGGCTGGGACAAAACCTAGACTCTTTCTTTTATAAGAACCAACATATTCACTATCTGACGCTTACTTTTGAACTGCTCCCCGTCAAGTAGACAGGGCAAATAATGAAAACCAGCCTAGGCGGCTTGAGATTTGTATTCGACAGGGCTCAAGTCATTTAGTCGTTTCTGAAGACGAACATGGTTGTAAAACAATATGTAGGTCTCGATGGCCAAGAAACACGAAAAGATGGCCAATCAACGCAAGGACTTCCTTCACAAACTGTCGAGACGGATCGTTGACAAGAACCAAGTCATTATGGCGCGCATCATGACCGTGACATCAACGCGAGCATCAATCTGTTGATGTTGGCAAACTAAAACGAATTCCTGCAGGGTGGGAACCACCCGACGAGCTTGGTCCATAACCGTGGCTGGTAATAGCACGGTCTTCCCAAGAAGCTCTCCCTTCAATTTGCGAAGCAAATAAGTGGCGAGTAGTTCACAAGCAGATAAACCGAAAGAAGCCAAAGCCACCACACCGAAAGAAGATGACCTTCAAAAAATCATGAACCTTGGCACGTTCCAAACGTATATTGGGGATCCACAAATGAAGAAACGTGAGTTCCAAGTCGGACAGCCCGTCTCCCCTTCGCCGGATGGGACCGAACCGAAAGATGGGGAGCGCTCCCGCTCTCCCTCTTCCATTCAGATGACGGTCAAGGTGGTTATATAGAATATCGTCCAAACGGATTCCGTATGTACACACCAGACGGGACAAAATATAGTCCAGTCGATATGGTCAACCACAACAAAAAAGAGTTCAAGAACGGTTTTCGTTATTTCACAGGCGAGAAATCTGAAATCGATTTGGTCTTCCTCGTCCCAGAAAAAGAGAAGACGCTCGTCTTGTATGCGTCAAGCAGCGCCATGCCGAAAGTGTATACCGTCAAAATTGACGTGCCGTAAACTAAACAACGTCGCCCCGATTAGAGGCGACGTTGTTTTTCATTCGGCTTCTTCCACAATTTCGACACGTACTCCCGTGTCCCCGACTTTTCCTAAATCTTCTACGGTCGGGTCTTCATACGCCAACACATGAAACTCCTGCTCGATTGTACGGATGACATAATGCGCGAGCGCGCCACGGTTACGGTTCACCGGATGAATCGCCATCCGTTCACTGGCGAATGACATCAGGCGTGATGCGGACAGTTTTACAATCGGATGCTCGTTCCATAACCCATCTTCTTTCATTCCGTGCTCTTCTTGTGTCCCTAAAAAGACGGCGTACTGTTCGAAGCGAATTCGGATGCGGTCGCGCTCGGCATCCCATGTAAGGAGCATCGTCGGATTCACCGCTCCATAAAACGTCCACTCTAACGGGTAATACGCCTCATCCTTCATCTGAAACGATTCCATGTCGAGTACGTAGCGCTCGGTCGACATCAAGTAGTGTAAATCTAGTTTCATGAGATCCCCCCTTAAAAACACAACAACTTGTTATATGATTTCCCCTTCTTGACGTAAAATCTCTTCGATTTCTATGAATTCCCCTTCGATAATCTCAAGGTTCTCTCGTTTCACTTCTTCCACACTTTCAATAAACTCCGCTTCCGTCATGTTGACTCCTTCTTCAAGCGCATGCATGAGACGATTGCCCATCTTCGTCATCGATGAGTACGTGATTCCTCCTGAAATGACACCACCTGCGAGTGGGATCATCTTTGAGATCCCTTTGGCGAACGTATCTTTCGTCATCTTCACCCCGATCATCGCCGACATTTTCTTGATGATTGGATAGTACACTGTTTTCATCAGCGCTTTGTTCGGGATTTTTTTCAAAGCTTCTTTCGATAATTGTGCGGACAATGCCTTGATGGTAGCCGTCGCACCGCCCACTCCGAACATGACACCTATAAAGAGAATTAATTCTCCATTCACCCGTTCGACATCTAATTCTCCATCTTCCCAAAAGTCATCGTACCCATATAAATACCCGATTTCTTGCGCTAAACGGAGGGCGAAACCGAAGAATTGCGCCGTATCGGCCGGAATCGTTGCGGCGAGACCGATGCCTCCAGGTAGACCGGCTGCAAACGATGCACTCGAACTTTTCATCGTCTGATTGGTAATATTTCGCTTCGCTACTTTTTTGATGACTGAGAGAGGGATGTTCGCCTCAAGCGGCCCCTTCTCGACAATCTCTGCCAACTGACTCGCCGGCACGTACTTACTGAAACTTTGAGCTAAAAACTCTTTCCGGTCTACTTTCACCCCAGGTAATTTCACTGCATTCGTCATCAAGACTTCAAACACTTCTGACCCGTTCGCCATGACCTACACCTCAACCTTCTTATGTATCTCGTTCCATAATCTAGTTTCAGTATATCGATTTCCTCACACGAATTGTAAAATATTTTCCTTTCGCCCATATATTTTATATTCAAGGTGCCTGAAATCAAAAAAAGGGAGCACCCAAACGGATTCTCCCTCTTCCCTCAATAAAACATATACCAGAGTGCCGCTGCCACTAAGAACAGCCCGGCCCCGATGAACAAGATCTTTGCCAATCGTTCGTATACCATGTCTTCACCTCACCAATGCCGCGCCGACGACAAGGGAGACCCCAATCGACAGCAAGAATGCCAACAACCCGACGGCGATATTCCCTTGTTGAATCTCATCGTTCACCTTCAGTGTCGGTGTCAAAAATTCAAACAACCAGTATGTCGCGAGGAGCAAAATAAATCCAAAACCACCCCCGACGAAGATGTCGATTGTGCTATCATGATGGCTCTCGACGACCCGGAAGATGTTGGCGAGACCGACAATCTTCCCGCCTGTCGCCAAGGCGACGGCAATATTTCCTTTTTGAATCTCACGCCAGTTGCTGTACGGCGTTGTCACCTCGAAGATGGCAAGACCGACGACAATCATCAGTCCCGCCATCGAATAGAGGCCGAACGACTCCAGCATAACGGCAAACGTAATCGTACCCATTCCCGACTCCCCTTACTTCAGTTCGACGACCGTGACACCGAGTCCACCTTCGCCCATTCCTCCCGGGCGCTGGCTCTTCACGTGACGATGTCCTTTTAAAAATTCTTGTGTCGCCTGACGCATCGCTCCGGTACCTAATCCGTGGATGATGCGGACGTTGTCATAGCCCGACACGAGTGCTTCATCGATATACTTGTCTAGACGCATAAGCCCCTCTTCGACACGAACGCCACGGAGGTCGAGCTCGGACTTCGTCGAGCTCTGACGTTTGAGCGAGCTCCCTTTCGACTGAAGCGACTTCTCTTTCGATGGACCGATCTTCTGAAGGTCGTCCGCTTTGACGTTCACTTTCATGATGCCAACTTGGACGTTATACTCATTGTCGTTGATTTGTTTCACGATGTAGCCTTTTTGATTGAACGTCGTCACTTTCACTTCTTCGCCCTTACTGAACGTACGTTTCTGCTGGGCTTTTTGTTTCACTTTTTGAATCTTTTTCTCTTGAAGCGTCGGTTTTGCCGATTCGAGCTCTTTCTTCGCCGCGATAATCTCGTGCTCTTTGACGATTCCTTGCTCACGTAGCTTCTTCAAGCGGTCGATGACTTCGTTCGCTTGACGCTTCGCCTGTTCGACGGCCTTCTCGGCTTTCGCCTCGGCCGCTCTATACAAGTTGTCGCGTTCGCGCTCAAATTCGGTCATCTTCACTTCGAATTCGGCCTGCTCTTCTTCAAAGTCATGGCGCTTGACGATGAGCTCTTGCTCGAGCTGCTCGGCGCGTTGCTTCGCTGCTTCAAGCTCATTGATCATCGATTCGACTGACTCGGCATCACTACCGACGTGGCTACGTGCCTTGTCGATGACTTGCTCAGACAGTCCGAGACGACGACTGATCTCGAAGGCGTTCGAGCGACCCGGTACGCCAATCAAGAGACGGTACGTCGGGCTGAGCGATTCGATATCAAACTCCATCGAGGCGTTCATGACTCCTTCGCGGTTATAAGCGTATGCCTTCAGTTCCGAGTAGTGTGTCGTCGCAGCGACACGTGCCCCGCGGCGTTTCACTTCATCTAAGATGGCGATGGCAAGGGCAGCCCCTTCTTGTGGATCCGTCCCGGCACCGAGCTCATCGAAGAGGACGAGTGACATGAAGTCGATTTTGTCGAGCATGCCGACGATGTTTGTCATATGCGAGCTGAACGTCGAGAGACTCTGTTCAATCGATTGCTCATCCCCGATATCGGCATAGACCGCGTCAAACACGGAAAGCTCTGTCCCGAACTCTGCCGGCACGTAGAGACCTGATTGCACCATCAATTGAAGGAGTCCAATCGTTTTCAACGTGACGGTTTTCCCGCCGGTGTTTGGTCCGGTGATGACGAGTGACGTGTAGTCTTCTCCGAGCTCGACTGTGATCGGTACGACCTCATCTTTCGGGATGAACGGATGACGTGCCTGTTTCAACTTGATTTCTCGATTGTCGTTCAACTTTGGCTCGGTCGCTTTCATCTCTTGTCCGTATGCGACTTTCGCAAAGATAAAGTCGAGTTCGGCCAACACGTCGAGGTTCGTCATGATGGCATCATGGACCCCACCGACCTCGTTCGAGAGAGCACTTAAAATCCGTTCGATTTCAGCACGTTCTTTCAGACGAACTTCTTGAATCTCGTTATTGATGGAGACGATGGCCTGCGGCTCAATGAAGAGTGTCTGACCAGAAGCCGACTGGTCATGGACGATTCCACCGAACGCTTGACGGTACTCTTGTTTGACCGGTACAACATAGCGATCGTTCCGGATTGTGACGATGGCGTCCGAGAGCATCTTCGCATTGTTGCGGAGGATGTTGTCGATACGTGACCGGACACTCCCTTCAAAGCTCCGGAGCTGTGTCCGAAGTCCACGGAGTTGTGGACTCGCGGAATCTTGGACAGTCCCTTGGTCGTCAATCGCATGACGAATCGCCTGTTCGACCTCGATGAGCTTCGTCAACTTGTCCGCATACTCGTCAAGACGTGGAATGCGAATCTCTTCGTTATCCTCGTGAAGCTTCTCGAAGAAGTTCTTCACTTGGCGTCCGCCATACATGACGGCAGCGACGGCGAGCAATTCGCTCGTCGAGAGGACCGAGCCGATTGCGGCCCGTTTCACTTCCGCACGGACATCCGTAAGCCCACCGAGTGGCAGACGGTCACGGAGACGAACGACCTCGGTCGCCTCTTTCGTCACGTTCAAATTCGAGAGCACCCGGTCGTATGAGTAGTCAGGTTGCATCTTCAGCGCCAAATCTTTTCCGAGCGAGCTCGCCGCGTGACCGGCAAGCTGTTGGCGCAATTTTTCATATTCTAATACGCGTAACGCGTGGTCCATCTAGCATGTTCCTTTCTATCGCTTCGCCGCAAAGAACGCCTTTGCGTCTTCAAACGTGAAGCAGTTGATAATATCTGATGGTTCGAGATAGGCTTTCCGTGCGTGCAACACACCGAGGGCCATGTCTTCCATCATATCTGGGTGGTGCGTGTCCGTGTTGATCATCACTTTGACGCCCGCTGCCTTCGCCTTCTTGAGCGTGGAAGCTGTCAGGTCGAGGCGGTTCGGGTTGGCGTTCAACTCGAGCGCCGTCCCTGTTTCTTTCGCGAGCGTGATCAACTTGTCCTCGTCGATTGGATAGCCGTCCCGACGACCGATAAGTCGACCCGTCGGATGGGCGATCACGTTGACGTACGGAGAACGACAGGCGTTCTCGAGACGAGCCATGATCTCGTCGACCGATTGGTCCATCTTCGAATGGATGGAGGCGACGACGTAATCGAGCGTCTCTAGAAACTCGGGTTCATAGTCGAGCGTCCCGTCAGGACGGATGTCCATCTCAACGCCTCGTAACACGTTCATATCATGTGTCTTCGCGGCCTCGCGGATTTCTTCCCCTTGTGCTTCGAGCCGTTCCTCGGTCAAGCCATTGACGAACGTCAAATACTTCCCGTGGTCGGTGATGGCCATCCATTCATAGCCGCGATCTTTCATCGCCACGACAATTTCGTCGACGGTCAACTTCCCGTCCGACCAGACCGTGTGCATGTGCGCGTCAGCCTTGATGTCCTCGAGCGTGACGAGCTTCGATAAGTCGTGCTCGAACTCAGCATGCCCCTCCCGAAGTTCAGGCGGGATGAATGGGAGACCGTACCGTTCGAACAATTCTTCTTCTGTTTTTGGTTGCCACAATCCGTCTGCTGTCTCGACCCCATATTCGGAAATGGACTCTCCTTTTGCTTTCGCGAGTTGACGCATGCGGACGTTGTGGTCTTTCGAACCCGTGAAATGGTGAAGCGTCGCAGCGAACGCGCCTGGCTCAACCATACGGAAATCGACCGATACCATCTCTTCACGTTCGAGGACGAGCGAGACTTTCGTCTCGCCTGCCGCAATCACTTCGTTGATGAACGGCAAAGCGAGCAGCTTCTCACGTAGCTCAATCGGCTCCTCGGTCGCGATGATGAAGTCAAGGTCTTTACACGTCTCTTCGGCACGGCGGAAGCTTCCTCCGACCGAATGACGCAAGACGAGCGTCTCCTTCTCTAACACCTCATTGATTTCTTCAACGATTGGTCGCATGACTGCATAAGCCAATCGTTCTGGACGTGATTCGAGGTTCTTCGCGGCTGCGAGTAATTTCTCCACACTCTTCGCCCCGAAACCGGGTAATGATGCAGCCGTCCCATCTTCGAGTACACGGATGAGCGACTCCAAGTCGACGACACCGATTTCACGGAGTTTAGCAAGTTTCTTCCCGCCGAGCCCTTGAATTTTCAAGAGCTTCATCAAACCGAACGGAATCTCTTCTTGCAGTGCTTCAAGTACTTCACTGCGTCCTGTGTCTCGATACTCTTCAAGGACTGCAGCCGTCCCTTTCCCGATTCCTGAGATGGACGTCAAGTCGTCGATGTCCTCGAGTTCAAGGTCCGTGTTCTCTAGCGCTGTCGCCGCCTTGCGGAACGCATTGATTTTAAACGGGTTCTCCCCTTTGATCTCCATATATTGCGCGATTTTTTCGAGCAACATCATCGCTTCTACTTTATTCATATGCTTCCCCCTCTTCACACAGAAAAGACCGAGACACAAGCACTAGCTTGCATTCCGGCCTGTCGTGTCACAACATCTTATTTGAAAACCAATCCGATAGATATGGCGTGTCTTGAATGATATATGTCGCTAGCGACGATTTGTCGACGGCGTTTTGAACGCTCGCCATCGGCACGAACGCGATCACCCAAAGGATGAAGAATGTGATGACATATGCCTCGAAGAATCCTAGGACAGCTCCGATCACACCTTTTAATTGGCGCAAAATTGGCAAGTCCGTCAAGAAGTCGAGCATCGCCAAGATGAGATGCAAGACGAGTTTCGTAATGAGGAACAAGACGACGAACCAAAAGACGTTATAAAATGTCATCTCAATCCCTGAAAGGGAATTGAGGTCCAACACGCCACCCGGGAGCGTTCCGTCGAGCTGAGACGGATACGGGATCCACAGCTTGAACGCTTCGGCTAACTCTTTATAGTACGTATTGGCGACGAGAAAACTGATGATGAGCGCGACCCAATGGCCGAGCTGTAGAATCGCGCCACGACGGAAGCCGTTGACGATTCCGATAAACAAGAAAAACAGTATAAGTAGCGTAACCATGGATTGATTTATTCTCCCATATTTCGTTTAGTTTTGACGTGGTCGCTCGCGATTTGAATCGCAGCCAAGACCGCTGCCTGACGAGCATCTAGATGAGGGGATTGTTCACGAATTTCGCGGATCTTACTGTCGACCAAAAAGCCTACTTCCCTCACGTGGTCAGCGGGTTCTTCGCTTACGATCGTATAGTCTTGACCCGCAATGTGAATCGTTGTTCGTTGTAACTGCACGCGCACCCCTCCTTTACGTCTGTCAGAATTAATCATAACATCGTTTTTATATTAGGAAAAGGAGAAGCCCCTTCCCTTGATATGTACAACATTTTCTAATACCCTTCTAAACAGTTGTCAAACGTCTTTCTTTAGAAAAATTGTAAGAGAAGGTGGCAACATTCCGTAAAATGTGCGAAAATATCAACTATTCAAACAAACAGAAAGGGTGATTGATTTGAAATTACGTATTGGCCTCTTAGGTCGCATCATCATCGCGATCGCTTTCGGTATTTTACTCGGGAGCATCGTACCAGAAAGTCAGAACTGGATTGTTCGGACGTTCGTGACGTTCAACACGGTCTTCGGGCAGTTCTTAGGCTTCGCTATTCCATTAATTATTCTTGCTTTTATCATCCCGGGTATCGGGGAACTTGGAAAAGGAGCAGGAAAGCTGGTCGGACTCACAGCACTCATCGCTTACGCATCAACCATCATCGCCGGAACATTAGCATACTTTGCAACAAGCAACTTGTTCCCGCAAATTTTGACACGGTCGACGACAGGAGCAGAAAATCCAGAAGAAGCCTTGTTGAAAGGGTTCATGGAATTTGAGATTCCACCTGTATTCGGTGTTATGACCGCACTTATCTTAGCTTTCGTCATCGGAATCGGGATTGCCGCGATCGAAAGCAAACGGTCACTCGACCTCGCCATGGATTTCCGCGATATCATCGAACTCTTAATCAGTAAAGTCATTATTCCATTACTTCCAATCCACATCGCCGGAATTTTCATGAACATGACGTACGCTGGTCAAGTCGCTGAGATCCTATCGGTCTTCTCGCTCGTCTTCGTCACAATCATCGTCCTTCATTTGACGATGCTCATGATTCAATATTCAATCGCAGGTGGTCTTAACAAAGAGAATCCGTTCAAGTTGCTCAAGACGATGATGCCGGCTTACTTCACAGCCATCGGGACGCAATCATCGGCCGCGACGATTCCAGTCACGCTTCGCCAAGCGAAGTTGAACAACACGGACGAAGGTGTCGCGAACTTCGTCATCCCGCTCTCGGCAACGATCCACTTGTCAGGGTCGACGATCACACTCACATCGGTCGGTGTCGCGCTCATGTACTTGAATGGCATGGCGTTATCCTACGCAATCATGCTTCCATTCATCCTCGCACTCGGTGTGACGATGATTGCAGCACCAGGTGTACCAGGCGGGGCCGTCATGGCATCGCTCGGATTGTTCGGCTCGATCCTCGGATTCGACGCGACGATGCAAAGTTTGGTCATCGCACTCTACTTGGCACAAGATAGCTTCGGGACAGCAACAAACGTCACGGGTGACGGTGCCATCGCGAAAATCATTCATTACTTCAAACACAACACAAAACTTCTCGACAACACGTCGTCGAAACAAGAAGATATCGCATAATGAACGACTCATAAACGGGCAAGCCATCAGGTTTGTCCGTTTTTGTCTACATATAATAAAGGAGAGAACCATATGGAATGGATTGAATGGAAAGACTCTAATCACTTCTCAGACCGCGTCATGACGGCATTACTCGACGAGGAGGCAAAGAATAGCCTCATGATTGGCGTCTTGAATAACGTCAAACAAGGAATCTATGAAACGTTTCATCAGTTCACAGTCGAAGAGGATGGGGAGCTTCTCGCCATCCTCCAAGTGACACCACCGCATCCACTTCACTATATCGTCGTGAAGACGGAGCGCTCGGACCTTCTCCCGTCTTTCATCATCCCCCACCTTTTGAAAGAAGCAGTCCCCTTCGCGGAAGTCGTCTCGGAACGACAGCAAGCGGAACGTTTCGGGAAAGTATGGCAGGAGTTGACGTCTGGGTCGAGTGAGATGTTCATGTCCCAAGGTCTTTATCGCCTCGACAGCGTGGAAGACATCGACATGGCAAAAGGCCACATGCGAGAAGCGACGAAGGCCGACCAGGCACAGCTCGAAGCTTGGTATAGTGCCTTCGAAGCCGAATCAGGTCTCCGATCATCTCCACCAGAGAAGGTGACGAAGGCTGTACAGACGATGCTCGACAGGGAAGAGGCTGTCTTTTGGGAAGTCGACGGACAGGTCGTCTCGTGTGCGAAACGCGCACGTCCAACTGAGAACGGGATCACCGTTTCATTTGTCTACACATCACCTGATGCACGTGGTAGAGGTTACGCGCGAAGTCTCGTTGCAGACCTTAGCCGCCAATTACTTGAGACGAAATCGTTCTGTGTCCTCTATACCGACTTGACGAACCCGACATCGAACAAAATCTATCGGGAAGTCGGTTACCGACAAATCATGGACTCTGCTTGGGTCCGACTCGCTAGATGAAACACATCGCCTCCCCTATACTAATAGAGGAGGCGATTTTTCATGAACAGATTATTCGGTTGGTGGCTCCGTATCCCCCGACAGATCCGATTGACCGCTTTGACACTTGTCACGCTCGCGATACTCGGCTATATGGTGTTCCTTGGAGGCCGGAGCATGCTCGATGACCCAAACTTCGAAACGCTATGGCTCAGTGTCATCGGTGCCTCCCTTTTGACGTTCATCGTCTATAGGGCAACAAAAAAGTGATCGACGCGTTCGTCGATCACTGTCTTTGTGTTTAGAAGAATGATGCTGGGTTAACTGTGCTTCCCGCGCTCGATGAAGAGTACGAATAGCCGCCACGGTGAATCTCGAAGTGAAGGTGTGAACCTGTCGAGTTCCCTGTGCTACCCATGCCGCCAAGGTTTTGTCCTTGTGACACGCGTTGACCCGCAGAAACGGATACCGAGCTCATGTGAGCGTATACTGTCGTCCATACTTGCCCGTTGATCACGTGTGCAATCATAACATGGTTTCCGTATGCGCCACCCCAACCTGCACGGAGGACCGTACCTGTTTGTGCTGCATAGATCGGTGTACCGACTGGACCTGCGATATCAAGAGCGTTGTGGAACGAGTAGCCGTTCGCTCCGCTTGCTGGACCCCATCCTTGTGTGAGGCGACCGCTTGCTGGACGTTGGAACATGCCACCGCTTGCTGGTGCAGACGCTACCGGTGCTGTTGAAGCACTTGAACCGCTATTCGAGCTTGAACCTTGTTGTTTTTTCGCCGCAGCAGTTGCTGCCGCTGCACGACGTGCTTCTTCTTCAGCACGACGTTGCGCTTCGATTTCTGCTTGAATCGCTTGTTCTTGAGCTTTGAGCGTATCTTCCATCTCTTGAAGGCTCATGAGTTTTGATTCGAACTTCACTTTTTCAGCTTCGAGTTTCTTGATTTTCGCAGCACGCTCTTTCATTTTTTGATCGAGCTCTTTCTGACGTTTTTCAAGTTCTTCTTTTTGCTTCACGAGTGAGTCGCGCTCCGCTTTCAAATCAGCTTGCGCTTTCGCGAGTTTTTCTTTCGTTGCTTCGTATTCTTCGAAGATCTGTTGGTCGTTCTCTTGAATCGTACCAGCTGTGATCATACGTGTGATCAAATCACCGAAGTCTTTAGAACCGAAGATGAACTCAGCCCAGTTGACTGACGAGCCACCATTCTTTTGCATCGTCGCCATACGATCTTTCATAAGATCTTCTTGGGCTTTCATTTTCGCTTCGTACTTTTTAATTTGTGCTTGAAGCTTTTTAATTTTTTCTTCAGTGGCACGAATCTCAGCTTTTTTCTGAGCGACATCGTTGATGACGTCTTGGAGTTCAGCATCTAACTTGTTGATCTCTTGCTGCTCTTTGCTGATGGCTTGCTCACGTGATTGAATCGAAGAGTTTGCTTTCGACTGTTCACTGCTATTCTTTTGTCGTTGTTCTTGTACTTTCTTCTGCTTCTCTGTAAGTGAGGCTGCATAAGTCGGTGACGTTCCGCCGATCAAGAGTGCGCCTAGAGTGACGGTTGCTGCAAATTTTTTCAAGTTATACACTGTGCTTCCCTCCGCTGATTCCCGTGTAGTTTTTATCTATAGTCGTAAAGTATTTTTTACAAGATAAGTCGCGACATTTCGTTCGCTCTGTGACTCATTATAGCAATCTAAACCAAAATTTATTTTACACTTATATTTCATTCGTATGACATTGACCTAATTTAGGTTTTATCCTTTAAAAAACGTGGGTATAGACGATATTTTGTTTGGTTTGTTGTCACAAAATAGCTTTAAAAAGAAAAAAAGCACTTCAAGAAAGCGCTTTTCACATAGTAACCTATTCATTTTTTTGACTACCTTAAGGCTACATAACCGGCCCGTTTGCTATTTTTCCGTTTCGAACGAAGGAATAACAACCCACCGAACAAGATGACACCTGCGGCAGCACCCGTACTATCCAAAAGGACATCTTCTAACAGCGCGGTCCGTTCAGGAGTCAAACTCTGATGATACTCATCAAAGATCGCCACCGTGTTCGCGAGTGCCCAAGCGAAGAGTACGTTCAGTCCCGCATGAAGATTCGTTCTCGAGATGGCCTTCACGAATAAGGCACCGAGAACGAAGAACGTGACGACATGTGCCGTCTTCCGCATAAAGAACTCAATCAATCCTGCCGTCCCTAACGTATCAAGTGAGATTTCCTTTCCTGCGTAGTCGAACTGTACGTTCGCGAGCGTCGGTTCGATCCAGCTCCAATTGAATCGCTCGAGTGGCGAAACGATAGACTGGTCCGAGTAAGGCGTCGCACTTGATAAAAAGAGTCCGATTAAAATAAGCGCAATCCATATAAATTCATTTTTTAAAAATCGCATAACACCGTTCCTTTCTACAACGTTTTTCATTATACGGATTCTTTCTTCGGAATGATGTAACAGCGACATCATGATTTCATAACAATTTGATTGCACGCAACGCGTTCAAGTTCGAGTCTGTCCCCTTCTCTTGGTATACTACAGAAAAAGGGGGAATCACCATGATTTATGATTTTGAAGCAGTAGACATGAAAGGACAATTGCAACCGTTAGCTACATATAAAGGCGACGTCTTACTTATCGTCAACACGGCGAGCAAATGTGGGTTCACGCCACAGCTCGAAGGTCTCGAGTCACTTTACAACACATATAAGGGACAGGGTCTACAGGTCTTAGGCTTCCCGTGCAACCAGTTCGGTCATCAAGACCCGGGTTCCAATGAAGAAATCCAGGAGTTCTGTCAACTGAATTACGGGGTATCGTTCCCGATGTTCGCGAAAGTCGACGTGAACGGCAAGGATGCCCACCCACTCTTCACCTATCTCTCAAAAGAAGCACCCGGGCTTCTCGGGTCGAAGGCGATCAAATGGAACTTCACGAAGTTTTTAGTCGACCGTGATGGAAACGTCATCGAACGCTTCTCGCCACAGACAACACCGGCTGAGATTGAGGATGCGGTGAAAAAACTCATTTAATATCGAAAAGGATGGCTCCGAAGAGTCATCCTTTTAACGTGGAGTGATGAAATTGATTGTGTAGAACGGACTGTCTTCTTCATTGTAAGCAAGCCCGACGGCAGCATGGGTGAATCGTGGCTGCATGATGTTCTCACGATGCCCTTTCGAGTTCATGAGTCCCCAATGCGCATGGAACACGCTCATCTGTCCCATGGCCAAGTTTTCGCCGGCCATCGAATATGAAAGTCCCGCTTCGTCCATTCGATCGAACGGGTCCTGTCCTTCTGGGTCTGTATGGCTAAAGAAATCGCTTTCAGCCATGTTTTGACTATGTGCCCGCACGACCGGATAGAGCGGTTCATAGTCGGCTAAAGCGTTCAATTCAAACTTTTCACGGTCCCAATTCATGAGGATGCGCATCAACTGCTCATTGGCGACTGTTCCCTCTTTCGACAAATCACCATAGTAGCCCTCACTCGCCTCTTCGACACGGCGGTCGACCGATAAGATCCCTTTCAAGAGGTCGTCGTCATGCTGGTCAAAAAAGAAAGTGACATACTGTCCGTCGATTGCGAAAACGGAAAACGATGGATCGTCCGGAATCAAGTATCGATTCAATCCCTTATTATACGAAGTCACCGCCTCGAAGCCGATGTCCTCGACTTGATCACGGGTCGTTTCATTCAGTACAAGACCTCGATACGTGCTACCTGTCTCGAACTGATAGAATCCTTTTTTCGCACCGTCCTCATCAATCAGTTCAAGTCCTCGGTCACCGCCACGTTCGACCAAATACCAGTCATGCCCGGCATACTGACTTGCGAACTTTGGCGCGTCTGTCGCTCGTTCGGTCGCCACCTCAGACTCCACCTGAATGCTCGTCGGGGCAGAGACGTTCGGCATCTCATATTGCCAAGCCATATAGAGTCCAATCCCCATCAAGAGGATGATCAATTTTCGAAACATGGCTCCTCCTTCCTTACTGCTCGCGCTGACGCTCCCCGAAATCGTGTAGTCTCGTCTTGATATCGGTGAGCATCTCCATATATGCGACATACGTCGCTTCGTCTATATTCAGCATACCACTTACTTGTAACGGCACATTCGCCGCCTGCTCACGCAACGCGCTACCGCTTTCGGTCAAACGAACGACGATTTTTCGTTCGTCGTCGGTCGCACGACTCTTCTCCACATAGCCGATTTGGATGAGCCGCTTGACGAGCGGCGACAATGTCCCAGAGTCGAGCGTCAACCGCGACCCGAGTTGCCGCAAATCGATTCCATCCTCTTCCCATAAGACAAGCATCACGAGATATTGACTATACGTCAGGTTTAGCGGTGCTAAAATTGGGCGATATAACCGGGTAAGCTCTTTTGAGGCGGTATACAACTGAAAACAGATTTGATGTTCTAACTTTAACGATTGGTCCATACGTAATCCTCCGTACTCTTCTTTAGCCAAGCATATCACTTGCGAAACTTTTTGACTGCTCTATAATTTAAATTGTGCACAACTTAATTGTTAAAAATGAAATGGAGGAATTCAATCATGAAATCACTATTCACAGCATCAGCAACAGCAATCGGTGGCCGCGAAGGTCACGTGAAATCAACTGACGGCGTCATCGACATGAACGTCTCGATGCCTGGCGCGAAACACGTCGACGGTGCGACAAACCCAGAACAACTTTTCGCAGCTGGCTATGCGGCTTGCTTCGGTAGTGCCCTCAACCTCATCATCGGAAAAGAACGTGTGAAGACAGACGGTTCAAGCGTCACAGGTCACGTCACATTAAATCAAAACGATGAAGGGTTCTTCATTTCAGTTGAACTTGAAGTCGAAATCAAAGGTGTCGACCAAGCGACAGCAGAGCGCCTTGTCGAAGAAGCACACCAAGTGTGCCCTTATTCAAAAGCGACTCGCGGAAATGTCGACGTCAAATTGACAGCGAAAGCTGCATAACATTCATCCCGCTCTCTTGAGCGGGATTTTTTTTGCTTAACCCTGCCTATCAGAGTAAGATAGAGACACGATTAAGGAAGGAGGGAGCACTGATGAAGAAACATAAATCAACTCTTCTTTTTGTTGCACTCGGCATTTTGTTGTTCACGGCGACGTACAATGGGTTGACCGTCCGGACGTATGACGTGACGTCCGATAAACTGTCAGCAGACGAGTCTCTCCGCATCGTGCTCCTCTCCGACTTACACAGCGCTTCATACGGTTATAAACAGTCGATTTTGATCGACCAGGTTCGTGCACAGAAACCGGATCTCATCGCTTTACCGGGCGATTTACTCGACCGGTATCGTTCACCTGAACCCGCCTTCGAACTAATCGAAGGGCTTGAAGGAATTGCGCCGATGTATTTCGTGACCGGCAACCATGAAATCGATGGATCGGATGACTATGTCCGTCACAATGTGAAAGACGTGTTTCGCTCATACGGTGTCAACGTTCTCGAAGACGAATGGGAGACGGTCACCATCAATGGAATCGACCTCGTCATCGGCGGGCTAGAAGATCCTCTTCGTGGGTTCAGAGAAAATATTTATACGGATTGGGATGCGGAGTCGACTGCGGCGATGCAGGACATCGCCCCCGATGAGACGTTCAAGGTACTTCTTTCGCACCGTGCCGAACAAGTCGATACGTATGCTAAACTTCCATTCGACCTCGTCTTGTCCGGACATGCTCATGGCGGGCAAGTGAGAATCCCTTATTTGATGAACGGATTATTCGCACCTGACCAAGGATTCTTTCCTGAATACGCAGGCGGACTCTATGAGCATGAGACGTTCACCCATGTGATTGGACGGGGATTCAATTACAGCTTCAACATTCCACGTATTTACAATCCACCAGAAATTGTCGTGATCGATGTGAATGGTCAAAGATAGTCATCATCGAGTTCCAATATTTAGTTCACCTTTTTTAAAAGAAGGGTATACAAGCTATGTTGCCATTTACTTGTCTTTAAAAAAGGAGGAATGAATTATATGCGCGCAGTAACTTATCAAGGAACTAAGAAGATTGAAGTAAAGGACGTTAGAGATCCCGAAATCGAAAATCGGGAAGAAATCATTGTAAAAATTACATCGACAGCTATTTGTGGATCAGATCTTCATATCTATCAAGGGAATATGCCTACTCGCCCTGGTTTTATTATTGGACATGAGCCTATGGGAATTGTTGAAGAGACTGGACCTGATGTAACTAAAGTGAAAAAGGGTGATCGGGTCGTCCTTCCATTCAATGTATCATGTGGTCACTGCTTTTATTGTGAAAATGAGATGGAGAGTCAGTGCGATAACTCTAACCACGCCCCTCACACTGATGCTGGTGGTTTATATGGATATACTGAACAGTTTGGAAATCATCCCGGTGGTCAAGCAGAGTTTCTAAAGGTTCCATACGGTAATTTCATGCCGCTTGTCATCCCCGAATCATGTGAGCTTGAAGATGAGGCACTTCTCTTTTTATCTGATGTTATTCCAACAGCATGGTGGAGTTTAGATAATGCTGGCATGAAAGCTGGAGATACGGTAGTGGTTCTCGGATCAGGTCCTGTGGGGTTAATGACTCAAAAATTAGCTTGGGTACGTGGGGCTAAACGGGTTATTGCTGTAGATCCCGAACTCTATCGACTAAATCGGGCAAAACTATCAAATAAAGTAGAAACAATTCTTTTAAAAGATCCAACTGAGACAGGAAAATATATCTATGAGATTACTAATGGCGGGGCAGATGTTGTTATCGACTGTGTGGGTATTGATGGAAAAAAATCTTCAATTGAAAAGATAGAACAAAAACTTATGATCCAAGGCGGTACACTAAGCGCAATCAAAGTAGCAAAAGAAGCGGTTCGTAAATTTGGGGTCGTTCAACTTACCGGGGTATACCCAATGAATTACAATCAGTTTCCGATGGGAGATTTTTTCACCCGAAATGTTACTTTGAAAACAGGACAAGCACCTGTTATTCATTACATGCCTGAGTTATTTCAAATGATCATAGATCAAAAATTTGACCCTACTGACATTATCACGCATCGTTTATCTCTTGAACATGCTGCTGATGCCTATCACTTATTCAATGAGCATTTAGATGACTGCGTAAAAGTAGTATTGAAGCCTTAGTAAAAGGGAGTTCAGTCCAAACTGAACTCCCTTACTCTTCACTACCAGATGATTCGTTCTTCACAACATTGTCGTTCCCGTTCAATCTGGACCGTCGAACGTTCGAACGTCCCGTATTTCCGGATTCGTTCCGTCACTTGTCTCAAGACGTCTTGATCATCCGTCTCTTCTCCAATCAACACGTGACACGTCGCTGCATGCTCGCTCGACGAGATGGACCAGACATGCAAGTCGTGCACTTCTTTCACCCCTTCAACTTTAGCAATCTCTTCTTGCATCGCCCGGACGTCAATCTGTTCCGGCGACCCTTCCATCAAGATATGAATCGCGTCACGCGTCACACGATAACCGCTGATTAAAATCAAAATCGCAACAAAGGCGCTCGCGACCGGGTCCGCCCACGTCCATCCGAACAACATGATGAGGATTGCTGCCGTGATGGCTCCGACCGAGCCGAGCAAATCTCCGAATACGTGCAACAACGCACTCTTCACGTTCAAATTGTCTTTCTCCCCGCGCATTAAAATCCAGGCGGCAAGGATGTTGACGAGCAGCCCGATAATGGCGACGACAAGCATACCACTACTTAGAATTTCTGGTGGCGCGCTGATTCGTTGGTATGCCTCGACAAGGATATAGATCGAGATGACGAGCAGTGTCAGCCCGTTAATGAATGCCGCTAAAATCTCGAAACGTCGATACCCGAACGTCCGGTTCGGTGTCGCCGCTTTCGCCCCAAATCGAACAGCGAGGAAACTGAGTCCTAACGCCGCCGCATCTCCTAGCATATGCCCCGCATCCGATAATAGCGCCAAACTGTTCGTCCATAGTCCGCCGATCACTTCGACGACCATGAACGCCGCAATCAAGAGAAAGGCGAGTAAGAGCGCCCGCTGATTCGTCGAATGATGGTGATGGTGGTCGTGATCATGATGATGTCCCATAACTGATTCCTCCTTCTACTGTTTATCTTATTCCATTTTAACCAAACATTCAAACGTTCATTTGAATGAAAAACAATAAAAAAACGGGAGAATGAATTCTCCCGCTTTGTCTCATTTTTGCTCCAGACGGACACGCATGACGCCGTTATAAGGGAACAGTTTCAATTGGAGCGTCTCGCCCTCGAACCAAATTCCGGTCGCTTGTTCGCGAGTCGGTTGTAAGTCTGGCGTCGCGGTTGCTTGTTTGTCCCAATCAACGGCCCGTACTTTTTGGTCCCGGACCATGAGGAAGAATCCATCATAGAAATGATACTCGTTCACTTGGTCACGTTGAACGGCAGAAGGACTGCCAAGCTCCGCACGGACAGTTTCGAGATCTTTCCCAATCCAGTCAAGGACGGACTCCGAAGCGTTTGGGACGACTTGTTGCCAAGCGGCAATCACCTCGTCATCCGATAAAGCTGTCGCCTCTGTCGTCACACTTTCTTCTGTGACCCAGCCGGTCAACCGCTCGTTCAACTGAACTTTCACAAATCCACTTACCGTCTCCAACCGTTCAAATCGATCACCCAAGTCGGCTTCATAAACGACCGTGACCCGGTCATCCGCGTATACTTTCGTATACGGTTGCCCGATATAAATCTTATCTGCCGATTCCGTCTCAGCATCAGCATCAGCCGGTTGTTCCGACTCGGAGTCGACCATTTCCGTGGCAATCTCATCCGATTCCGGTAAAGCCGAGTCCTGTTTCTTGTCAATCAGTGCCGCGAACGCGATGATCCCGACCAAGGCGAGCATTAATGCCAATGCCGTCGTGATACGGAACACGCGTTTACGCTTCCGCGTCGTCGCACGCGACAATCTTCCTCCATTCATGTTCTTCACTCCTACTCGATTCGATTCATTTCACTCGTTTCGTCAAATGGTAGGAGGTTTCCTGCTTCATCAAAAAATTTCAATTCATCTTTTGTCAATTCGTCCATCGTTCTGACCATTTGTTCGACATCGACCGGTTCATCGCGCTCATCGTTCTCACGTATGACAATGTGCTCTCCTAATTCAATCGTGCGCGAAGTCAGACGATGAAAGTAGCGGTCGTGGGAAATCAACAATAATCCACCCGGATAGACGGACAACGCCGCCTCGATTTGTTCGCGTGTCGCCACATCTAAATAGTTCGTCGGTTCATCTAATGCCAACAGATGGGCATCCGAGAAGTACAAGATGAGAAACGCGATTCGACACTTTTCTCCCATGCTCGCCTCGGTAATCGGTCGGTGCACTTCATCTCGCCGGAACAAGAAGTGAGCGAGCAACGTCCGCGCCTCCGTCTCTCCGATCTCACTATTGGCGAGTAACGCCTCAAGTAACGTTCCGGTCTCCGGGAGACGCTCGAGCGTTTGAGAGAAATATCCGATCTTCAGACGAGGATGTCGCTTGATCACGCCCGAGTGTGGTAATCGTTCACCGATCAGCACGTTTAATAACGTCGTCTTTCCGCTTCCGTTCGGTCCGGTAATCGAGATCCGCTCTCCTTTATTCATCGAGAAGGAAAACGGTTCATAGAACGGCTTGTCGTATCCAAACGTCACATCCTCACACGTCAGCCACGTTTTCGCTTCGAGCTCATCCGCCGCAAAACGGACGGAGATGGATTTCTCCTCTTTTGGTTTTTGTGGACGATTGTCTTCGAGCTGCCTTAACTTCTGTTCTCTTGCCTTCATTTTGACGGCGAGATTGGCCGCTCCTTTTTGCGCTCCCGGACTGCGGACACTCGCTGTCGCTTTCGCCTTTAAGTGCCACCCTTTATATTGGGCAATCATCTCGAGAAGTTCTGCCTTTCGGTTCTCGTATCGAGCATGTGCTCGCTCGTCACGCACGCGTTCTTCTTCTTTTTGATGTTTATACGCCGTATAGTTTCCCTGATATCGAGTGACTAGTCCGCCTGACAGTTCAAGAATGGTCGTTGCGACATCATCCATCAGTTGACGGTCGTGTGAGATGATGAGCACCGTCCCCTTAAACTGATTCAACCACTTCGTGAGCCAGTCGATCGACTCGAGATCCAGATGGTTCGTCGGTTCGTCGAGCAGGACGAGGTCCACCCGCTTCATCGTCAGTGTTGAGAGCTGAGCTCGCGTCTTCTCGCCTCCACTTAGCTCGTTAATGTTTCGGAAGAGGTGCTCCTCCAGCCCAAGTCGAGTCAATGCTCTTGTCGCCTCTTGTTCCAAGTTGTACACATCGAGTGCGAGCGCCCGTTCATAGGACCGCATGACACGCATCTCGTCACCAGAAGAAACATCTTCATAGAGCGCATATCGTTCTGGATCACTGCGCATCGTCCACTCAAGTACGGTCATGTCTGTCGATTCGATGGTCTGTCGGACGAGTCCGACCTCGCCAAGACATTCAATCTTCCCGGCTTGCGGGGTCAACTCCCCGGTCATGAGTCGGAAGAGCGTCGTCTTCCCACTCCCGTTCAATCCGAATAATACGGCACGCTCTCCAGCCGCGACCTCGAACGAGACCGCGTCAAATAATGGTTTCCGGTCATAGTCAAACCGGACTTGTTTTACTGCTAACATCTGTTTCACCTCGCTTATGAATCCGATACGCGATGAAACAAAAAACACCATCCGCTTCAAAGCGGTGGTGTGAAGGAATCCGTTCAAAGAGGAAAACGAGCGCTTCCCGTATTTGAAAAAATGGACACACTTCACCCGTGACTGTTCAAGCGAACAATGATGATTCGTCTCATCGTTGGAGTGAACGTGTATTTTTCATAGCACGGTGTACCTCTCTTTCCTAAGTTACTGCCACCTTATCAAATTGAAAGCGGATCCGCAAGAGTGTACCCCACAATCTCCCATTTTTTCTACTCCTTTAGGCGGATGCGGTGCATCTGTCCTCGCGATATGATGACAGTATATTCGAACAGTGAGGTGATGCATGATGCGTCGACGCATTCTCGTTCCGAGTGCCGTCTTGGCGAGCGTCGGAACGTTTCTCTATACACGATTCAAACGACAGCTCCCCCGTCCGCGCTTTAAATGGCCGGAACGTCCAGAACTGACAACCATTGATGAGACGCATGTGCAGGCGACGTGGATCGGGCATTCGACGGTCCTCATTCATTGGTATGGGCTCAAGATTTTAACGGACCCCGTCTTCTCAAAACGAATCGGTGTCCATCTCGGACCGCTGACAGTCGGCATGAAACGTCACACCGCTCCGGCCCTCTCCATTGAGGAGGTCGGCCCGGTCGATGTCATCCTACTCAGCCATGCCCATATGGACCACTTTGACCATAAAAGTTTGAAGCGACTCATCACTCGCGAGACGATTGTCGTCTCTGCTCCTGGGACGAGCCGCCTGTTGCGCCGATACCCGAGTCTGCAGACGCTCGAACTGCATCCACATGACAAAGTGACACTTGCGAACGGGCTCGATGTCCGCGCCATTCCCGTCAAGCATTGGGGCAACCGTTTCCCGTGGGACAAACATATGGGGTACAACGGATACCTGCTCAAATACAAAGGGATTCGTATGCTCTTCGCAGGAGACACGGCCTATACCGACTCCTTCAAAGGACTCGCTGACCGTGAACCGATCGACCTCGCCTTCTTCCCAATCGGTGCCTATCAACCGGACTCGTTCCAGGAAGCACACTGTACTCCGGAACAGGCTTGGATGATGTACAAAGAGAGCGGAGCGAAGCGTTTCTTCCCGATGCATTGGGATACGTTCGTCCTTTCTTATGAGCCTGTCGAGGAACCGTATCATCGTCTCGTCGCGGCCGCAAAACTCGACCGTGACCAAATTGTGATCAAGGCGCACGGGGAAAGCATCCGTCTGTAGTTTTTACTTTCCCTTCATCCAAAATTTCGGTAACGTTATAGACGAGAGGGAGGGATTTTTTATGGAATGGACGACGTTGAATAATAACGTCAAGATGCCGATGCTCGGGCTCGGTGTCTATAAGGTCGAAGATGGCGCAGTGACGGTCGATACGGTCAAAGCTGCGCTCGATGCAGACTATCGATTGATCGATACGGCTGCGATTTATCAAAATGAAGAGAGTGTCGGACAAGCGCTTCGTGAAGCAGGCATCCCACGAGAGGACGTCTTTGTGACGACAAAGCTTTGGAACGAGTTCCACGGATTCGACGAGGCGCTCCAAGCGTTTCAGGATAGCTTAAATCGGCTCGGACTCGAGTATGTCGACTTGTTCCTCATCCACTGGCCGATGCCTCGTTTCGGTAAATTCGTCGAAACGTACAAAGCACTCGAACAGCTGTATGAAGAAGGACGCGTCCGAGCAATCGGCGTCTCGAACTTTGAGATCGAGCATTTGGAACAAATCATTCAATCTTGCTCGATCGTCCCGGCCGTGAACCAGGTCGAGATCCATCCATATTTGTCTCAGAAAGAACTGATTGCATTCTGCAAGCGATATGACATCCAAATTCAAGCGTGGAGTCCACTCATGAAAGGACGCGAAGCGCTCGAAGATGAGACGATTGTCAAGGTTGCGAACGCTCACGGCAAGTCACCGGCTCAAGTCATCTTGCGTTGGCATTTACAGAACGGAGTCGCCGTCATTCCAAAATCGGTCACACCGAGTCGAATCAAAGAAAACATACAGGTATTCGACTTCACGTTGACGAAAGAAGAGATGGCGGCCATCGATGCGCTCAATCGTGACGAGCGGACCGGGTCCGACCCGAAAGAGATGCATAAAATCCATTACTGAGGAGTGAATGACATGTTCAAAAAACTGGCTTCTGATTTGACTGGCTTCAGCGACATCGGTGAGGTGATCGACCCGTCCGATTTTGATAAGGCGGACTCGGATGATTATGTCCTCCATGAGGATAACGAAAAGATCTATTTCTTGATCAAATCAAAATCGGATGAATACTGCTTTACAAACTTAGGTATGATTCACCTTGATGGAACGAGTGCGATGAGTTCGAAACGAGTGCTATATCGTTACCCTTACGCACACTATCCGATTAAGCACGTCATGTTCGAGACGGCCGGCACCGTCGACCTCGATGTCGAAGTCAAATTCACAATCGGCGACAAGCCATACTCAATCGATATCAACAAGAAACAAATCGAGCACGTGAAAGATTTGTACAAGGCACTCCTCGCGATTGAAGAGATTCAGCGGGAAGGCCGTCGCATGATGGAGTATGCGAACACATCACTGACTCACTCCGTCTCGATCTTGAGCGGACTTCGTGAAGGTGACATGAACGTGCCGAACACGTTCAAGGAATTGAACGAGCAATCGTTCGATTGGCTACAACGCCACTATCATGAATGGAACCGTAAAGACTTCGGTACGGTTTACGAGAAATACATCAATAACTAAAACAACTCCTCCGCAGACGATTTGTCTTCGGAGGAGTTGTTTTTAGTTCTCATCGATCAATTGCTCGGCCAACCGCTGATACAAGTGGCTCATATGAACGGCAGATGCGATGGCGAGCGTTCGCTTGACATCGCTCTCTTTTTCGAGCGATGTACTTAATAGCGTGTCCGCCTGGGCTTCGAACGCTTCTAGATTCTTCACTTTCTGAGCCTGATAGGCCTCGTAGAAGTCTTCAAGTGAGAACGTCTCATCCGACTCGTTCAACGGTCGGAGCGTCTCCTTAATATCACTGATCGACAAGAGACCTTTCATCTCATAAATCAAACTGAGTAACATCAGATGTTCATTTGTATACTTTTTATTTTTGACGGGATGAAACAACTTGCCCTTGGCATAGTTGTTGATCATCGTCTTCGTCAAAATGGTCTCCTTCTCGTTTCGCTTCATCTTCCCATAATGCTGCTCGAACAGCTGGATGACCTGATCCATGTATAAATTGATGGTCGGCAGCACATCCCGCGGGAGTGTGCCTTCCGTTTCGGTAATGTCCTTCGCTTTCATCTACCTCACCTCACTTCCTAAGTATAAAGAAAACTTCCATTTGTCGAAAGGTACACCTTGCTGTTTGTTCCTCTTCAGTATATCATGTAGTTATCGATACTACATGATGTGATAAGGAGTGTTTTACATGCATTCGATTTTCCGTGAACCCATCAACGCACTGACGCATCTTGCCGGTGCGGTACTGGCTTTCATCGCCCTCATCGCGATGGTCGTCAAAGCCTCGTTACTCGGCTCGCCGCTTGCCATTATGGCCGCGATTCTATTCGGGATCAGCCTCGTCTTTCTTTACTTATCGTCAGGTCTTTACCATAGCATCATCGCCTCACCGAACGTCATCGCTTTCTTCCGGAGAATCGATCATGCGATGATTTACGCATTGATTGCGGGTACATACGCACCGCTCACGTTACTCGCGCTCGAAGGACCGACGCGGTGGGTCCTCTTCGGTACCGTACACGCACTCGCCTTGTTCGGCATTATCTTCAAACTCGTTTGGTTCCATGCCCCGCGTTTCTTGTCCACCGCGCTCTATATCGGGATGGGCTGGCTGTCCGTCTTCTTTATCGGACCGCTCCATGACGTAATCGGCAACGCCGGTATCTTCTGGCTCGTCCTCGGTGGCGTCATGTATACCATTGGTGGACTCATTTACGGGTTCAAGCCAAAATTCGTCAACTGGCGAGGCTGGGGCTTCCATGAGGTGTTCCATCTGTTCATCTTGTTCGGAAGCTTCGCCCACTTCGTCTGTGTGTTTTGGTACGTCTTTTAAGTCCTCCTCGTGGAGGGCTTTTTTCATGAGCCGTTTCCTGTACTTTGAATTCAAGATTTCCTACACTAAGGACAGGAGGGATTCATCATGAAAATTGAAGTATGGTCAGATTATGTCTGCCCGTTTTGTTATATCGGTAAGCGTCGTCTAGAAGAGGCGCTCGAACAGTTCCCACAGGCAGACCAAGTGGAAGTCGAATTCAAGAGTTTCGAACTCGACCCGAACGCCCCGACGAATGATTCACGTACCATCTATGAGGCACTCGCAACGAAATATCGGATGCCGATCGAACAGGCAAAAGGAACGACTGCACAAGTCGCCGCTCAGGCCCGCGAAGTCGGACTCGATTACGATTTTGAGAACATGGTCGTGACGGGTACGCTCGACTCGCATCGTTTGACGCATTACGCGAAAACGGTCGGGAAAGAAAAAGAATTGTCGGAAGCGTTGCTTCAGGCGTATTTTGTCGACGCGAAACACATCGGGAATCACGATGTGCTGCTTGAAATCGCGACAAGCGTCGGACTCGAACGTGACGCCGTGCGTGACGTCTTGACGACTGACGTGTATACGGAAGACGTCCGTGCCGAAGAGAAACGCGCAAGCGACCTCGGCATCACGGGTGTCCCGTTCTTCGTATTCGACAACAAATATGGGGTGTCTGGTGCTCAGCCGACGGAAGCGTTCACGCAAGTGCTCGAAAAAGTCTGGTCTGAGAACAATCCGACGATCCAAGTCCTTTCGAACGGCGCGACGTGCACCGACGACAACTGTGATATTTGATTGATGAAGAAGCCGACGTTTGGCTTCTTTTTTGTGGCTAAATGAATCATTCTCAAGCATAATTATTATCAACAGATAAGAATCGAGGAATACATCTATGTGGAAAAATCGGAACGTCTGGATCATCTTGACGGGCGAATTCGTCGCCGGTCTTGGTCTATGGCTCGGCATCATCGGGAACTTGGAATTTATGCAAGACCGCGTCCCCTCTGACTTTGTGAAGGCGGTCATTCTCGCCATCGGCTTACTTGCCGGGGTCGCCATCGGTCCGCTCGCGGGTCGCTTGACCGACCAAGGTTCTAAGAAAAAAATCATGCTCATCTCGAGCATCGTCCGGGCGCTCAGCGTGATTTTCATGTTCGTCGCCATCGAGACGAATTCGGTCGTGTGGATGGTCATCTTCTTGATTATCTTACAGGGATCGGCCGCTTTTTATTTCCCTGCCCTTCAGGCAGCGATTCCGCTCATCGTGAAAGAACGGGAACTTCTTGCCTTGAACGGCGTTCATATGAATGTGTCTACCTTGTCGCGTGTCATCGGGACGGCGATTGCAGGTGTCCTTTTGACACTGATCTCGCTCCGTAACGTCTACGCGCTCTCGCTCGTCGCCTACCTGTTGCTAGCGGTGGCGACGCTCTTCTTGAAACTCGATGAGACGAAAACGCCCTCGGCGAAAAAGGTCGATGCGAAAGCGTCGAGCGGTTTCAAAGACGTCTTCCCAATCATCAAATCGATTCCCGTCATCTTCATGACGCTCGTCATGACGCTCATCCCACTCCTCTTCCTCGGAGGGTTCAACTTGCTCGTCATCAATATCAGTGAGCTGCAGGATTCGACGGCGATTAAAGGATGGATTTATACGGCAGAAGGACTCGCCTTCATGACAGGTGCCTTTATGATTAAACGGATCGGAGAAAAATTCTCGGCGTTCTCGATTTTATTCTCGTTCTCGTTTTTAATCGGTGTCGCCCAACTGATGCTCTATTTTGCGGACATCCCGTTCATGTCCATTGCTGCGTTCGTTCTCTTCGGCTTCTCGGTCGGATGCTTCTTCCCGACGGCGGTCACGATTTTCCAGACACGGATGCCAAAAGAATATCACGGTCGTTTCTTCTCGTTCCGAAACATGCTCGACCGGATTATCTTCCAAGTCGTCCTTCTCGTGACAGGATTCTTCCTCGACTTGATTGGACTTCAGCTCATGGTCGTCTTGTTCGGAATCAGTTCGATCGCGATGACCGGCGCATTTCTTGTATACACGAGAAAGCATCAATTGCATATCGAGGAAGATTCCACAGAGAAGATGTCTTCCTAACAAAAAAACAAGCGGTGACCAAGGTCATCGCTTGTTTGCGTCTTTGAGCTCTCGCCACCACGTCGTCGTATCATTCCGACCGTCGAGCGTGATTCTCTCCCCGATTTTTGGAGTGAGGACGACTTCTTTTGGTAAGAGAGACGACATCTGTTCCGCTGGGTCGAACCAATCGTGGAACGACAGCGTGAACGCCCCCCAATGGATCGGCATCATTTGGTCGGCCCGTAAATCGTGAAACGCTTGCGCGGTCTCTTCCGGTTGCATATGGACGTCTGGCCAGCGCACGTCATATTGCCCGCATTCAAGTGCGGCAAAATCAAACGGCCCGTACTGTTCGCCAATCATCTTGAAATGCGGCGCGTAGCCACTATCCCCACTGAAGAAGAGCCGATCTGTCTCACCTAGGACGACCCATGATGCCCAGAGTGTGCTGTTGCGGTCCGTCAACGAGCGACCGGAGAAGTGACGCGCCGGCGTACAGACGAATGTCCACGACCCTAACGCATACGACTCGCCCCAATCCCGTTCTACGATTCGTTCTGCCCCGACACCCCATCGTTTCAAATGACTCCCTACCCCGAGCGGTACGATGAACATGGCGACCTTGTCTTGGATGGCAAGAATCGTTCCATAATCGAGATGGTCGTAATGGTCATGTGTCAATAAGACGACATCGATTTCGGGCAAGTCCTCTAGTTCGAACGGCAAGTCTTCACTGAAGCGTTCGTTTTTAGCGAACGGGAGTGGGGATGGGCTACGTCCAAACATCGGATCGACGAGCATCGTCTTCCCGTCCATTTGTACCATGAGCGCCGAATGACCGAGCCAATAGATTCTTGTGAAGCTCGAGTCCGTCTTCTCCTCAAAATCGATTGGCACGATCGGAAGACGTTCGGTAGGCTTACGCAGTGACGTCACATCACGATAGTCGCGCGCCATCGACACCATGTCTTGCGCAGAGAAGTTCATCGGTGTCTCATATTGATTACGGAACTTTCCATTGATCCGGTTCGGAGATTGAAGCGATTTCGGCTTTCGTCCAAGTGGTTTGTACTGTGTCAGAATCGTTCCGGTGACAGCCGCCATTCCAACCAATGAGAGCAACATCGTCTTTTTCATGTAGGTCCTCTTTTCTAATAGTTCGTTGAATTGATTATAGCGTGCCTTCGCCGTTTCTATCCGAGAAAGTATGTCGATTCGCTTATCTTTCAAAAAAATGGCGTGCTCTTCATTGAGCATTCTGGTTATTCCATTATATCAGTTCTCTTAAACCAAAAAGACCTGCTCACCCGTGTTTGGTGGAGCAGGTCTTCGGTTAAGATTTTTGCAAGATTTTAATGTCGTTGATGATGTCTTCGGTCGGAACGTTTTGGAAACCAGGATACGCCTTGATGATCTTTCCTTCCTGGTCGACCAAATAGAAATACGTACCGTGGTCGACTTGTGTACCTTCGTCAGGCTTCCGGACGAGCGCCTTGAAGTTCTGTTGGGCAAACGTTTCAATCTCGTCTTGCGAGTAACCTGAGAGGAACTGCCAATCTGCTTTCGCAAGGTCATAGCCACTCATAAACTCTTTCATCTTCTCCGGAGTGTCCACCGTCGGGTCGACGCTGAAGGAAACGAATTGCACGTCTTCGACGCCCTCTTCTTCAAGCGCTTCATTCAGCTTTGTCATATTGTATGTCATCGGTGGACAGACGGTCTCACAGCTTGTGAAAACGAAATCCGCCATCCACACTTTCCCTTTTAAATCGTCAAGACTGACCATTTCTTCATCTTGATTCGTATATTCGAACGATTCGACTTCCCAGTTGAGCGGATCCTCAATCTCTTGACCGCATCCTGCTAGGACGATAAGCATCGTCGTCAAACCAATCATCCACCATTTCTTCACACATGCCAACTCCTTATCGCTTTTTGACGTTCCACATGAGGATCGTGATGAGCGTGAAAGCTGTCAATGCGAGGAACGGGATTGTGATGAACCCGAGCCAGTTAATGTATTGACCGCTACACGGAACTCCTTGTGCACAAGGTTGAATTTCTGCAAAACCTGGCACTTTCTGTACCAAGTAATGGTAAAGTGATACGAAACCGCCTATGATAGTAAGCGGTAACACATATTTCCGAACCGCCCGATCTTCCGTGAAGACGGCAATCCCCAAGAGGATGGTCAGCGGATACATAAAGATACGTTGAATCCAACATAGCTCACATGGCACGAACTCCCGGATCTCACTGAAGTAGAGACTGCCGAGCGTCGCCGTCAACGAGACGAGCCAAGCGAGGTATAACCCATACTTTTCGAGAAATGATTTCATCTTACAAATCCTGCTCGATCAGCTCTTGGATTTTTTCGTAATCGAACGGGTCTTCGAGCATCACACCGTTGATCATGATAGACGGCGTGAATTGGACACCGTTCTCTTTTACAAGACCATCATCCGTACTGACTTTTTCAAGCACGGTCGATTCTTCCCCAAGGTCTTGCTCAAACTTCGCCAAGTCGACCGATGTCGTCGTCTTGCTTGCGATTTCTTTCAGCTTCTCGACGGTCACCCACGCATTGTCGTGTTGTTGTGATTCCGGTTGCGCATCGTAGAGCGCCTTATGGAACTTCCAGAACGACTCAGGATCTTGCTCGTATACCGACTCGGAAGCGAGGGATGCCAAAATTGATTCTTGTTCATGGAACAAGACGTTAATATAGCTGAAGCTGACGTCTTCCTTGTCGAGATAATCCGCTTTCAGTTGCGGGTAAATCGTTTCACCCCACTGTTTACACGAAGGACACTTGTAATCTCCGAACTCGACGACGGATACTTTCGCATCCGGGTTTCCGAGTGTCGGTTGTCCTTCAATCGAGACGTGATCGCCACGCTCGGCTGTCGTCGACTCATCTTGGTTGAGTAAGACGAACACCAATGCGATTAACGCGACCGCAACGATGGTCAAGATGACCAACAATTGATTCTTTTTCATTCTCTTCACCTCTATCTATTTTGACTCGTCTTTCATTATAGCGGAAGCTCTTCTTCCTATCATGATATCGACTCGTTTTTCATAATTCTCTTCAATTCAAGCTTTAGGAGGTTTATTTACGCATGATCAAGTCTTTTACGATGCGCCTCGGACTCATTTTGGCGCTCAGCATTGCCACGCTCGTCTTTTTACTGACAATCGCCCTCACTTCTCTCATCAGTCATAGGGCATCTGATTCACTCGAACAAGAAATCGGGGAACGCCTCTCGACGACATCGCATCAGTTGGCGGACAAGCTCGATTTTTATATGTGGTCACGCTATCAAGAAGTCCAACTCTTACAAGGTCTCGATTTAGAGGACCGAGATGAAACACGTCGACTCCTCGATCAAGTCCAGACGAACATCCCCGCCTTCTCATGGATGGGCGTCACGGATGCGGCCGGGACCGTCGTCGCTTCGACGAACGGGATTCTCGAGGGAGCCTCGATTGCCGAACGACCGGTTTATCTCAAAGCACAAGATGCTCCCTTTATCGGAGATGTCCACGAGGCGGTCCTCTTAGCTGAATTATTGCCTAATCCGACGGGGGAACCCCTTCAATTCGTCGATATCAGTGTCCCGCTTTTCCAGGACGGCTCGTTTCAAGGGGTACTTGCCACTCATTTAAGCTGGGCCTGGGGGAAAGAAGTACTCGAACATTTCAATCGAACGCTTCATGAACAAGTCGATGATACGGATTTATTCGTCATCAGTGAACGAGACAGTGTCGTGCTCCTCGGTCCAGACGACATGGTCGGAAAACCACTCCCTGTATCCTTTACAGAAGGCGCCTCCGTGAAAGAGTGGGATGACGGTCAAGACTATCTGACAGGCATGTCAATCGGAGAAGGATATGATGAATATCCTGGACTTGGTTGGCAGGTCGTCGTCCGTCAGCCGACGGCAGTCGCGTTTGCACCAGTCGAGACACTTGAAACGAGAATTCTATGGATTGGTTTATTGGCCTCACTTGTGACGGCTGTACTCGGTTGGCTACTCGCTTCGATCGTGACGAGACCGTTGAAGCGAATCACCGAAACGGCTTCGCTCATGGAACAAGGGAAAGCAAACACGTTTCCCCATCAATCAGGAATCAAAGAGATTGAGTCGCTCGCGTTCGCGCTCGAATCGCTCGTCACCTCCCTTACGGAGTCAGAGTCGGAACGGGTACACTTTGAAAAACTAGCGAATCGTGACGCACTGACCGGTCTTTCAAATCGGGTCGCCCTACGTGAGCAGCTGAATCAACTACACACCTCGAAAGAACCGTACGTCTTCTTCTATCTCGACCTCGATGGCTTCAAGGCGGTGAATGATACATATGGTCATGGGGGCGGGGACGAGGTTTTGGTCGAGGTCGCACAACGGTTACGGGCTCTGCCCATCGAGGAGGTCTATCCCGTTCGATTGAGCGGAGACGAGTTCTTCCTCATGTTCCCAAGGACTGAGCGTTCGACCCAACAAATTCGGGAGGTTGGAAACACACTCATCGATACAATTTCTAAACCGATTACGCTAGACATCGCATCGGTGAAAGTCGGGGCTAGTATCGGGGTGTCCATTTGGAGTCCACCGGAACCACCACACATTGCCATCGAACAAGCGGACGACGCGTTATATCGGTCAAAAGCGAACGGGAAACATCAACTTTCTTTCCATGAGTCGCTTTCGTGACGTCGTTTCTCCATACGAAAAGGAGTTCGTGATGAACTCCTTTTGCTTATTCTTCCGTATTCGTATTCACGTCTCCCTTCTGTTCTTCCTCTTCTGGCATCGGTTCTAAATCCAGCGTATACACGTATTCTCCCCCAAAGTTATTCAAGATGAACAACTCTTCTTCCGCACGTGTCGCCAGTCCGTTCGAGAATCCGATGGCGGCATACATTTCCTCTAACAAAACGTCCTGCTCTTTATCGATTTCATCGAAGATGGCTTGTTCCCAGCGTTCAATGATACCACCGAGTTGAAGATAGTCATCGTTTTTGATTTTATTCTTGTCACGCAACAACTCCAAATAGTCACGAACCTCTTTCAGATTGTCATGCGTCATCGGGATGGCACCCGCTTTTTCTGTCGCCAAGATTTTTTGATGGGTCATCAGATGCATCGCGTCAATAAGATTCCCTTTGTTCAGCTTTTTGGGATCATCAAAGATGAGTCCCGTCGTCTCCTGTGGATTGATGCGGCGCGTCACATTTTGACGCCGCCCGAGTGGGTCTTCTTCCTTGATGATATCAATCAATTCGAGTGCTCGCGTGTAGTCTTCTTCCGTCATCTGCTCCCGGTCAAGTTCATTTGGATTCGGTCCACTCCAATATGTATAGCCAACATAGGAAGCAATCCCGATGACGACAAGTCCCGTCAGTGCAACCCACCAAAACGCTTTTTTCCGTTTCATTCTGTCCCCACACCCTTTTCTAGCTATTCTCCATCAAGGATAACATATTTACCCAACAACAAATCCCATAAAAAGGGTTTCAATATAACCTTACAAAAAAAACACTCGCCCCTACATAGGAGCGAGTACCTTCTCGTTTTACGCTTCGAACAATAATTGTTCTGGATCTTCAATCATGTCTTTAATGTGCTTGAGGAATGTCACAGCCTCACGACCATCTACGATTCGGTGGTCATACGAGAGTGCCACGTACATCATCGGACGGTTCTCCATTGTATCCGCATCGATGGCGACTGGACGGAGTTGAATCGAGTGCATCCCAAGGATAGCGACTTGCGGTCCGTTCAAGATTGGTGTCGAGAGGAGTGAACCGAACACGCCACCGTTTGTGATCGTGAACGTACCACCTGTCAAATCACTCAACCCGAGTTTGTTGTTACGCGCTTTGTCCGCGAGGTGAAGGATATCTTTCTCGATCTCCCCGAAGTTTTTGCGGTCCGCTTCACGGACGACCGGAACGACGAGACCATCTGGAGCCGAAACGGCGATTCCGATGTCATAATATTTCTTCAAGACGATTTCGTTACCTTGGATCTCAGCGTTCAAGTAAGGCATCCGCTTGAGAGCCGCCACTGCTGCTTTCGTGAAGAATGACATGAAGCCGAGTTTGACATCGTTGTCTTTCACGAACTTCTCTTGGCGACGTTTACGAAGTGCCATGACCGCAGACATGTCGATTTCATTGAACGTCGTGAGCATCGCTGCCGTCTGTTGCACTTCAACGAGACGGTTCGCAATCGTCTGACGGCGACGTGTCATTTTGATGCGCTCTTCTTCTTTTCCATTTGCAGCTGCAGCTGGTTGTGGTGCCGAAGCTGCCGCCGCTGGTTTCTGCTCTTTCACAGCCGGTTTCTCTTCATGTCTCGATACATCATGGACGTTGATGCGCCCGATTGGATCATTCGTTTGAACGGCTGAGAGATCGATGCCTTTCTCACGAGCGAGTTTACGTGCAGCCGGTGTCGCGATTGGTCCTTTACCCGGGCTCGCCACGTGCTCTTCACGTTTCTCGACTTTCTTGCCTTCTTCAATAGACTCTGTCTTTTTCTCAGTCGGTGCTTCTGTTTTCGTTTCTGTCGCGTTTTCCGTCTTCGTCTTCGTCGCGACAGCCGTTCCGCCACCAGAACCTGAACCGAGACGTGCGATGACTTCACCGACTTGAACCGTGTCCCCTTCTCCGGCAAGTTGCTCTTCTAACACACCCGCTTCGTCAGCCGGGACTTCGATATTGACTTTATCTGTCTCGAGCTCGACGATGGCTTCACCTTTTTCGACTTGGTCGCCTGGCTGTTTGAGCCATGTCGCGACCGTTCCTTCCGTAATGGACTCTGCTAACTCCGGTACTTTGATTTCGATCACAATGAGTTCCCCCTTAACTTATTTACGATCTTTTTGATATGTGCTCGTGCCTGCACCGCTCGAGACGACGTCACGAGAGAGTGCTTCACGGATGATGCGTGCTTGTTCTTGTTTATGAGCTGTCGGATTCCCTTCAGCCGGACTCGAACGACGGCGACGACCGATATAACGGACATCGAGTCGGTTCGTTGTGACCGCTTCTAAACGAGGCTCGATATATGTCCAAGCCCCCATGTTTTTCGGTTCTTCCTGAACCCAGACGATTTCACGCGCGTTCGGATAACGGCTGATGACGTCACGAATCTCACGAACCGGGAACGGATAGATTTCTTCGACCCGGACGATATGCAAGAAGTCGAGTGACTCTTCTGACTTGCCGACCGCTTCCGCGAGGTCGATTGCCATTTTCCCTGTACAGAAAACAAGACGTTCGACTTTCTCTGTGTTTTCCCCGAGACCTGGTTGTTCGACGATTGGTTTAAAGCTCTCTTCCGTGAACGCCTCGACTGGTGACGTGGCGAGCGGATGACGAAGCAGACTCTTCGGTGTCATGATGATCATCGGACGAATCTCTTCTTTCCCGAGCATCTCTGCTTGACGACGAAGAATATGGAAGTACTGTGCCGCAGACGAAAGGTTTGCGACTGTCCAGTTTTTCTCCCCGGCAAGTGTCAAGTAACGTTCCATACGTGCACTTGAGTGCTCCGGCCCTTGTCCTTCGTAACCGTGCGGTAAGAGCATGACGAGGCCTGACTTTTGGCCCCATTTCGCGCGTCCCGCCGAGATGAACTGGTCGAACATGACTTGTGCCGAGTTCGCGAAGTCACCGTATTGTGCTTCCCACAGGACGAGTGTATCTTGTGCGAATACGTTGTAGCCATATTCAAATCCAAGCACCGAACCTTCTGAGAGCGGGCTGTTATAGACCGAGAACGATGCTTTCGCCGTCGACAACTCATGGAGTGGCGAGAATTTCTTACCTGACTCGACATCGTTCAACATGATGTTCCGTTGGGCGAACGTTCCGCGCTCTGAATCTTGACCGCTCAAGCGGACCGGCGTACCATCTGAAAGAATTGACGCGAAGGCGAGCGTCTCCGCATGACCCCAGTCAATTTTTCCACCTTCGCTGAACGCATCACGACGACGGTCGAGTACTTTTTGAAGCTTATGGAAGACACCAAAGCCTTCCGGCCAGTTCAATAACTCTTCATTCAATTGCGTGAGGAATTCTCGTTCGACGCTCGTATCGACTTTCGGGAATCCTTTATGGACCGCATCCGGTAACACGATGTCTGCATCCTCTTCTTCAGAAGGAACGAGGTCGCGCGCTGCTTTCAGCGCCTCTTCAATCTTTTGCTCGATTTGTGCTTTCTCATCTTTCGTCATGACGCCTTCTTCCTCAAGTCGTGCGGCATAGACGTGACGGACAGACTGGTGTCCTTTGATGGCTTTGTAAAGGACCGGGTTCGTGTTCATCGGTTCGTCCATTTCGTTGTGACCGTATCGGCGGTACCCGATCAAGTCGACCAAGATATCTTTATGGAACTTGGCACGATACTCACTGATCAACTTCGCGACGGCAACACATGCCTCCGGATCATCCGCATTCACATGGAAGACCGGAATCTCGTAGCCTTTGGCGATATCACTTGCGTAACGCGTCGACCGTGAATCGTTCGGGTCCGTTGTGAAACCGATTGTGTTGTTGGCGATGACGTGAACCGTCCCACCTGTACGGTAACCCGTCAAGTTTGTCATGTTGAGTGTCTCCGCGACGATGCCTTGTCCTGGGAAGGCCGCATCTCCGTGGATCAAGATTGAGGCTGCCAAATCGTCGTGCTGTACAGCCGATCCTTTTTCAGAACGGTCATCTTGTGCGGCACGCGTGTATCCTTCGACGACCGACCCGACGAACTCGAGGTGACTCGGGTTGTTCGCCAAGTTGAGACGGACTTCTTTTTGCTGTTCGACCACTTTCCGGTCAAGACCGAGGTGATATTTCACATCGCCTGACCAACCGAAGTTGATGCCGATTGACCCTTCAGATGGGATCAATTCTTTGTTCGGTGCGTGCTGGAACTCCGCAAAAATCATTTCGTATGGTTTGCCGAGAACATGGGCAAGTACGTTCAAACGTCCACGGTGGGCCATCCCGATGTTGATATGTTCCGAACCGCTCGAAATGAGGCCTCCGACCATCGCATCGAGAAGTGGCACCATCGCATCCAATCCTTCGATCGAGAAGCGTTTTTGTCCGACGTATGTTTTATGAAGGAATGATTCAAACAGTTCTGTTTCAGCCAAACGTTTGAATAACTCAATTTTTTCTTCTTTCGAGAAGGTTTGCTGTAACGCCCCTTGTTCGACTTGACGACGAATCCACTTCTTCTCTTCCATGTCATCTAAGTGACGGAGTTCGATGGCGACCGTTCCTGTATAAACGTCAAGCAAGTGACGGAATAGTTCCAAGGCGCTCGCGTTTGGTTTTGGTGCATCATCTGATAAAAGGCGGGCTGGAATTTGTTTTAAGTCTTCTTCTGTCAAATCATAGCGTGACAGTTCGAATAACTCCTGCTCGCGCGGATGGTCTTTTAGTGGATAAATATCAGCTGCTTTATGACCGAAAGCACGGATGTCGTTGATGAGCCGTGTCGCCGAAACGACCTTCTCTAAATCAAACGATGGACCCGAGACTGGAACTTCTGTCGGTGTCGACGTTTCCGGTGCCCCAAATTCGTCAAAATATCGGCGCGTTTCTTCATCGACCGATGATGGGTCTTCCAAATATTGTTCGTACAGTTCAATGATGTAGCCTAAGTTAGGACCATAAAATGCTTGCGATTTCTCGTGAACATTCGACGACTCTCCCATTGAATAAATCCCCCTTATCCATTCCTAAACGTTCAATCTGTGAACGCTTTCATTTTAACATGTAGCCCGAAGCAGTTCACCTTTCTCCTACCCTGGTGAACAAAACCAAATCTTGCCTCTTACGCTCAACTTCATACTACACCTTTCGTCGCAGAAAGACCCTTACAAATTCACAATTCGTCCATACTATTTCAATAAGTTTTGCTTATCGATAAATTGTGTCTTGATGTATTTGTTTCAACAATTTCAAAAAAAGATGAAACCTTATTTCAAACAGCCTCGTAATAGGGAGTGTAGGCATTACACTATTACTCTTAACAGAAAGCTAGGTGACCACATGTTATCCGTACAAAATGTCCATAAAAAGATGGGAAAAGCAACGGTATTGACAAATGTCAGTTTTGACGTTGTTCCAGGAGAAATTTTCGGATTCCTCGGACCGAACGGCGCCGGGAAGACGACAACTATTCGAATCATCACAGGTCTCATGCCTGCGACGCACGGGACCGTGACAGTCGATGGGTATGACGTGGCGAACAACCGCCAAGAAGCGCTCAGCCGAATCGGGGCCATCGTCGAGAATCCTGCATTCTATCCGTACATGACGGGCCGGGAAAACTTGATTCATGCGATGAACTTGATTCCGAACTTGAAAAAAGTCGACTTGAATGCACTCGGTGCCCTCGTCGGACTCGACGGAAAGCTCGATATGAAAGTCAAACAGTACTCACTCGGGATGAAACAGCGCCTCGGGATTGCCCGTGCCTTGTTGCATAACCCAAAAGTGCTCATCTTAGATGAGCCGACGAACGGTCTTGACCCAGCCGGGATCGCCGACCTTCGGAATTACTTACGCCATCTTGCGGACCACCGCGGAATCGCCATCCTTATCTCGAGCCATTTATTGAGCGAGATGGAATTGATCACCGACCGTTTCGCAATCATTGACCAAGGACAAATCAAGTCAGTGGAAGACGGACAGACGAAGGCTGACAGCGTCATCCTCTGTAAAGTTGCCAAGGAACAGATGAACGAGGCACTTGACGTCGCAGCACTCGCCTTCGATGATGTGAAAATCGTCCAGCAGTCTGCCGAGTCGTTTATCGTACCGCGTCAAGAGACAGACATTCCGGTCTTACTGAAACAATTAATCGAGCGCGATATCGCCGTCTATCAAATTGGCATGAAACACGAGTCACTCGAAGAACAATTCTTGAAATTGACGAAAAAAGAAGGAGGTACGAACAATGCGTTCATTACTCAGCAATGAATGGATGAAATGGCGTCGTACGATTAAACCATACGTCGCCCTAGGCGTGTATACAGCAATCATCCTCATCGTATACGCTGTATTGGCCAGTGGTGAAGGTACACCAGAAGCGGCATCATTCTTTGAATTTTCAACGATGGGTGCCATCGCTTTCTTGAGTATTTTTACGATTGTCTTTACGGCCGAGATGGTCGGGAACGAATTGAAATTTGATACGTTGAAACACTTGTTGATGAGCCCGTACTCTCGCGACCGCATCTTATTGTCGAAGCTCGTCATGGCCGTCCTCGTCATGTTGCTCCAATTCGTCTTTATCTTGGTCGTCGCGTTCGGGTTCTCACTCACGTTAGACGGCTCTGTCACATGGGATGTCGTCCGTCCGATCCTCATCAGTGTGAGCGGACCGATCTTCATCATCTTCTTGACGCTCATGTTCTCGGTCGTCTTCAAGTCGGTCGGCGTCGTCATCGGTTTCACGGTACTCGCAAACTTCGCCTCAAGTATCATCGGCGGTCTTCTCGTCGCTTGGAAACCTGAGCTTGCGAAATGGATTGTCTTCTTGCATACAGACCTTTCCATCTATGACGTCAACCCAGAGTTTATGAAAGCGATGGACGCTACGATGGGCTTCTCGATTTTCTATGTCGCCCTTCATATCATCGTCTTCTATCTCATCACGGCATTTATGTTCCGCAGTAAAACGTTCGCTGAATAAGCATACTTCAAATGAAAAAGTGGTACCTCTTTGCTATAGGAGTTTTATAGTAAGGAGGTATTTCTATGTCTAGGACGGCATTACTCATTATTGATTTGTTCAATGATTTTGATTTTGAAGGTGGCGACATGCTACGTAAACATACGGAAGCGATTGTTGAACCGATTCTCGAGCTTAAAAAGCACTTTAAAGAGTTGGACTTGCCCGTCATTTATTGTAATGATAACTTCGGACAATGGAAAGATAGCACGGAAGACATCATTGAGTATGTAAAGGCTTCTAAGGGTGAACATATTGCCTCGCAAATCGAACCGGAAGATGAAGAGTATTTTATTATAAAACCAAGGCACTCCACTTTCTTTGGAACTCAGTTAGATATTTTACTTCGTCAGTTAAACGTGACGAAATTGATTTTAACCGGAGTCGCGACGGATATTTGTATCCTCTTTTCTGCAAATGATGCATATATGCGTGACTATGATATATATGTACCTCGTGATTGTGTGGCGGCAGAAACATCAAAACGTCACGAAAGTGCCTTGACGATTATCGATGAAGCACTGGGAATTGAAATATCTCCTGTGTCTGAATATATGAGTCACATTCAAAAGTGATTTATAGTAATCAGCGTGGTCACAAAATCCCAACATTTAGAACGTTTTCAAGCTCTTCTTTTAAGCTATTCTTAAGTTATAACTGTCAGTAAAGGGTGTGATATTTTGTACCTAACAATCGGATTAGCCTTGCTCGTCTGTTTGATTGCAATGATTTTCACTATTATGGTCGGGCTCGGGAAAGACCGCTCCACGTACAGTCAAAAGAAGAGCTGGTCGATGGTATCTTGGCTCTACATCATCTTGCTCCCTGTCTCGTTCATCGGACTCGGACTCCTCTACTATTTCATTACGAAATAACACAAAAATCACGATGCCAGCATATAGGCATCGTGATTTTTTTATGCAATCAAGTCACTCCAGATTTTGATGGTACTCGCCAAGATGAGTAGCGCTAAAATCCATTGGAGTGCTTTTGTATTCATATTCTTCCCGACATTCGCCCCGATTGGAGCGGCAATCAGGCTCGCGATAATCATAATGACGGCCGGACCCCAGACAATTTGATCGGTGATGATCTTACCGAACGTCGAGCCAATCGACGAGATGAAGGTGATGGCGAGAGAACTCGCAATCGCCATCTTCGTCGGGATGCGTAAGACGACAAGCATGATCGGCATGAGAATGAAGGCTCCCGCTGCCCCGACGATTCCTGCGGCGATTCCTACAATGGAGGCAGAGCTTGCTGCGATCACTTTGTTGAACCGGACTTGGTCGAGTGGCATATCGTCCACTTGTGGCTTCGGCAAGAACATCATGATTGTGGCAATCGTTGCGAGTACGGCATAGACGACATTGATCATCACTTCCGAAAGAATCGTCGATCCGTATCCACCGATGAAGCTACCAATTAATACCGACACCCCCATGTAAAGAATCAACTGCTTGTTTAAGTATCCACCTTTACGATAAGCATAAATCCCGCCGATTGTCGCAAAGAACACTTGAATCGCACTGATTCCGGATACTTCATGCGCGCTGAAAGCCGCGAACCCTAGAATCGGTGGAATGTATAGCAACATCGGATACTTGATGATCGATCCACCAATCCCGACCATCCCAGAAATGAACGACCCGATAAATCCAATTAGAAAGATTGTAATGATAAACCCGAACTCCATATAGACTCCTCCATTTGCTCTCGTCTTCTCTACTTATTCAATCGATTCCCAGGCCATCATCCCGCCTGATACGTCATAGATTTCCGTATAGCCGGCATCCTGTAATTGACTAGCAGCCTGGGCACTTCGGTTACCGCTCCGACAGATCACATAGATTGGTTCGTCTTTCGGATAAGGCAGTTGATTTGCATCTAATGAAGAAAGTGATGCGTTCACCGCCCCTTCGATATGCCCCCCCTCGTATTCAGACGATTCTCGTACGTCAAGGAGTGTTATTTCTTCGTTTTCCAATTTGTTTTGTAGAGTTTTAACGTCAATTCTCGTAATTTCATCCTTTTCTGATGTGATTACAAAGATAAAAATCGCCATTAAAGCCAAAACTCCGACAAATAAGGAGATTCTCTTCATGTTTTACCCTCCAATTCTTTTCACTTGCGCTCATTATACCTTAGGGGGTATATTAAAGCCAACGAAACATTCTCGTTGCCAAAAACCTTAACCATGAAAAGGAGATCACAGACTCATGAAGACGATTACGACTACTGAATTAGAAGCGTTACTTCAAGCAGACGACTCACTCAACCTCATCGATGTGCGAGAGGTAGACGAATATGCTGGAGGTCACATCAAACAAGCGAAGAACGTACCACTTTCTGAATTCGGGGCAAAAGTCGATGAGCTCGATCGCTCTAAACCGATTCACGTCATTTGCGCAGCCGGCGGACGCAGCATGAACGCATCTGCCTATCTCGATTCACTCGGATTCGATGTCACGAACGTCGACGGTGGGATGATGAGCTGGCAAGGCGAAGTCGAATAAACGATTACATCCATAGGGGGAAATTGATATGCTATTACGTTATTTTTATGATGAAAAATTAGCACAAGCTTCATATATGGTCGGTTGCCAAATGACGGGAGAAGCCATCGTCATCGACCCGGCCCGTAACATCGAACCTTATCTTCAAGAAGCGAAAAAAGAAGGTATGAACATCGTCGCAACGGCAGAGACGCATATCCATGCGGACTTTGTATCGGGATCACTCGAACTCGCGAAGCGCACAGGTTCGAAAGCCTACCTATCAGACGAAGGTGATGCTTCTTGGAAGTATGCATTCGCGAAAGAAATTGACGCACAGCTCGTCAAAGAAGGCGACACGTTCAAAATCGGAAACGTGACACTTGAAGTCATGCACACACCGGGTCACACACCGGAACATATCTCGTTCCTCCTTTATGACCGGAACCAGACACAACCGATGGGGATCTTCACAGGAGACTTCGTCTTCGTCGGGGATATCGGTCGCCCTGACCTTCTCGAAGAAGCGGCCGGTGTGAAAGGAACGACGGCAATCGGTGCGGAACAAATGTTTGATTCACTCAAAAAGTTCATGGCACTTCCTGACTTCGTTCAAGTCTGGCCAGGACACGGCGCAGGTAGTGCATGTGGGAAAGCGCTCGGCGCGATCCCAACATCGACGGTCGGTTACGAGAAAGCGACGAACTGGGCGCTTCAAATGACGGACAAAGATGCCTTCATCAAAGAATTGACGACGGATCAACCCGAACCACCGAACTACTTTGCCATGATGAAAAAAGTGAACAAAGAAGGTATCCAAGTGACGACGGACATCGCTCGTCCTGAAGTCGTCGGGTCGGACCGTCTCGATACACTCGTCGAAGAGACACAGGTCGTCGACACGCGTAAAGGAGAAGACTTTGCGAACGGACACGTACCAGGGACAATCAACATCCCGTACAACAACAAGTTCGTCTCTTGGGCAGGCTGGCTCGTCAACTTCGACAAAGACATCACGGTTATCGCAAGTGCAGAAAACGTCGATCAAGTGCAGACAGACCTTCAATCAATCGGTCTCGACCGTCTTCGCTTCATCGTCCCAGTCGAAGAACTCGATGCATCACTTTTGACGGAAACGTATGCGGACGTGACGGCAGAAGAAGCGATTGAAGCTGCTGAAAAAGGTGACGTGTTCGTCCTCGACGTTCGAAACGCGACAGAGTGGAATGCGAGCCATTACGAAAAGGCAGAGCGCATCTTGCTCGGTAAGCTCGCACGTGACCACGAAGGTCTTCCGACAGACCAAACGATTGCGGTCCATTGTGCGTCAGGCGTCCGCTCACGCATGGCGGCAAGTGTCCTTCAATCGCTCGGCTACAAAGATATCCACAATATCCTCGGTGGCTACGGCGCGATGAAGACTGTCTTGAACGCTCAACAAATCAAGTAATGCTATACTGACTATGAATATGGCGCCCGCTTCGAGAGGGGCGCCTTTTGTTTAGGAGGGAAAGACGTGGTCGCCATCGGTCCACTCAACATTCGTTTCGATTTACTCATCTTTTTACTAAGCCTTGCCGTCCTTTACGGCATCTTCCGCTTTCTCGGGTTGTCGAGTAAACAGCGTGAAGCCGTCATCGGGACATGGTTCTATGGTTTTCTTGCCTGGAAAGGAAGTGCCATCGTCATCGGTCTGTTGACGACACGTGACCTATCGCTCGCTCTTTACGCCACAGGAGGCGTATGGTCTCAATGGATTGCAGCTGCTGTCGTCCTTTGGTTCGTCTATCGACTCGACCGGAACCTTTTAGGGTATTGGGTGCTGAGCGGACTCCTCATTTGGTTCGGAATGACACTCGCGGTTCCAGTATACGGGACGATTTTGAACCTTTCCGACCAGCCGATTCATCTATGGAGCGCCATGCTCATTTTTCTGCTACTCGGAACGACGTGGCGCTGGATGCATGAACCGACTCGTGGAAACATTCTTTGGACAGTATGCGGTGCATCCGGCATCTGGCTATTTAAGTCATATGCGGTCGGACAGATTCAATGGTGGATAATTGTCATCGCCCTCGTTCTCTTCGGATTGACGGTCTATCTCGCCCGCCCTTCAAAGAAAGTGATTCAAATTAGTGTCGGAGTCCTGGTCGTTCTCGCGGTCGTGAATGCTGTCCTGCCAGAGAAAGCGACACAATCTGTCACGACAGAGACGGCGTCAACCGGTTTGAACATCGGGCAAATTCCCCCTTCGTTCGAATTACAGCGAACTGATGGGAGTACATTCGACTTAACTTCACTAAGTGGTCAGCGCGTCGTCGTCAACTTTTGGGCGTCCTGGTGCCCGCCTTGTCGGGCGGAGATGCCGGATATGGCGGCGTTCGCGAAAGAGCGAGATGACGTGACCATCGTCGCCGTCAACACGACGACGAGTGAACGCGACCCCGCCGATGCCGTCTCGTTCGTCGAACCGTATGAAGACGCATTTACCGTCGTCTATGACCGTGACGGCCAAGTTGGAGATGCGTATCGGATTCAGGCGATGCCGACGACGTATGTGCTCGATGAATCGGGTGTGATCATCGCGAAGCAATTTGGTGCCATCGACAAGAATTGGCTCGACGCCCAATTGAATTGAACATGACAAAACCGCCGACAAAGAGTTGTCGGCGGTTTATCTTATTGCTTCAAATAGCCTTGTGCTTTCAAAAAGTCTTTGACGTCAAGCCGTGTCGATTTCGACAACATGCGCCCCATTTGACCAGTCCACGTATCTTTACGCGGGTTCGAGCCACGGACCATATAGTAATCGTGGATCAACGCATCGTAATCGGAAAGGGACTGCTTCATCCGTTCTGGATTCGCTTCATACATATTTTCATGGTAGACATGTTGGAACGGTAAGCGTGGTTTTTGATCCTCGACTGAGGCCGGTACACCGACGGCCATCCCGAAGAGCGGAATGACCCGTTCCGGCAATACGAGCACTTCTTTCACCGCAAAGAGGTCGTTCCGAATGCCACCGATATAACAAATTCCGAGCCCCATCGACTCTGCCGCCACTGCTGCATTTTGAGAGGCAAGTGCAGCGTCGATCACCGCGACAAGCAACTTTTCATCAGTCTCAAGTGTTGAGGACACTTCTGTTTCTTGCAGTTCACCAATCACTTCATGGCGGTGCAAATCCGCACAAAAAACGAAGAAGTGACCGTTCTCGACGACATAGGACTGGTTGCCCGCAATCTCGGCAAGTCGTTTCTTCTTCGCTTCATCGGTCACCCCGATGATGGAGTAGGCTTGGATAAAGCTAGACGTCGATGCCCGTTGTGCGCTCTCGACGATGGTCTGGATTTGTTTGTCTGTCAATTTCTCGTCCGTAAAATCGCGGACGGAACGGTGGTTCAATAAAGTCTCAATCACTTCGTTCATACGTTCTTCCCCCTTTTTTTCAATCTTGGCATAAGCTCTCTGAATCCACAAATGAGAGGAATCCATCGAGCACATTTTGAGGGAGGACGCTCACATCTCGTCTTCTTATGCTATCATTATAAGCTACATAGTAAATACGACAGTGTAACTTCGAATAAGGAGCGAGATAGATGAAAAGAATACCATTTTACATTCCATTTCTGCTTGGGGTGCTGCTCCTCTCCGGTTGTACGGATGCCGATGTGAGCGTCCCGACATCGACGTCAACTGAGCAAACAGTTGAAGAGGAACCTGTACAAGAGGAACATACCACCGAGATCCCTGAATCTGAAGGCGATCTTTTTGAAGGCTATACGAAGATCGAGGTCGATGGCGGCGATCAGTCCGGCACACGTGAAGCGAATGTCGTCGTCGATATCGGCTTCGGCGATCGTGAGTATTGGGCGTTCACGAACGAACATGGTCAACTGGTTCGTGTGATTGCCGACGAAATCACGCTTCAAGACGATGAAACCGAAGACGTTAATTCTTCAGGACGCTATTATGCAGACGAGGCAAAAGTTCCGGGTGTCGAAGACCCGAACCTCGACGAAGGCCATATCATCGCCGATTCACTTGGCGGTGTCTCGAACGCCTATAACATCACGCCACAAAACAGCGCACTCAACCGTTACGGCGACCAGGCATTCATGGAAGATGTCATCCGGAAGGCTGGCGGGGCGAAAGACTTCGAAGCCATCATCACCTATCCGAACACGACGACTCAGATTCCTTCCCGCTACCAATACACGTATACCGTACGGGGCAATACGGTCACCGATACGTATGATAACGTGGATCCGGAGGAAGTGAACGAATCGCTCGGATTGACGGATGATTCCCCTCCTGCAGTGACGACGGAGCCGGTCGAGGAACGTGAATTATCCGATATCGACCTTGACGGAAATGGACAAGTGACGATCAAAGAAGCCAAAAATGCCGGATTCGAGATGCCGATTACGCGTGACCATTGGTTGTACCAGTATATGGACGACCGAGACGGTGACGGGATGGTTGGGGAATAACTATTAGGAGAGATGATATGCATAAAATTGGATTTATAGGTGTTTTCTTTACTTTGTTCTCGCTTTTTTTGATAGAGGTTATATCGTATAGCAACGGGATAACAGAAGCGCCAAATCCTTTACTAGAACGTACACTTGTTTATATTGTTCTAATGGGACTTCTATCTGGTGTCTTGATTCTCATTGACTCTATTATTTATTTTAACAAAAGTAGGCGATAATTCTCCCTCCTCTAAGCGTCTCGGGGCGTAGCCCAGCGTAGGTGGGAGATGAATCGTCCGGTCCAAACATCTTTTCCCCTTGTGACAGATAGGACGAACAAAAGTTCGTGATTCCGTCAGATTTTCCATCCCCCTTCGCGGGTATCGGATGAGGAAGATACATCACGATCTGCTGGAGGGAGGAGGGACGGACATGCTGAAAGGCTACAAATACAGGCTCCACCCGACGCCGGCACAGGCCGAGTTCCTCATCAAGACGATTGGCTGCGCCCGGTTCATCTACAACAAGCTGCTCGAGGACCGCATCGCCATCCGCGAGGAGGCGAAGGCGGGGGACGGGACGAGACGGAAACCGGCGACACCCGCATCCTACAAGCCCCTGTTCCCGTTCCTCGCCGAGGCGGACAGCCTCGCGCTCGCGAACGCGAAGCTGAACCTCGACACCGCGTTCGCGAAGTTCTTCGCCGGGACGGGCGGCTTCCCGGCCTTCAAATCGAGACGGCGGTCGCGCGCTTCCTACATGACGAACAACCAACATGGCACGATCCGCATCGAGGCGGGCAAGGTTCGGTTGCCGAAGGCCGGGTTCGTGCGGTTCACCCAACATCGTCCGTTCGAGGGCGTCATCCGGTCGGCGACGGTGTCGATGACCAAGACAGGCAAGTTCTTTGTCTCCCTGCTCGTCGAACAGGACGATGAACCATGGATCCCAGCCGAGAACAAGGTCGGGATCGATCTCGGTCTAAAACACTTCGCCGTCATGACGAACGATGCGATGGTCTCGGAGAAGATCGACAACCCTCGCTTTCTCCGACAATCCGAAGCGAAGGTCAAGAAGGCACAGCGGGCGCTGTCGCGAAAGAAGATTGGGAGCAAGAATCGTGAAAAAGCCAAATTACTTTTAGCTAAAAAACACGAAAAGATTGCCAACCAACGCAAAGATTTCCTTCACAAACTGTCGAAACGAATCGTTGACGAGAACCAAGTCATCGTCGTGGAGACATTGACATCGAAGGACATGATGAAGAACCACAAGGTCGCGAAGTCCATCGGGGATGTCAGTTGGCACGAGTTCGTCCGGCAACTCGAATACAAATGCAAGTTCTACGGACGGACGCTCATCAAGGCCGACCAATGGTTCGCATCGACGCAAATCTGTTCCACTTGCGGAGTAAAGGGCGAGAAGAAAGCGATGGATGTCCGTGAATGGACGTGTGCCTGTGGCGCGCATCATGACCGTGACATCAACGCGAGCATCAACCTGTTGATGTTGGCCGACTGACAACCATTCAGGGCAGGGACTGCCCGACGAGCTTGGTCCATAACCGTGGCTGGTAAGAGCACGGTCTTCCCAAGAAGCTCCCACTTCAATTTGCGAAGCAAATAAGTGGTGAGTAGTTCACAAGACGCTAAATACAAATAAGTGTAGCTCATGGCTAGTCATTTGGCTGAATGTGTTTATGGTAACTGCATTCTACAGATGATTGTCGCCATGGGCTTTTTTGTGTTCACTTTGATATTTCCTTTCATCATACAAAAAACCGCGGTGTAAGACCGCGGTTACGTGTTTAGTTCGACATTTGATTCAAAAATGGTGCGAGATCGATGTTCAACTCTTTCGAGAGACGCTCTCCGAGTTCACGGTCCGCACGATAGAAGTTGCAGATCAAGAGGAGAACGGTCTTCTCGTGACGAACTTTTTTGATATGCGCCACGAGGTTACGAACGAGCGCATCCTTCTCTTCCTGAGAATAGCGACGATACACCTCTCCGGCTTGTCCGAAGTCGTTCGTCTTCTCAATCTTCTGACGACCCGTCACGCCTGTGATCGGTTGCGGCGTCTCGATATAGTCCGCATTTGGCTTCGGCGCGTCTTCGTAACGGTTCGGCTCGTAGTTGACCGGACTCGTCTGTTGCTTGAACGGCATCGCCCCGTCACGCTGGTTGTTCGCGACTTGAGCGAATGGGCAGTTGATTGGGAGTTGGAGATAGTTCGGTCCGATGCGGTAACGCTGCGTATCCGAATACGAGAAGAGTCGTCCTTGGAGCATCTTGTCTTCTGACGGCTGGATCCCTGGTACGAGGACGCCTGGGTTGAAACCGACAGACTCAGTCTCGGCGAAGAAGTTGTCGACATTTTTGTTGAGGGTCATCGTTCCGACCAATTGATACGGGATGACATCTTCGAACCAATCTTTCGTCGCATCGAGCGGGTCGAAGTCAAAGTTGTCCATATCCGCTGGGTCGAGAATCTGTACATATAGATCCCATTCCGGATAGTCTCCATTTTCAATGGCGTTGAACAGATCACGTGTCGCATGGTTGAAGTCTTCTGCTTGGATTTTCGCCGCTTCTTCCATCGACAAGTTTTGAATTCCTTGCTTCGGTACCCAGCGCATCTTTATGTACACCGTGTTGCCGAATTCATTCACCCACTTGAAGGAATGGACGGATGACCCGCGCATGTGGCGATACGATGCCGGAATGCCTTCGTCACTAAAGAGATGCACGAGCATGTTCGTTGATTCAGGTGTGAGCGACATGAAGTCGAAGAAGCGGTCCGGGTCTTGAAGGTTCGTTTGTGGGTCCGGCTTGAGCGAGTGAATCACGTCCGGGAATTTAATCGCGTCACGGATGAAGAAGACCGGTAAGTTGTTTCCGACGAAATCATAGTTCCCTTCTTCTGTGTAAAACTTGACGGCGAAACCGCGTGGGTCACGAAGCGTCTCAGGTGAACCTAATCCGTGGATGACGGTCGAGAAGCGCGCAAACACAGGCGTCTCTTGCCCTTCTTCTTGCAAGAATGCGGCTTTCGTATAGCGTTTCATACTATTTTTTACAGTGAAGACACCATGCGCCCCTGCGCCTCTCGCGTGAACGACACGTTCTGGTACTCGTTCACGATCGAAATGCGCTAATTTCTCAATTAGTTGGTAGTCTTCGAGAAGCGTCGGGCCCCGACGACCCGCAGTGATGGAGTTGGCGTTATCCCCGATTGGTACGCCTTGGTTAGTAGTTAGTTGACGGTGTTGATCCATATGATTGCCTCCCATTATTTATAATCATTACAATCTTGATATTAATTAAAGATTAGAATGATTACAAATAAAAAGCTCGTGAATCACGAACTTTTTTTCATATGTCTCTTTTGTTTGGCTTTTTCACGTTGATGGAGCGTCACGACGAAAAATGCTGCCAAGATACCGCCTAGGGACCCCGCGATGATGTCGACCATCGTATCGTCATTCCCGTTCCCTTGCATCGTCGTGTTCAGGACGACGTCAGATGTGAATTCATACATTTCCCAAAGTGCCGCCCCAGCCATGGAAAAGACGACAATGTATACGAACAAAAATCGTTTCGGGATCTCGGTCCAAATGTCATCATCGAGCCTACTGAAGAAGTCGAATCCAAGGAATGCGAGAAAAATTCCGCTTAAGAGATGAAGGAACGTGTCCCACCAACCATTCCCGTATAGTCCGACAATCGAGCCTAAATACTGGGAGGCAAACAAGAACAGGATATACGCCACCTTCATCTTGCCGTCAAGTTCTGTTTTAAACGTCTTTTCAATGAAGAACGGGATGAGCCCGGAAATGATTCCGGCCCCCGCCACACTCGCATCGAACCATAATTCTTCAATGATAGATGTGACGAGTATGATTGCCATGAACAAGACGAATCCAAATTCGAGGATACGTCCTTTCGTGAGCTTCATAATGCTTCGCCTTCTTTCTAGTTTGTTCTCTATATGCTCTATTCCCAACTCTCAATCATGTTCAACCACACAATTGAATTTAGTTGGACTCTCTTGCCATTCACGAACATACGTTCTATAATTAATATTATGAATTCGAGGAGGAACTTGCTATGCCGATCAATCCGTATCTCAACTTTAATGGGAATTGTCGAGACGCCGTGAACTTCTATGCCGATGTGTTCAATCACGCCGCTCCAGACATCATGACGTTCGGTGACCAACCTGGTCCAGACGGTCAACCGGTGCCGAGTGAAATGGCTAATCTCGTGCTGCATACCCGACTATCGATTCACGGCTCATCGCTCATGTTTTCTGATGCGATGCCTGACGGACCGGTCACATTCGGGGACAATGTCACGCTCGCTGTCGTCACAGACGACCTCGAGGCCATCCATCGTGAGTTCGAGGCGCTCTCTGTGAACGGACGTGTCTTGATGCCGCTTCAAGAGACGTTTTGGAGCAAGGCGTACGGCATGCTCGAAGACCAGTTCGGCGTCCAGTGGCAGTTCAGCCACGAAGCATGATCATCCAAAAGATCTTATTCACATTCTCTTATGATGAGGTCTTTTATTCTTTTCAAGATTAGCTTCCCCACAGAGAATACTTTCAAGGAGATGAACTAAACTAATGAAAGAAGAGAATCCTGAACAATTAAATATTCCTATTTGGGCATATGAAGCAATCGAAATAGAAGATGCCAATGTGCAATGGAAAGCTCAAGGTCTACGTGAAACAAGAGAGTTGTCCGACTTACTTTCAAAGTTTGATATTAAAGGAGCAGAACATATAGGTAGTACAGCGGTTCCCGGTCTACCTGCAAAACCAATTATAGATGTGATGATTCGTATCGAATCGTTTGACATGATGAATGCGATTGTTGATACTTTAACCGCATACGGTTGGCACTATGTACCACCAGAATTGGATGGAAAGCCCTGGCGCAGATTTTTTGTGAAAGTGAAAAATGATAAACGAGTTGCTCATTTGCATCTCATGAAAGGCACAGAAAAACGGTGGGAAGAACAGATTGAATTTCGAGACAAGTTACGGGAATCTCCTTTACTCGCGAAGGAGTACGGGCTTCTAAAAAAGCAATTAGCAACTGAATTTCGTGAGGACAGAGAAAAATATACTGAAGCTAAAGCTGAATTTATAAATCGGGCATTAAACTCCTGATATAGATGAAGACCCCATCGCTAATCTACGATGAGGTCTTCCTTATTTTTGGGCTACGAAGAAGATGCGCTCCGCATCCGCTCCTGGTGCACGTTCGGTGAAATCTGATGTGACCGATTTGACGTGGAATCCGGCACCAATCAACCATTGCATATACTGCCCTGGTTCATATGTCCGTTGTTCATGCGTCTCCTCGATCCGTTCATACGTCCCATCTTCAAGCGCGACGAAGAATGTTAAGTCATGAACGACCGACAGCGGAGCTTCTCCCGGGTCGGCAAACCAAATATATGAGCAATCTTCTCCGTTTGACGCATACGTCTTTTGGTTGAAGAGCGTCTGCATCTTGTTCGGAGCATGGACATCAAAGATGAACAAGCCGCCTGGTTTGAGTTGATTGTAGACAGATTCAAACGTATCAATCACGTCCGCCTCGTCTCGCAAATAGCAAAGGGAGTCGCAGAGAATCGTCACCGCATCGACCGGTTCCGGTAACTCCAACTCACGCATATCTTGTTCCCAAAGCGGCAACTCGATTTCGACCTCGAGCGCCTTTTCTTGTGCGACTTCGAGCATTGACTCGGATAAGTCGATCCCCATGACATCGTAATGTTCAGCGAGGCGAATCGTCGCCGACCCGGTCCCGCACCCGACATCCGCGAGTGTCGCGCCATCTTGGACGTGACGACGCACGAAAGCGACCCACTCATCATACGGCGCGTCTTTCATCAACTCGTCGTATACATAGGCGAATCCTTCGTAAGCCATTAGCCGACTTCCACTTCGACGTGTGGCGCGTCAGCCCACAATTTCTCTAGGTTGTAGTAATCACGGTCATCACGATGGAAGATGTGGACGACGACGTTCTCGAGGTCAGCGAGGACCCAACGTGCCGTGTCCATTCCTTCGAACTTGTGGAGTGGTAAGCCGTTTTCGCCAGCAACGTCTTTGATTTCACGTGCGATCGCTTCGACTTGCTTCTCCGAGTTCCCGTGACAGATAACGAAGTAATCCGCGATTGGCGAAATCCCTTCCATGTCGAGTACAACGATTTCCTCGGCACGTTTATCGTCAGCCGCTTTAACAATCAATTCTAATTCTTCTCTTGCAGTCATATTGACCCTCCTAAGGTATATTCACAAAATCGTTATACGTTTCAATCGTCAGTGGAAAAATACGCACCGACTTCTTCAATAAAAATTCAATCGTTTGTTTCAGTGTCGCGACAACCGCCCCTTCGAGCGAATGCGCTGCCTCTATTCGCAGGCGATCAACCCCTGGATAATTGCGATTCGGTTCGATGGCATCAGCCACGAATAGAATTTGGTCGAGCCGAGACATCCCGGGCTCTCCCGTCGTATGATTTCGAATCGCCGAGAGCACCGCGTCATCCAGGTCGTATTGACGGGAAAGTAGAATCGCACCGACCGGCGCATGAAGTAGTTCGTCCCCGTACTCAAGTAGATTCGGGTCTAACCCTTCTTCCACGACGACTCGACGCATTTCTTCGACGTCAAAGTACTTCGCATAATCATGAAGCATCGCAGCAATACGAGCATGTTCGACCTCTTCACCGAATTGAACCGCCATGCGTTCCGCCGTCTCGACGACACCGAGCGTATGGATATAGCGTTTTTCTGGCAGCGTCTGTTTAATCAACTCGTGCGCTTCTTCAAACGTCATACAACTTATGCTCCTTCACATACTCCTCGACTGGCGTCGGGACAAGATATTTGATGGATTTGCCTCGTTTCGCCCGTTCCCGGATGTCCGTCGATGAGATTTCGAGTTGCGGCATGTCAATCGCGCGGACGTCTGCCTTCTCCGGAATCAAATAACGTGTCCCCGGCCGTGCGACCGCACCGAACGTGACAAGACGGATGAGCGTCTCATAGTCATACCAGGATTCGAGCGAAACGAGTGAATCGGCACCAATCAAAAAGTAGAATTCATCATTCGGATACTGTTCGATCAGCCGTTTCATCGTCTCGACCGTATAAGACGGCTCACTCCGTTCAAACTCAATCAAGTTCAACTTGAAGTCGGACTGATTTTGTATGGCGCGTCGCGTCATCTCGATTCGGTGGTCTGCCGAGCTGAACCCGACCTTATGAGGTGGAATCGCAGCCGGCAGGAACCACACCTCATCAAGTTCAAGCTGTTCACGCGCTTGTTCCGCGATTAACAGATGTCCGAGATGCGGCGGGTCGAACGTTCCGCCCATCAAGCCGATCCGGCTCATGGGAGTTTGATTTGGCGATTTTCTTTCTCGGTCGCCTCTTTGTACAAGACGATGACTTTTCCAATCACTTGAACGACTTCAGCCTGTGTGCCTTCAGCTAACTCGCCAGCGACATCTTTCGGCGTGTCCATGCAGTTTTGAAGTACTTGGACCTTAATCAATTCACGTTTTTCGAGTGCGTCCGCGATATCTTTACACATCGCTTCGCTGACTCCATTTTTCCCAACTTGATAGATCGGTGAAAGATGGTGCGCTTCTGCGCGTAAAAAGCGTTTTTGTTTACCTGATAACATAGTATATTATTCCTCCAATAATCCTTCGATTAACTTTTTCCCAACGGTTTCGTCCGGTTTCACGCCCGTCCATTTCTCGAACGAGAGCGCGCCCTGCCCGACGAACATGGCTACACCTGTCACAACTTTGGCTCCGCGACGTTTCGCTTCTTGAAGCATCGGGGTGACAAGTGGACGATATATGATATCACAAATGACCGTGTTTTGTCGTAATCCTTCTAATGAAAGTGGTGTCGATCTCTCGTCCATCCCGACAGAAGTGGTCTGAATGATGACATCATATCGAGAGACGTCCATCTCATCGAACGTCGTGTAGACGACTCCGAACGTGTCGGCGAGCGCTTTTGCCCGTTCCATTGTTCGATTGACAATCGTCACGTCACGCGTCGGGAGAGCTTGGACAATCCCACGAGCCGCTCCTCCGGCACCGACAATCAGGACACGCCCTGTAAAGTCTGTGTATGGCATCAGCGCTTGGACAAGACCTGCCCCGTCCGTATTCGTCCCGATAAGTCGCCCGTCTCGTTTATACACCGTATTGACGGCTCCAGCATGTTTCGCCGCTTCGTCAAGGTCATCGAGATACCGAACGACCACCTCTTTATAGGGAATCGTGACATTGAATCCATCCCAGTCCCCTTCTCGCATTGCCGCAAATAAGGCTGGGAGTTGATCTGGTGTGGCATCGATGGCCTCATAACGCCCGAAAAGCCCAGACGCCCTCAACCACTGCTCGTGCAGTTGGGGAGAGAGCGAATGAGCAATCGGGTGACCGATGACGGCCAGATTCATACGAGCGCCTCGCGAAGTGTGACTGCGACGCCTTTTGGAGCCCATGCTGCGATACGACCACCTTTTCCGTGAATCGCGACCCAACCGAGACCACTGAACACGATATCCGTTTTCACGCCGTCTCGTAAGCTGAACTCATGACGGACGAGTGGCGGTAAGATTTCGAGTGTCTTCTCATTCGGCGGGTTGAGCATCTTCCCAATATGTTGGTCATAGAGCTCATCGGCACGTTCGAGTTTCGTACGGTGTGCTTTCAATTCATTCGACATATAAATGACGAACGATCGCTTATTTCCTTCAAGATAATCTAAACGTGCCAATCCGCCGAAATAGAGCGTCTGTTGCGGATTCAACTGGAACACGTGCGGCTTGATTTCTTTCTTCGGTGTGATCGTCTTCAAATCTTTCGCATCGACATAGTGTGCCATTTGATGACGGTTGATGATTCCTGGTGTGTCGTACAAGTTCGCATCATCGTCGAGCGGAATGTCGATCAAGTCAAGCGTCGTTCCCGGGAAATGACTGACGGTGATGATGGCTTCATCCTCTTCACCGAAACGTTTGATCACCTGGTTGATGAGTGTCGACTTCCCGACATTCGTACAACCGACGACAAAGACGTCTTTGCCTTTGCGGTAGTACTCAATCTTTTCAGCGAGTTCATCGATGCCATGTCCTTTTTTCGCACTGATCAAATGAACGTCGATTGGGTTCAAGCCGAGTTCTTTTGCCTCTGCCTTCATCCAGTTCGCCATCCGGTTCGGGTTGACCGACTTCGGTAACAAGTCGACCTTGTTTCCGACTAACAATACCGGATTCGACCCGACTGAGCGTTGAAGACCCGGAAGCCAACTGCCATTGAAGTCGAAAATGTCGACGATTTTTATGACGAGTGCTTCTTTTGAACTGATACCATTCAAGATGCGCAAGAAGTCATCATCTGATAACTCCACATCTTGAACTTGGTTATAGTGCTTCAATTTGAAGCAACGTTGGCAAATGACAATCTCACGGTCAAGTGCCGATTTCGGTGCATAGCCGACCCCGTTCGGGTCTTCCGTTTGGATGGCTACGCCGCACCCAGCGCAATATCGTTTTGTTTCTTCCATAGTTATACTTACTGCCGTTCAGGTTTCCCCTTCTTCATTCACCGTAGCACCTCGCTGCTACTCCTGAAGCGTTAATTCCGACGCCTTGCTCGCCGTACATGGGCAGCCTCCTTCTTCCTGTGCGTTCGAGGTCTTATTCATCTTTTTTATGTGAATCTTCGGAACGTGGATGCATGGCCTCACCGATTTTTTCAGCGACCGCGACTTTTGCCCGTTGTGCGTCAACGGCAAGTTCTTCCACTTTTTTCGTGATCAATACATACTTCCCACGACGCTTCATATGGGCGAAGACCACTTTTTCGAGCATCCGGTTAAATTTCGTGACGAGTCCGTCCGTTTTGACGACCGGTTGCACATGAATGACATGAATGCCCGCCATGTTTGCCCCGAGAACGTCTGTGAACAGCTGGTCCCCTAAGAAGATGGCTTCCTTCGGCGAGTACCCATATTTCGAGAGTGCCGCTTTAAATCCAGATGGTAATGGTTTTCTAGCACGAGCGACATAATGAAGGCCGAGCGGCTCCGTAAATGTTCGTACACGATTCTCGTTATTATTTGATACGACAATCACATCGAAACCGTATGATTTCACTTTTTCAAGCCACATCAATAAAAGCTCTGGCGCATGTGGGACGTCCCACGCCACGAGTGTATTATCAAGGTCCGTCAAAATGACGCGCACCCCACGGTCTTTCAATTCTTGTAGGTCGATGTCAAACACAGACGCGACGAACTGTTTCGGATAAAGTCGATTAAACACGTAAAATTCCTCCAATTAGCTAAACGATTCAACTACTTATACAAGTATTGATATCCCTTCTATGGTAAACGAAAACCGACCAAACGACTAGTCTATCGTTCGGTCGGAAGAAAATTGACACAAAATTAGTTGGATTTGATTGTCCCGATGACTTCACCGAGTCGAACCGGACCGATCTTTTCACGGTCCATTTGAATCGTATCCTTCTCAAAACAAAGAACGACGGTCGAACCGAACGAGAAGTATCCCACCTCTTCTCCTTTGCCCGCCTGGTTTCCTTCGAGCGTCCACTCAATCGTGTTGACGTTCAAGGCACCGACCATGATATGTTCGTACGTTCCGGCTGGGCTGTCAAAGCGCGTCACGCGACGGTAGTTGCGTGAGAGCGGTCGAACCGTCTCCGTCAGTCCGATTTCATTCACCGGTGCCGAACGGTCCCCGAGCTCATAGTGACTGAGCACACGACCAGAGAGCGGTGTGTGGACGCGGTGATAATCGCGCGGACTGAGGTAGAGAACGACGACTGTCCCACCTGCATAACGTCTTGCTTCTTGTTGAGAACCGAGTAACTCCGCAAGCGTATACGACTGACCTTTCACCTCGAAACGACTGTCTTCTGAAATCGATTCGATGACCGATAGCTTTCCATCACACGGTGATACGAGAGTATCAGACGACTCATCAATCGTACGTGCTCCAGGCTTCAAGTGACGGGTAAAGAACGCATGCAATGATGGATAGGCAGCAAGCGGTTGCTCTGCCTCTTCTACCGCAATGTCATATACTTTTGCAAACGATGGAATCAAGTGACGACTCACATCTGATTCTGCGAAACGCTTGAGGCGTGTGGCGATCCAAGGCGAGGCGTTCAGCTCAAATAACGTTTGGTAGAAACGACGCTTCATTCCTCTTTGGCCTCCTCATTTTTAAAGAACGTCTCATATTGTTGTTCAGAGACCGCTCCTTCAATGCGACCGACCTCTTTTCCATCTTCAAATCGGATGATAGTCGGCGTACCTTCAATCCCATACGTCGTCCATACGTTATGGTCAGCCAAGTTGATGGAGACCGCATCATATTCTTCGATGAGGGGTTCGACATAAGGCTTCACTTGCTCACAGTATTCGCAGCCCGTTTGCCAGAAGTAAGCGACGACTTCACCATCTTGGTCTAATTGTTGTTGCAATTCATCTGCTGTGACGGCGTTGACACCATCGTCAGTATTGTTTCCATTTAAAAAGTACAACAAACCGATTCCGATAACGATAATCGCACCGATGATGGCGAACGTGATAAAGTTCGCGCGTTTTTCAGGGTTTTTCATATGCATGATCCTCCTCTATGTTGGATAAAGAAAAAAGACTGACTCATGCACGAGTCAGTTTGATTGTAGACGGCTTACTTCTCTTGTGCAACGTCGCTGATTCCCATGTCTTGATTCAAGACATCGAGAAGTGCAACGAAGATTGTGATGGCCACGCCAAATCCTGTCGCGAGCATCGCGTTGAACTCTACGCCATCAACGGCAGAAATGATAAATACCGCTGTATTCGAGAGCACAATCGCCCAGATCAATGTCACTAAATAACGCATTGAACGTCCCCTCCATCTCACAGATGATTCGTAAAAATTCATACGACATTAGTATAGCATTGTTCGAATAGAATATGCGACTTCGATTGTATATTCTTTCCGTCGAATCGAAAAATGTGATACGGTCGTAGAAACATCATTGTGAAGAAAAGAGGATGACTGATGTCACGTTATTTAATCGCAGTCGATTTAGATGGAACGTTATTAAGAGATGATAAAACCATCAGCGAACGAAACCTCCGCGCTCTTCAAGCAGCGCGTGAAGCTGGTCATGAAGTCATGATCGCCACAGGACGTCCAAAGCGCCATTCAATCATGTACTATGAGCAAATGGGATTGACGACACCACTCGTCAACTTCAACGGTGCGCTCGTACATCACCCGAAAGATGCGAATTATGCGGTGACACACCGACCGATTCCGCTCAAGACCGCCCATAACATCATTGAAGAAGTAGCGGATACGAAGGCACACAATATCGTTGTCGAAGTGACGGACCACGTGTACTTCCAAAAGGACCCGCAAGAGTTCTATAGTCCATATGCAGAACGTGCGCTCAGCGTCACATCAGGTAACTTGTTGACGCATTTGCAGGACGAGCCGACGTCCTTATTGATTCATGCGACAAAAGATCACGTCGCGCACGTCCGCTCCCAACTCGATGACATTCATGCGGAGGCGGTATTGAACCGTCAGTGGCGTATGCCCGAACATATGATTGAAGTCATGAGCAAAAACACATCGAAGGCACTTGGGCTTCAAGAGGTCTCGAAGCACTTGAACATTGACCGGAAGCACATTATCGCCTTCGGTGACGAAGAGAACGACCTCGAGATGCTCGACTATGTCGGTACCGGTGTCGCGATGGGGAACGCCATCGACCAATTGAAGAATGTAGCCAACGAAGTGACGGCTTCAAATATGGATGACGGGATTGCCCTCTTCTTAGAAGAGCGACTTGGCATTAAGGCATAACGAAAGCACCGACTTAGAAAAGTCGGTGCTTTTTGTGATTCATTCATGTTTAGCGACGGAACGTCCCTTCGACGTCCTCTGTCGGCAAGATATTGATCCAAACCGATGGGTCTGCATCTTTACAGATTCGCGTAATCTCACGCACTTCGTGTCGTTGCGCAACCATCATGAGCGTCGCCTTCTCGACTTTCGAGTACGTCCCGATTGCCGGCATGAGCGTGATCCCGCGGAACACGTGTTGATGTAGTTCCTTTGTCACCTCGTCCGGGTGATTCGTCACGATGAAGAGCGTTTGACGCTGTGTATTCGTGTAAATCTCATCGATGACTTTTGACGTCACATACAAGAAGACGATCGTATAAAGCGCTGTCGGCCATCCGAACAAGGCACCTGCTGCGAGGGCGATCATCATGTTCATCAAGAAGAGATAGACCCCGACCGAGTTGTTCGTGAATTTCGCGAGAATCAATGCGACGATGTCAAAGCCACCTGTCGAGGCTCCGTACCGGATCGTGATGCCCGAACCGATTGCCAAAAGCACACCGCCGAATACGGCGTTCAAGAGCGGATCGTCCGAGAGAAGCTGCGATTGCGGAAGCAAACGAATGAACAACGTGACCGAGGCGACACTGACCAGCGTATGGATCATCATGTTCCGCCCGAGCATAAAATAACTGACGACGAGCAGTGGTGCGTTCAGAATAAAGAACCAGAGTCCTTCCCCTAGTTCAAGCGGTGTACCCTCTAACAATTTCGTCAAGATTTGGGCAAGACCCGTAAATCCTGTCGAATAGACGCCAGCTGGAATTAAAAATAATGTCATGGATAAGGCAACGAACAATCCTCCGATGATCGAGACAACCCCGATTCGTGTATGTTCTTTAACGGCTTCCGTCAAGCTTCAACTCCCCTTTCTCAAAATAGCTAAGAATCAAGATAACATAGATTATTCATGCTGCATACAGCAAATATGCAGGAAATCCGATAAGTTTTTCACACAAAAACAAGCCGACCGAGGTCGGCTTGTTCGTATGAAACGATTGGTCACGCTTTCACTGTTTCAATTGTAATCGACTCGTTTGCAGGAACTGTCACTGCATTTCCATATACATGGATGGTCACATCTGTACCACTTGTTTGCTTGATTGTCACTTGTTCACGTGATGATGTGACCGTCAAGTGATGGCCGCGCCAGAGCATGTTGAACGAGTAACCGTTCCAATCTTTCGGAATCATCGGGCTGAACGAGAGGTTATCCTCTTGAATGCGCATTCCGGCGAATCCATGAACGATGGACATCCACGAACCGACCATCGACGTGATGTGTAATCCGTCTTCCGTGTCATTGTTATAGTTGTCGAGGTCAAGGCGCGCCGAACGTTGGTACAATTCGACCGCTTTGTCTTCATAACCGACTTCTGCCGCAATGATCGAGTAGACACATGGTGACAAGCTCGATTCGTGAACCGTGCGTGGCTCGTAGAAGTCAAAGTTTGCACGTTTCTGTTCGACCGTGAAGCGGTCACCGAACGTATAGAGTCCTTGGAGGACGTCAGCTTGTTTGATAAAGTTCGAGCGAAGGATGCGATCCCATGACCAGTTTTGGTTGAGTGGAAGATGTTTCGGATCGAGGTCTTTCACCAAAATCTGCTCTTTATCCATGAATCCGTCCTGTTGCATGAACACATCTGGAACGAGATCATCTTTTGGATAGTACATCTTCGTTTGGATGTCTGCCCACTTCGCAAGTTCAGCATCCGTGATGCCGAGTGTCGATACGAGCTCTTCGAGACGTGCAGGTTCTGCCTCTTTCAAGTAGTTGTACACTTCTTGCGTATATTCGAGCGTCCATGCGGCGATCAAGTTCGTATACCAGTTGTTGTTGACGTTGTTGTCATATTCGTTCGGACCTGTGACGCCTAGGATCATATACACGTCTTTGTGCGGGACAAAGTTGACGCGGCTAGCCCAGTAACGCGAGATCTCGACCAATACTTCCAATCCGTATTGTCCAAGGTACGACTTGTCGCCTGTGAAGTTCGTGTAGTTGAAGATCGCATGGGCAATCGCACCGTTACGGTGAATCTCTTCATGCGTGATTTCCCACTCGTTGTGACACTCTTCCCCGTTCATTGTGACCATCGGATAAAGCGCACCTTCCATACCGACATTCTTCACAGCATTCTCTTTCGCCTGTGGCAATTGGTTGTGACGGTACTTGAGCAAGTTCCATGAGACTTCTGGTTTGGCTGTCGCCAAATAGAAGTGCAGGCAGTAGGCTTCAGTATCCCAATACGTCGCACCGCCGTACTTCTCACCTGTGAATCCTTTTGGACCGATGTTAAGACGTGAGTCTTCACCTGTATATGTTTGATACATGTTGAAGATGTTGAAACGGATTCCTTGTTGAGCTTCGATGTCTCCATCGATACGAACATCCGCATCTTCCCAGCGTGCGAGCCATGCTTCCGTCTGTTCAGCGAGAAGTGTCTCAAATCCTTTTTCGAACGCCGCTTCGACACGTGTCATCCCAGCTGACTGCAATGCTTCAATCTCGTGGTCGCGGTTCGTGACGACCGACACATATTTGTAGGCTGTCGCTGTCTCACCAGCAGCTACGTTGACCGTGAACTTGTTGGCAACGAACAAATCTGTCGCTTCAAGCACTTCACAACGAGCACCTTCTACGTCCGCGATCATCGATGCCGTGACATGCCAGTCGAGTTTCTTCGTCTTCGTCGTAACGAAAGCGAAACGTTCTTCCACACCACGGTCGACCGGAAGCCAGAACTTCTCATCGTAGTTCGAGTCTTCGTTGACGACATCGCCATCTAAATATGGCGTGAACTCAATTTTTGCTTCGTAGTTGACAGGTGTGACGTTGTAACGAATGGCCAAGACTTCTTTATCCACGATTGAGAAGAAGCGGACGACTTCCACTTTCGTCTCTTCTGTCCCGTTCATCAAGGTGAACGTCCGTGTGAGGACACCACGCTGCATGTCGAGCTCACGGGTGAAATCTTTCACTTCCCATTTCGCCAAGTCGACCGGTGTCCCATTGATGACCACGCGGAGACCGATGACGTTTGTCGCATTCAACACTTTGGCAAAGTATTCAGGGTATCCGTTCTTCCACCAACCGACACGTGTTTTGTCCGGGTAGTAGACGCCCGCCACGTAGAATCCTTGGTGCGTATCATTCGAGTAATCTTCCTCAAAGTTTCCTCGCATCCCCATATGCCCGTTCCCGAGCGATGTGATGGATTCTGCAAGGCGGTTCTCTTTCGGGTGAAGACCTTCCTCTGTTACTTTCCATTCATCGACTGCAAACAATCGTTTCATCTGTCTGCCACTCCTTTTTCTCTACAAGGCTACCTTCGTCGGACAACTAGTTTATGCAACCGTTTGTCTATGAAAGCGCTGTATTTAATCTCACCTTTCATTTTACACAACTGAAACGAGAATGCAATCGTTTGCATAAAACTTTTTATTTCTTTTTTTCATCACATTTTACAATCAAAAAAACCGCCTCTCATCGAGACGGTTTCAATCAATCTTTCTGTTCATTTTCCGGATTATCACCAAACGCCCCATTCGCTTCGTGCCCTTCGAACGCCAGAGTGTTCCCGTCATTGAATCCTGTGTCCGGTTCATCGAGAATCAAAGCGTAGCCTCCGTTCAAAATATCGCCATAAGCGCGGTTGACGTCGTCGTCAGCAAAACCGAGGTCAAGCAATACCCGCTTCACTTCCTGTTCGCCTTCGGTCACACCTGCGAACTTTTGCATCCAGTTCGCGCTCGCTTCTTCCACTTTCGCATCGGTCTTACGTTTGACGAGCGAGATGTCATCTTTGTCTCGCGCGACGACATATAAATCGCGCTCCTCATAGCCTCGTTCGGTCAATTGGTTGATTTTAGCGACGAGAGCCGCCTCATTCTGATAAGTGCCTACAAATCGACTTTTGTTCATCGTTCCTCATCCTTTTGGGTTGTCTGGTTATCAATGGTCACATCGGCTTGCCCGACTTCCCTCACTTTGAGTTCTTCTTTACGGAGCGTTTCGGTCAATGTCTCAATCTCTTCCGTCACACGCTTCCGAACAACAATTTCTTCGACGACGACAGGTCGCTTCACGACGAACGCCCGTTCTTCGATGACTTGAATTCGGAGATGATCCCCTTCGTCAATCGTACGAAATCCCGACCGATTAAAGTCGTAGTCCTCGAGCACATCCTCTGAACCGGCTTTCCTCTCTACATGAACTTGTTCTCTTAAGACCGGAACCTCTATCTCTTGATTGGTTTCTATGATGTAGCGATTGATGACGACTTCACCCGTTTGTACTGCTTGTTTCTCGACGGTCAAGCGCTCCTCGTGCAAGGCAAGCGTCTGTTCTTCCGTCTCCGGTTCTAATTTCATTTTTGGACGGTCGACCTTAAACGATTGGTCGCCACGGTCGGCATCGACGTACAAGAAGAGTCGTCCCTGCTCGATTTCCTGCGTGAAGCGATCCTGTTGCTCCTTCGTGAGCCGCATGCTGCCGATCCAGCGTTCAATCGGTCGCTCGCTCGATGTGACGAGTGAGGCGACCGTACCCGGTTCGTCGGTGACGAGCACATATAACTTCGACTGGCGTCGAACCACGTCCGCGACGTCAGCTCGTTTGACGAGGACGTACATGTCCTCTTCGGCGTAACCTTCTCGTTTCAAATCGACCGTTCGATTGAGCAGCGTTTCCGGCTGATCAAATACTTCTGAGATAATCGCATGTTTCATAGCTTTCGTCCTCCTATGGTGACAATTGGCGAAAAAAAAGATGGTCCCTTAGAGAGAGCCATCCTTGTCGAGATACTGGTCAATCGATTAGAGGCGGTCACGCTCATCGCGACGCGTGTGATCATGATCGCGGTGACGAAGGTCATCATCCCCTTCGATATGCGCTTCTTCTTTACGCAACGTCTCACGTACCTCTTCCGTATCTTTGACTTTTTCTTTGCCTACGACAATTTCTTCGGCCACGACATCTTTTTTCGTCACATTGACACGTTCTTCCGTGACTGGAACGCGAATCTCATCACGTTCTGTCGTCGCATCATAAGAATGTCCTGTCGCTTCACGGTCTCCGTCGACGCGGCGGCGTTCAACATACACTTCGTCGCGCTCTACTTCAACGTCCACGCGTTCTTCACGTTCGACGACATCTTTATCGACGCGAACTTCACCGGTTTGCACACGTTCCTTGTTCACAAGGAGACGCTCTTCGTGCAACTCGAGTTTCTGTTCGTCCGTCAAGTCCGTACGGTTACGGATGTCTTCGTCCATATCATTTAAACGGTTAGCGCCAATCCCAGCCCCAGTTGTGCCAAGGTTATGAGCAGTCGTGTTACCTGCCTCATTCCCTTCTGAACCATAACCTGCTGATGTGCGACCGCCCTCGAACGTATCGTTACGACCATTATCGAACACGCCGTCATTCGTATCTAACAAGAGAACCATGCCACCGTTCTCGATGTCTTGATGGTAGCGCGCTGTCTCTTCTTCTGAAAAACCGAGTTTATCAAAAGTGTGACGAACTTCATCTCCTTCGTCTGCTACTCCGAAAAAGCGATCAAGCCATGACGCTTTCGTTTCTTTTACTTCTGCATCCGTTGAACCTTGAACCATTGAAAGGTTCGATTTATCTTTCACTACTACGTATAAATCATCTTCGCGATGCCCTTGAGCACGAAGCTCATCAATTTTTGAAACAAGCTCTGACTCCTGATAGTAAGTACCTACATAACGTTTGTTATCCATGATTGTATCTCCCTTTCAAATTTTTTATTTTTTGGTTGTTGGTTTGGCAGATTCACAACAATCTGCTATTTGAACCGGTAATGTGAATGTTCCCCCACGCTTTCTTTTCAAGCACTGTTTTCACATTTGTAATCTTTATGTAATATTATGACTTTTGACCGATTGATTATTCTACTATTGTATGCGTCTAATTTTTGTACAAAAAAATTCTTCCACAGGATGCGGAAGAATTTCGTTTAATCGACGACTTCTGTTTTCTTTTTCTGACCACATGATTGTCGAACGACTAAATAGTGCGGAACGATGACGCGTTTCCCATAAGGTGGAGCGTTATCACTGATTTGTTCGATCAAACAGTTCGTCGCCTCGAAACCGAGACCGAAGATGTTAATTTCGACCGACGTGAGTGGCGGGTTCGAGTGTTCCGCGATATACACGTTATTGAAACTGACGACCGCGACGTCCTCTGGGATTTTGAGCCCCATCTCGCTTAATGTGCTGATGACGCCGAGTGCCATCATATCGTCACTGACAACGACGGCTGTCGGTGGTTCCTCATTTTGTAACAGTTCACGCACGGCCTTCGCGCCGCCCTTCGTCATGAATTCAGCCCGGGCGATGTAATCTTCGCATACCGGGATGCCTGCTTCCATGAGGGCCGTCGCGTACCCGTTCCGACGATCTTGTGTGACGGCGAGTTTATCCGATCCCCCGATGAAGGCGATGCGACGATGACCTAAGTTATAAAGGTGTTTCGTCACTTCACGACCAGCCAAATAGTTGTCCGTATCGACGTAAGTGATGGAAGAAGCGTCCCCGAACGGCTTACCGACCACGACGAACGGAAACTTCGTTTGACGTAAGTATTGGACGACTTGGTCGTCTTCACGTGAATAAAGAACGATGACACCGTCGACACGGCGTCCTTGTACCATCTCGATCACACCGGACAAAACTTCTTCTTCTGTCACGCCGGTCGTCATATAAAGCGAGTATCCATTCTGGTGCGCCTTCGTGCTAATTCCTCGTAGCACTTCCGGGAAGAACGGGTTTTGAAGCGTCTTTGTTGCCGCGCTCGGCATGACGAGACCAATCGACTGCGTCGAGCGGTTAGCGAGACTTCTCGCATGAATGTTCGGATGATACCCGAGCTCTTCCATGGAACTTCTAACCCGTTCTTTTGTCTTTTGACTGATTCTTGGGCTGTTGGCGATGACGCGAGAGACTGTCGACGGCGCGACGTTCGCGTGCTTCGCCACATCTTTGATTGTGATTTGCATGGTGTTCCCCCTGCTTCCGTGAGTTCGATTCGTGCCTTGCGGCGTTTCATGTCTTTATTTGCGGCGCTTCCACATGACCAAACCAGTCAAGAAAATCGGAATCGTAACGACGAGCAAGCCCATCATCCACGGATTGACCGAAGATTCCTCAACGATGTAAGCGTTCGCACTTTCACCAGACAGTTCAATTGTAAACGTTCCGCGCTGATCTGTGACCAGTTGTGAGAATAAAAGACCACGAAGTCTCGTATCTTCCCCGATTTCACTGACATCAATCTCAATCTCCCGATCGTCACGATTCATGTTGATCGCATAGAGCGCGACGTCATCTCCGTCTTTCCGTTCGAAGACGGCCATCCCGTCTTCTGAGGCGATCATGCGCTGCTCTCCTGTCGCAAAGACCGGATATTCTTCCCGCATGCGGTTCATCGTCGCGACGTATTCGTGCAACTCTTCATTTCCCGGGAATTCCGTCATGACACGGTTCGCCGGGTCGGTTCCACCGGTCTGCGCATTTTCTGTTCCTTGGAAGACGATCGGCATACCAGGTGACGCATAAAGCGCGAACAACCCGAGGCGTAATCGTCGTTCCGCTGATTCCACACCGCCGAGTTCCGCCATATGCATGAAGCGTTCGACATCGTGATTATCGAGGAACGTCGCCATCTGGTTCGGGTCGTTGAAGAACGTTTCGGCATAGCTTGCGGCAACGTCAATCTCATCGACGTTCGCTTGCTGTTGCGTCATCGTTTTCGACACCCGGTCATAAAACGTAAAGTTTGTGATGCTGTTGAACCCGAGATCGTCATATTGCGCGACGTATTGCGGGTCTGGGTCGAACACTTCGGCGAGTAAGTAAAAGTCTGGGTCGACCGACCGCACACCTTCGACAAAGTCTTTCCAGAACGCTTTATCGACGTGACGAACCGTATCGAGGCGATAGCCGTCGATGTCTGTCTCTTCGATCCAGTACTTCGCCGCGTCAATCAAATACGATTTGACTTCCGGATCCTCTGTTTTGAAGTCAGGTAAGTCGAACAACCAGTGCGTCTCGACTTGCTCCTGGTCTTTCCAAAATACAATCGGTAACTGTTCATGGAACCATTCCGGCTTTTCTTTAACCCACGGGTGGTTCGGACCGACATGGTTGACGACGAAGTCGAGAATGACTTTCATGTCGCGCTTGTGCGCTTCCTGAACGAGTTCCTGTAAATCCTCTTTCGTCCCAAACTGTGGGTCGATGTTATAAAAATCTTTAATCCAATACCCGTGATAGCCGTCCGGCATATTTTCAAAAACGGGTGTCAACCAAATCGATGTGAAGCCGAGTGATTCGATATAATCGAGCTTCTCGATGACCCCACGGATATCGCCTCCGTGAAACGCTTTCGGATCATCTTTGTCCACCTGTTCATTGTTGTCCGGATTCCCGTCAACAAATCGGTCGACCATAATAAAGTACATGCGTTCTTGTTCCCAAGTAGCGGCTTCCTTTGCCCCGACGACGGTCGGAAACAAAAGAAGCGACAGGAGCACGAGCACGACGCCTCGCCTCATATCGCTTCCTCCTTTTACGAGTATTATCCTTTCGTACCACCCGCTGTGAGGCCAGAAACGAAGTAGCGTTGGAACATGAAGAACAAGATAACGATTGGAAGGGCCGAAAGAACCGCACCTGCCGCGAATAACGTGAAGTTATTATCGAACTGTTTCGAAATCATGTTGTAAAGGCCAACTGCCAACGTTTGTTTCTCTGGTGAACGAAGGACGAGCGATGCCAAGATAAAGTCGTTGAATGGTCCCATGAAGTTAAAGAGAGCAATCGTTGCGACAATCGGCTTCGCGAGCGGCAAGATGATTTGCCAGAAGATTCGGAGGTGACCGGCACCATCCATGCGGGCTGCTTCGTCAAGTTCTTTCGGAATCGTGTCGAAGTACCCTTTCGCCAAGTACGTGTTCATCGGAATCGCACCACCCGCATAGAGCAAGATGAGCGCTGTATGTGTGTCAAGAAGGTTGAGCATGTTGAGCAATACATAAATCGCGATGATCGCAACGAACTGTGGCACCATCTGAAGGACGAGGAACAAGACGAGCGAGTTCTTCCGTCCGACGAAGCGGTAACGTGAGAAGACGTATCCGGTAATCGTCACCAAGACGACAGAGAGTGCCATCGTGATGAAAGCGATTTTCAACGTGTTCACATACCATAAACTATAATCCGAAATCGTTAGGTCAAACAAGTTTTTGTAGTGAATAAACGTCGGGTTCGACGGAATAATCGTTGACGTAATCGTACGCCCCGGGTTGAACGATGTACCGACAACCCAAAGCATCGGATAGAGAATGATGATCGACGCAAGCGTCAAGATGACATACGAGATCGCCAAATTGATTCGTTTTTGTTTTTTCATATCAGATCATATCCTCGTCTTTGAAAGATTTTGTCCGACGGAACTGGATCACGGCAAGTGTCATGATGAAGAATGACAGGATGAGTGTGATCGCAGCCGCAAGTCCGTATTGCGGGTTGGCACCGAGAGACAATTTGTAAATCCAAGAAATTAAGATGTCGGTACCGCCGGCCGTTTGTCCAGGTACAGCAGGGCCACCGCCATTAAAGAGATAGATGATGTTGAAGTTGTTGAAGTTGAACGTGAACTGCGTGATCAAGATCGGTGCTGTCGCGAACAAGAGCATTGGCAATGTGATCAAGCGGAACTTGTCAAAGATTGTCGCTCCGTCAATCGTCGCCGCTTCATACAAGTCACCAGGAATCGACTGAAGCACACCCGTCATGAGCGTCATGATGAACGGGAAGCCGAGCCACCATTGAATGAGAACGAGTGCCGTACGTGTCGCTGTCGGGTCGGTCATCCAGTTGACCGGGTCAAGACCGAGTGCCGGCAAGATTGTCGTATTGAACACCCCGAACGATTCGTTGAACATCGAGCGGAAGATCAAGATCGTGATGAATGCTGGGACCGCCCATGAAAGAATCAAGATCGAACGGAACAAACGACGGAAGCGAAGTCCTTCTTGGTTCAAGAGTACCGCAAGGAAGATCCCGATTGCGATGACACCTGTCGTTGAAGCGACCGTCCAGACAAGCGTCCAGCCGAGTACGCCGACGAACGTGTCACGGAAGATATCGATTTCAAAAATACGTGTAAAGTTCTCGAATCCGACCCATTCCACGAGTTTCGCTGGTGGTGCGTTGTTGTAGCGATAGTTCGTGAAGGCGATCAAGAATGTAAAAATCAATGGAAGAATAACGGTAAACACTAACAAAATGAGTGATGGGATTAACATTAAGTATGGGAATCCATGGTCACGCAAGTTGCGAAGTTGCATTTGGAACGATGGAAGGTTTAGATGCTGATCACGAGCGCGACCGACACGATAGGCGTCACGAATGTTCCAAACATAGAACGCGATTCCGAAGAAAAGTAAAATTAACGCGACAATCCCCTCGACCATCAAGAAGATGGAGTGGTCGTTACGAGGTCCTGGCACTTCACCAAGCGTGATCAATCCCCAAAGTCCTCCACGGTCACCTGGTCCGGCGCCCGCCCCTTTGAAAAATAGATCATAGTTTACGGCAAAATAAGATACGACGACGATAAAGAACGCTACCGCCTTCGCGTATTGTTTGTTGTATAACTGTCCGAGTCCCGGAATGATGGAAAGTAGTCCCGCGTTCCGAGCATGGTTTGTAGGCTTGTCCGGGCGTTGGTCCGGTGATTTAGGGTTCGCAATTGCAGCCATCCTCAGTTTCTCCTTTCGATTTGAGCAAATCAATCAAGCAAACGTTTGCTCAATGCTAGAAAATGATGGGGAACGCCATGTGGCGTACCCCGTCATCTCAATTCCTTATTGGTTGTTCGCTTGGATTTGTTGTTCGATGACTTTCACTGCATCATCTGCAGATTTTTGTGCATCTTGTTTACCAGTTGCTACAAGCTGAAGCGCTTGAGCCATTGGCTCCCAAACTTGTCCCATTTCAGGAATGTTCGGCATTGGGATTGCGTTTGTTGCTTGGTCGAATACCGCTTTCGCAACTTCGTTCGACGTGATTGTCTCGTTCGACTCGAGTGCTGCTACTGGCGGGATCTCGTTGTATGCTTCAAACATTGCCAATGCGTTTTCTTCATTCGTCAACTCTTGAAGGAACATTTCAGCCCACTCTTGGTTTTCTGTGTAAGCTGAAAGGGCATATGTTTTCACACCCATGAACGTCTTGATTGGCTCACCGTTCGGAAGTGTTGGCATTGGAGCCGCTCCGAGGTTCACGCCTGCATCTGTGTAACCAGCCACAGCCCATGGTCCGTTCATGACTGAATGAGCTTTCTTCTCAGTGAAGAGTTGGTCCATCGCTTGGCCACCAGACTCACCGATCAACCCTTTAGGGAAGAGGCCTTCTTCGTACCATTTACCGATGTATTCGAATCCTTCAACTGCACCTTCGTTGTTCAAACCGATATCCGCTGGGTCGAGTGCGCCACCGTCTTCTTTGAACACGTATCCGCCGAATCCAGCGACAACACCATGTGCGAAGTAGAAGTTATCCCAAAGTGCGAGGAATCCGTACTGCCCGTCAGCTTTCACATCGTTTGATAACTTGTAAAGGTCGTCCATAGATGCTGGAGCTTCAGCCATCAAGTCTTTGTTGTACATGAGAATTGGTGTCTCAACTGATTTTGGATATCCGTAAGCTTGACCATCGTACATGACAGCTGATTTCGCAGCGTCTGTGAACGCGTCAAGCGATCCTTCGTCAGCGATTGGAGCCAAGTGACCTTGGTCTGCGATTGTACCGATCTGGTCGTGTGGTACGAGCACGATGTCTGGACCTTTTCCAGCTGGACCGTCAAGCGCAAGCTTGTCTTTTTGGTCTGTCATCTGTACTTCGACAACTTCAACTTTTACGCCATGCTCTTCTTCGAACGCCTTCGCAACTTCTTTCGTTGTTTCAGACTTTTCGATGTCTTCCCAGACTACGATCTTTTCAGGTTTGTTCTCGCTTGAAGAACCACCTTCGTTAGAAGATCCGTTGTCCGTTCCGCCACCACATGCAGCAAGTGCACCGAATGCGAATACTGCTGTTGAAAGTCCTGCTACCATTTTTTTCATCTTCATGATGAAAAACCTCCCCAAGGAAATAGTATGGTCAGATTTGCGCAATCGCACGACCACGTCAATTTTAAAACTCCGCTACGAAATTGACATGGTAGTGAAAACGTTTGCATCCTCACCTCAATTTTTATTATACAGTTGTGAAAGCGTTTTACAAGTCTTTTTTTACACTTTTTTTACGTCTGTTGACCCATTTATGTAATTTTCAAATGTTTGTTCTTAAATCTTCACTTTTTATGCGTTTCAGCAATTGACAAAATGTAAACGCTTTATTAACCTTTGCTTGAGCAAACGTTTTCGCAACATCTGTTCTCATGGATTCCCGATGTTGTAAAATGATGTCATCCCCTATAAAGAAAGGAATGTTTTCCTTATGATGAAAGAAGCGATTTATCATCGTGCCATGTCCCCGTTCGTCTACAAATATGATCGTGAGACGATCCATATTCGTTTCCATACGAAGCGAGGCGATATCGAGTCGGTCGATTTGATTTGGAACGACCCATATGATTGGCACGCTGAAGACCCAGCCATGTGGAACTTCGATCCGGACAAGCCGAGCTACTGGCGTACATACGAGACTCCAATGGAGAAGATCGGGTTTGACGACGCCTATGACTATTGGTTCATCGCTATCAAACCGCCGTTCCGACGTCTACGTTACGGTTTCCGTTTGAATGATGGACAAGAGACGGCCGTCTACACTGAAAAAGGATGGTTCGAGGAGAAGCCGCTCGATGATACGGGCTACTACTTCTGTGTCCCATTCATCAACCCAATCGATATCTTCCATGCACCGTCCTGGGTGAAGGATACGGTCTGGTATCAAATCTTCCCGGACCGTTTCGCCAATGGCGATGCTTCACTCAATCCTGAAGAGACGCTCCCATGGAACTCGACAGAGCCGACGACGACAAACTTCTTCGGTGGCGACTTCCAAGGAGTGATCGACCATATCGATCATTTAGTCGAACTTGGGATCACCGGCATCTACTTCTGCCCGATCTTTAAAGCGACGACGAACCATAAGTACGATACGCTCGACTATATGGAAATCGATCCGCAGTTCGGGACGAAAGAGAAATTTAAAGAGATGGTCGATCTCTTGCACGAGAACGGCATCAAAGTCATGCTCGACGCGGTCTTCAACCATGTCGGATATCATCACCCATGGTTCCAAGACGTCGTCGAGAACGGGCCATCTTCTGAGTATCGCGATTGGTTCTATCTTCGCGAGTTCCCGATTGCGACAGAGCCGAAGCCGAACTACGACACCTTCGCATTCGAAAAGAACATGCCGAAGATCAATACAGAGCATCCAGAGTTAAAAGCCTACTTATTAGATGTTGCCCGTTACTGGGTCGAAGAATTCGGTATCGACGGGTGGCGTCTTGACGTCGCTAACGAAGTCGACCATGCGTTTTGGCGTGACTTCCGCACGGCGGTCAAAAATGCGAACCCGGAAGCCTACATCCTCGGGGAGATTTGGCACGACGCACAGCCTTGGTTACAAGGTGACCAGTTCGATGCCGTCATGAACTACCCGTTCACGAATGCGAGCTTGAACTACTTCGCCCTCGACCGGACGACCGCTTCGGAGTTCCGTAACGAGCTGACGCGTGTCGAGATGATGAACACGATGAACGTCAACGAAGTCACCTTCAACTTGATCGATTCGCACGATACACCTCGTGCGTTGACACGGGCGAAAGGACATAAAGGCAAGTTCAAACTCTTGATGACGTCGATGCTGACTTATACAGGTAGCCCATGTATTTACTACGGGGACGAAATCGGACTTGAAGGCGAACAAGACCCGGGTTGCCGTCGCTGTATGCCATGGGATGAAGCCGAAGAAGACCGTAACCTCTTCCGCTACATCCAAAAGCTCATCCAGCTTCGTAAGGACCACCCTGTGCTCGCAAATGCCGGCTCGTATCGCTTCAACCTGGTCGACGATGCGAACAATGCGGTCATCATCGAGCGGTGTACGAAAGATGAGACATACTTGGTTTACTTCAACAACTCAGACTCTGCTTCGAAACTGAATCCGCTCGGTTATACAGGAGCAGCCACGGACCTCTTGCATGACCGCGACCTCGACTCACTCGAAATCGAACTGGCGCCATTTAGTGCTGCTATTCTGAAATTGAAATAAATTCGAAAATCACCTGATTTCTTCGGGTGATTTTTTTGTTGAAAATAATTTAGCAAACCCCTTTCTTTTTCATTTCATAAGGAGTAAGATGACCTTTGACATTTTTATAAAACAAATAGTTAACAGAAAGAATTATAGAGAAAAGGGAGAATACACTACATGCAGACGAAACAAACGGAACAGCTCACCCTGTTCAAACTGTCGTGGCCGATTTTCATCGAACTTGCCCTCCATATGGGAACCGGGATCATCGCCACATTGATGCTCGCTCACTACTCAGACGCCGCCGCCTCAGCCGTCGGGGTTGCCAACCAAATCTTAAACGTGTTCTTGATCGTCTTTAGTGTGACGTCTGTCGGGGCGACCATTTTGATCGGTCAGGCCATCGGGGCTGGGCGCATGAAGAAGAGTCGTGACTTCGCCCGCTCCGCCGTCAGTTTGAACATGTGGCTCGGTGCGATCATGGTCGGCGTCATCTTCTTGTTCGGCGAAACGTTCTTACGCCTGTTCGGTCTATCGGACGAACTGTTTGCACACGGGTTGTTGTTCCTGCAAATCGTCGGCTTGTCGTTATTCACCGAAGCACTCATCATGGCGCTCAGTTCGATCCTCCGGAGTCACGGGATGACGAAACACGCCATGCTCGCGACGCTTCTGATTGATATCATCACCGCCGTCGGTGCCATTTTTGCCGTTACCGGCTGGTTTGGCCTTCCGGTCACAGGCGTTGCCGGTGTCGCTTGGGCCATCGTGATCGCACGATTCGCCGCTATGGTTCTCTTGTTCTGGCTCGTCAAGCGGAAGCTCATGATCCGCTTCCCGTTAAAAGAAGTGATTCGTCCGAAGAAAGACGACATCCAATCGCTTCTTCAAATCGGTGTCCCTTCTGCCGGAGAGAATTTATCGTATCAGGCATCCCAAATTATCATCACTGGATTTATCGCGACGATGGGCGAGGCGTCTCTTGCTGCTCGAGTGTACGTGATGAACTTGTCGATGCTTGCCTTCTTGTTCACCGTCGCCGTCGCGCAAGGAACCCAGCTTTTGATTGCACGGGATATTGGGGGGAAACGGTTTAAAGAAGCCTATCATCGTGCCGTCAAGACATTGAAGATTGCCATGTTCGCATCGTTCGTCGCCTCTCTCGGTTTAGCGGTGTTCAGCGAATCGCTACTCGGTCTCTTCACATCAAACCCTGACATCATCGCGGTCGGTGTGCCAATCTTATGGGCGACGCTCATTTTAGAGCCGGGTCGCGCCATGAACATCGTCTTGATGGGGTCATTGAAGTCTGTCGGGGACGTCCGCTTCCCGGTCATGATCGGAATTGCCTCGATGTGGGGCGTCGCCGTGGCGTTCAGCTACTTGTTCGGTCTTCAAATGGGACTCGGCATCCTTGGGATTTGGCTCGCCTTCTCCCTCGATGAGTGGTTCCGCGGATTCTTCGCGTTCCGTCGTTGGAAATACGGGACATGGCAACAAAAAGGCTTCCAGTTCGAAGCAAAATCAACCACGTAAAAAAGCGGCCGCGGCCGCTTTTTTTATTTCATCAAGAATGCCTGCATCGCTTGGCGGTGCACGTCCGTGTCCCCACACTTCCGTTGCCATTCGATTTCTTCATTCAATCCATCCTCAAATGAAGCGGCTCGCATGAGCGCCTTCATTCCTTGAACAGCGACCGGTGATTTCGCAGCGAGTGTCTCCGCATATGAAGTCAATCGCTCCGTATACATCGCATCTTCCACGAGCTCGGTGACGAGCCCGAATGAACGCGCGGCCTCCGAGTCAATCGTACTGCCACTCCAGAGCCAATCTAACGCAAGGTCGTCGCGCATGAGTCGACGCAGGTGATATGGACCGCCCGCATCCGCGACCAACCCGATTTTAATGAACGCCGAGCTGAACTTCGTCGACTTGGCGACGATTCGAACGTCTGCCGCGAGTGCCAAGCTGAGCCCTGCTCCAGCCACGACACCGTGAATCCCTGCGATGAGCGGTTTACGACTCGAGAAAAGTGCACGTACGAGCGGATGATACACGTCTTCTAAATATTCCCCATAGTCCGCATCGCTCTCGATCGTTAAATCTTGTCCGGATGAGAACGCTCGTCCCTCACCGACAAGGACGATGACACGAACGGCGTCGTCCTGTTCAAATGTGTCGATTGCCGTTTTCATTTCACGAAGCAACGTCTCGTTCAAGGCGTTTAGCTTTTCAGGTCGGTTCAGTTTCAACCACCCTACCCCATTGTGTGTCGTCAATTGAATCGTCTCCACTTCCATTCCCCCTTCAAAATGAATCACTGTTCATTTCTTCGTCATTGCTTCAAACTCCTTCCTTTACTGAAAAGTTTTTTGAAGTTCAATTGCCGGGAAGTTGGTTGATTTGCTATTCTAAAAGGAGTCGGTCACGAAAGGATGAGTCAGATGCAACTGACAAACGCCGCTCGGCAACTGAAACAGAAGAAGATTCCGTTCACCTATCATACGTATGAAGTCGATGACACCGATGTCTCAGCTAAACATGTGGCGATGACATTGAATAAACCGCTCGACGAACTGTATAAAACGATTTGTCTCATGAACGAGAAAAAGCAATATGCCTTCTTTCTCATCTCTGGAGAGCGTGACATCGATTTAAAAGCAGCCGCTAAAGCTTGGGGGGCGAAGAAAGCATCGACCGTCCCGATGAAAGAGCTCGAGACATTGACCGGTTATATTCGAGGAGGAGTCTCTCCGATTGGGGCGAAGAAGCCGTTCCCTGTCTATCTGCACGAAGCAGCTCAAGACAGAGAAACAATCACCATTTCTGCTGGAAAACGCGGCTATCAAATCGAATTAACACCTGAAGATTTACTGCAATTTACAAACGGGCACTGGTTCAGCCAATGACCTTACTGGGGGCAAAATTATGTGGAAAGAACGTATCCGTTCGTGGGTCCCAAACTCCTTTACGTTCGGAAATTTATTTTGTGGTGTCGTCGCCATCGTCTACGCCGCACGTGGTGACTTCTCAAACGCCACACTGTTAATCATCATCGCGATGATGCTCGACAGTTTAGACGGGCGCCTCGCCCGTATGCTCGGGGTCGCTGGCGATTTTGGGAAAGAATTGGACTCACTCGCTGACATCGTCACGTTCGGGGTCGCACCGGCGATGCTCGCTTATTACACCTTCTTTATTGATTACGGCAATTATGGATTGTTTTTTGCGGCACTTTTCCCGCTATTCGGTGCCTATCGCCTGGCTCGCTTCAATTTATCTGCGACAAACGTTGCAGCGAGTTACTTCTCTGGTGTCCCGATCACGGCCGCCGGGGGACTTCTCGCTGTCATCACGACGTTCGGTGACCGCGTCAGCGAACTGTTGACACCGATTTTCTTCACGGGGCTCGCCCTGTTGATGGTCAGCCGTGTTCGCATCCCGAGTTTTAAAGATGTACCATTGCCACGTCACTCGTTCATCATTACCATCAGCCTCGTCTATGTGACGTATATGATGTTCGCCCGTTGGAAAGAATGGCCGACGTTTTGGTTCATCGCCATCCCGTTCTATGTCTTATTCATCGCCTTCTCATTCGTGAAAAGACGGAAACGGATGGCCAATTGAGAGTCTCGTTCAGCGAGGCTCTTTTTTGTACATGCATTTGTTAGACGAAGACTTCGATGAGCTTTAGAATGAAAGAAGAGGTGATGGAATGAAAGTGTATCCGTTTATTTGGAAATGGTTTATTGTTTGGTATTTCATTGGGTTGATTTTAGTTGGATTCGACCTGCTTCCGCCTTGGCTAGAATGGGCAAACCCCGTCTTTTTATGGCTAGCCGGCGCGATTGGCGGAACGATTCTTTATCAAGGGGTCCGGCAAGGTGCTTGGATTGTTCCGTTTATTTTCTTCGGTTCAATCGCCGTCGAGACTCTCGGTGTGAAGACAGGGTTCCCGTTCAGCGAATACGTCTACGCTGAGGCGTTCGGTCCGACAGTGTTTGGAGTCCCTGTCACAATCGGTGCGGCGTGGCTTGCCGTGATTGGATCTAGCTTTGCCGTGGCCCGTCTCTTTCCATTCCGCCACAATATTTTATGGCTCGTCCCAATTCTCGCCGTGTGGCTCGATATGGCAATCGATCCGGTGGCGGCAAACGTGAAAGGCTACTGGGAATGGGGGAATGACGGCTTATATTATGATATCCCGACACAAAACTTTATCGGTTGGTTCGGGTTATCCCTTATTTTCTCATGGTTGTTACAGCGTCACGAACGAGCTGTTGATTCCTTGTTCATCCAGCACGGCGTCTATTTGTTCGTCATGCTTCACGCGCTCTTCGGTGTCACGGCTGTCAATGCTGGTCTCTATGGCATCGGGCTCCTCAGCATCCTCACATCCGGAGTGATTCTACTTGAAAGGAGGGGGCGCGATGATCGAGTCACACAAAAAGAAATGGTTCAATAACCTGTTCTCGACGTTCGTGCGGGAACGGCAAATACGTCCCACCTTCCATAACATTTATATCCGAACGGACGACGTTCCGACCCCCGGATTATTTTTAAGTACACATAGCGCGTGGTGGGACGGTCTCATCATGTATATGATCAATGAACATTTTTTACGACACGATATTCATGTGTTGATGGACGAGGATGGACTACGTCGCTTCCCGTTCTTTCGACACCTCGGTGCCTTCTCGGTGAAAAAAGGAAGTCTCTCCGATGTACGGGCCTCACTGGCTTATGCGAATGAATTGCTCGCGTCCAGGAAATCCGTCTGGATGTTCCCTCAAGGACAAGAGATGCCACAGGAACTTCGACCTGTCGAAATCGAGTCTGGCGCGACGTTGTTACTGAACGACCGCCCCGTCCAATTATGCGCCATGTACTATTCGTTTGAGAACCATGCGGAACCCCTTGTATATGTCCGCTTTCGAACAGTAGTCGTGACGTCGACGACACGACGAGCTCAGAAGCAGGAAATCGCGCAAGCACTTGAAGCGCTCTATGACGACGTGCGACAAGACGCCATCATTCGGTCTGATGCCTATGTGCCGCTCTTTCGACCACGTCGTAATCTTGCTGAATGGACAGAAACGATGTTCCGACTTGGGAGGGGACGTTCATGATCTTATGGCTGCTCACCCTCTCGATGTTTATCTTTACCCTAATCAATCTTTCGTTCTTGAGACCGCTCGCCGACCCAGGACGCACACCGGCGACAGCCGTCTGCATCCCGATGCGCAATGAGTCGCGTCACGTCGATCGACTGATTTCAAATTTAAAGCAGGCGATACCGGATGGGACTCATGTTTATATCTACGAGGACCGTTCCGAGGATGATACATATGAAAAATTGAATCGCGCAATCGGTAACGATACCCGTTTTACCGTCATCCAAGGTGTTCCTTTGCCCCATGACTGGGCCGGAAAAGTTCATGCTTGTCATCAACTAGCATCACGCACGACTGAACCGTATCTTCTCTTTTTAGATGCGGACGTCACGATCGATTCGAGTTTTATCGCCCGCATGCATGCCACGCTCGCTCGAGAGCAGGCCGTCTTTTTATCAGGTTTCCCTCAATTTCCGACATCCACATTTCTCGGGAAATTGTTGATTCCGATGCAACACGTGCTCATCGCCCAACATCTGCCTTTGTTTTGGCGTAAAGTGAAACACCCCGCATTTGCCGCGGCGAATGGCATGAACGTACTCGTCGAGCGGAACAGCTACGAGGAAGTTGGCGGACATGCTGCTATTCGAACGTCGTTGATTGATGATATCGATTTATGTCGAACGTTCAAACGTCATCAAAAAGTCACGTCACTCGTTCAAGTCTCCCCGTTCATCTCCTGCGACATGTATGAAACGAATGAAGAAGTGTGGACCGGGTTTTCAAAGAACGTATTCAAGGGAATGAATGAATCAGTAGGACTCGCCTTGTACTTCATGACATATTACGGCATCCAGTTGACGGCTATGCTCGCTTGGATCTTTTCACCGAGTTGGCAGACGATTAGCGCAGCGATTTTCGTGCTCCTCGCGCGTCTCGCTGTCGATCTGAAATCAAATGGGTCCGGTACATGGTACCATCCACTCAGTTTAATCGCTTACTTGACCTTACTCGGGAATGCCGTCATTCGTAAATGGAGACGGTTGCCCATCACGTGGAAAGGTCGTCACTATTCCTAAGCAGACGTCTAAAGGGGGACAATTGTATGAAACAAATCATAGTGATTGGGGCTGGTCTCGGTGGACTAAGCGCCGCCGTCACGCTCGCAGCACGAGGTTATGACGTCACGGTCATTGAAAAGAATCAACATGTCGGTGGCAAACTCATGCCCATTATAACCGACGGTCACCGGTTCGACTTTGGTCCAAATACGATCACGATGCCGGATGTATTTCGTTCAGTCATTCGAAATAGCGGGGCCAATCCGGATGACTATTTTGAGTTAATCAAACTCGATCAGCATACCGTCAACCACTACACAGACGGGTCATCCTTCACGTTCAGTGCCGATCGGGCAAAACTTGAGGTCGAAGTACGGCGTTTGACCGGTGACCAGTTGAAACACAATCAGATGCGTGCCTATCTAGATGAAGCGGAAAAGCTGTTCGACATTGCGAATAAGCGCTTCTTCACACAAATGGACACAAAGTTGGATCCCGGTCTTTGGGCGGACATGGTCAAAGTGCATCCACTTCAAAGTTTGCACGCCCTTCACAAGAAGTATTTCAAGGACCCACGCATTATTCAGGCGCTCGACCGCTATGCGACGTACATTGGTAGCAGCCCATACGTGACACCAGGTACGTTCGCCCTTATCGCACATTTGGAATTGAATGAAGGTGTCTATTTTGCGAAAGGTGGAAACTGGAATATCGCAAAAGGGTTCGCCAAACGGGCGAGCGAACTCGGAGTGACGTTCCGACTCGGTCATGAAGTGACGAAAATTGATGTGTTGAACGGAAAAGCACATGATGTCGTCGTCGATGACCAAGAAGTCATCTCGTGTGATGCCGTTCTTCTCAACGGTGAACTCTTGACGCAATACCCGCGACTCGTTGACGCGAAAGACCGCCCATCTTTCCCAGTCCCGACACGCGATACCGTCGAACCTTCGATTTCCGCATTCGTCATGATGGTCGGATTGTCCAAACGATTGAATTTGGCACACCATAACGTCTATTTCTCAGACGACTATGAAAGGGAATTTAAAGCACTCTTCCAAGAAGAGCGGTATGCGGACGAGCCGACAATCTATATTTCGAATTCTTCCGCCACCGATCCGTCGATGGGCGAGGCAGGAGACAACCTGTTCATCCTCGTCAATGCTCCGGCACATCTGACCGAAATTGATGCAGATACGTATGAGCATTTGATTCGCAGACGCTTACGTATGTTCGGTGTGGATTGGGAAGAAGAAGAGGTGCTCTACCATAAACGGGTGACCCCACAAGATTTGACCCGTGATTTTTATGCGTACTATGGGGCACTTTATGGCACATCGGCCAACTCGAAAAAAGGAGCGTTTTTCCGTCCTGCACCGCGGTCGACAGACGTATCGAACATCTGGTTTGCTGGTGGTTCGACTCATCCTGGCGGTGGCAGTCCGATGGTGACGCTTTCAGGACAATTCGCTGCACGCTCGATGTTAGAGGACATACCTCTGACAATATGAACATTTTGTGAACGCGAGTTTCGACACTTGTCGACAATTGAAAGACGTGATAATATCATATTCGAGTTCAAGCAGTTCTGTAACGTTTGTTACACCTGTAGCGATCGAATGGCTTCCCCGAGCCTCATCGCGTTTTGAACTTGTCACACCCGAGAAAAAGTGATGAGCGAGTTTCCCCACTCGTATCCCGTAGTCGAGACAGCTTGCGTATGATGTTCCCCCTTAGTCCATCAAGCATCCTGTTTCGACGAAGATGTCCCAACTGATTCATTCCCCATGAATCCCGGCACATCTTTAGGGCTTCATCACAAACCGATTCATTCATTTCCCCGATGAATGAATCACATAACGCTTACGCCACTTTTGGTCCCCCGCCAAAAGTGGTTTTTTTGTACGCAAAAAACTGTAGACGCCATCGAGCGTCTACAGGGAATCAAATTGCTTATAGTTTTGCCAACAACTTTCCTTTTTGTAAGGTCGATACGTATGCTCGCTTCGTGAAGACGTCATGTCGATTCGCACGGGCCGCATCAAGGATCCCTTCATAGAGAAGAGCTGCTGCTTGTACCGGCTTTCGACTCGCAAGTGGGTACAGATGATGGGTTTCCCGTGCCCGTGCATACAAGAACTCTGCTCGATTCGCCAAGGCCTCCCATAGATCGATAAAGACAGGGGTCACTTCTCGTTGTTGTAACATCTCTTCACTCACACCGTACTGACGCATCATCGTACGTGGTAAATAGATGCGGTCTCGATTCAAATCTTCACCGACATCTCGTAAAATATTGGTCAGCTGCATCGCAATGCCAAGGTCGATGGCGCCTTGTCTTAGCTGACGTGTCGTCGCTTCGTCCTGATTTGGGACAAGGATCGGGAGCAACATCAAGCCGACCGTACTCGCTGCATAATAGCTATACTGCTCGGTCTCTTCTAGCGTCTCATACCGTGACTTATGTAAGTCCCATTTCATCCCTTCCGCCAATTCAAAAAATGGTTCGACGTCCATGTCATAACGTTTCCACACATCACGAAGGGCAACCCATAGTGCTTCATCTTGGTCGTAACCAGCTAAAAAGCGGTCGAAGTCATGCAAAAATGCTGCCAAACTCTCTTCTGGACGGTCTGATTCATCGACCGCATCATCGAGGGTGCGACAGAAAGTATATACTGCCATGACCGCTTGACGGTCTGGTTTTGAGAGCAAAGAGAAGGCCCGGTAAAAGGTTAACGAGCCCTTCTTCATGATTTCCTCACATTGACGATACGCTTCTTGTGTCGTCACGATGCATTGCCCCCATTTCTTCTTCCATTTTTTTCACAAGTAATTGCGACCCAATCATAACGATGGGGACGCCACCGCATGGATGGACGGATGCGCCCACCGCATAGAGGCGTTCGATTTTCGGGAATGGTCTCGCTTGTGGTTTGAAGGCGGCTGACTGAGATAACTTTGGTGCAATCCCAAAACTTCCTCCTTCGAACAATCCGAATCGCTCAGCATCCATCGGTGTCCGGACTTTCATCTCGATGACGCGTTCACGGAAATCAGGCATGAATGCCTCGATTCTTCCTAATAGGTGTTCGATTGTCCCTTGTGCCTCAAAGTCTTCTCGTTCCAATTTTCGAGGAACCGGGACAAGAACATATAATACACTCGTTCCTTCTGGCGCGAGGGTTACATCCATTCGCGATGGATTAAAGGTGTACATCGCTGGATACTCACTTAGTTTACCATCCTCAAAGATCGTACGCATCGATCCTTCAAAATCATTCGGTAAATCGAATTGGTGAATCGGTAAGTCGAGTTCGCCGTTGACGGCGAAATAAAGAAGTAACGTACCGCTTGACGGTTCATACGTCTTTGGCGTCACACCATCAATCAGGCGCTCCATGAGTGGAAAATCACCGTTCACGACGACTGCATCATACGGTACATATTCGTCATTTACCGTGACTCCATTGGCCACCCCGTCCGTGACATGGACACGATTGACGGTAGCATTCATCTCGAAATGAACACCTCGACGCTTCAACTCTTGTTCCATTTTCGTGGCTAGCGAAAAATATCCTCCTTTTACATACCAGACTCCTTCTTCTTGTTCACGATAAGGAATGAGTCCATATAACGAAGGAGTGGCATAAGGATTTCCGCCGATATAGAGCGTTTGTAAACTATAGGCGACACGTAAACGTTCGTCTTCAAAGAAGCGTTTCATATTCGCATGAGCCGTCTCATATGCTTTTAACCGCATGAGAAGGAGAAGCAGTTTAGGCTCGAACAACTCCGCTTTTGAGGCATAACTACGATCTAAAAACGTATCGAAGCCAATCCGATACTCTTCTTTCTTTTGGGACATGTACTGACGGAAGGCATCTCCTTCGCCGAAAGTTCGTTCGATTTCTTCCGCCTGTCTCTCGATTTCCCGATATTTATAGAATGATGTCCCGTCTTGATAACGTAAGCGGTAAAGTGGATCGACTTCAATCAACTCCACTTCATGTTCAGGAAGACCCGCCTCAATCAGTTGTTGTTTCAGTTTACTCGGCAATAAGACGATGGTTGGACCTTCATCGACTTTCGCCCCATTATCGAATTCCACGTAGTTCAAGCGTCCACCGACCCGGTCCTCTTTCTCATAAATCGTGATTTGAAGTGACGGATTGCGTTTCGTCAATAAGAGGGCGGCATATAGTGTACCGACCCCTGCTCCGACAAAGCTAATATTCATCGGCCGACACCTGCACGGTCACGCAAAAGGTTCGTCGTGATCCGCGCTGATTCAAAGATGGTCGGCAGCCCACTTCCTGGGTGGGTCCCACCGCCGACGAGCCAGACGTTGTCGAGCTCTTCGAATTGGTTATGCGGGCGGAAATACATCATCTGCGATAAGTTGTGCCCTAGATTGAACGTTGCACCTTCATATACACCAAACGCTTCCCAGTCCTCAGGCGTCAACGCCTCCATCACCTCGATGTGTTGACGGATGTTTCGGTAAGGGGAACGTGTCTCAAGCGCGTCGAGAACGCGCTCTGTCATGGTCGCTTGTAACGTCTCCCACGGGAGGCCAGATAAATTGTTCGGCACCGGTACGAGAACGTAAAGCGATGACTTGCCAGGAGGCGCAAGTGTCGGGTCGATGCGTGAGGCATTCTGTACATAAAACGAGAAGTCCTCGCTCAATTTCAATTCTTGTGTCATCTCTTTGACATTCAATTCATAATCGTCCGCGAAGTGAATCGAGTGATGCGCCACATCTTCGTAGATGTGATCGAGCCCGAGATAAAGCATGAATGTCGAGCACGAGTAACGCTTCTTCTTGAGTTGAGTCGGACTCCACTTCGTTAGTTTACCGTCTGGAACGAGCGACGTCATCGCATGTGCGAAGTCCGCACCAATCACGACTTCATCAAACGCATAATGGACACTTCCGGACACGAGACCCCTCACGTTCCGACCATCCATGAGAAGACGTTCTACCGGTTCGCCTAAACGAATGACGCCTCCCTCTTCTTCAATCACTTTCGCCATCGCATGACATAGCTGGTTCACTCCGCCGATCGGGTGATGCACTCCGTAGGCGTGTTCCATGTAAGATAGAATGGAGAATCCACCCGGACATTCCCAGGCGGACATCCCTAAATATTTGGCCTGGAACGTGAACGCATACTTCAGTTCTTCGCTCGTGAAGTACTCGGACAAGACGTCATAAAGCGATTTACCGATTGAGAGAAACGGTAGCGCCTTAAGTACGCGCAACGAGACATAGTCAGTGAGCTTGTCATGTGCGGTCTGAAGCACAGGCATCAATTTAGACAGTTTGATCGCCTGTTCACTCATGAACCGCTCGTAGCCTTCCCCATTCCCAGGAAATTGTTCTTCGATGGCACGATACATCTGATCACGATCTGTTGTCATCGAGAGTTGACGCGTCCCACGGTCAAAGTACAAATCATACATCGGCTCCAATTGTTTCATCTCGACATAATCATGCAGATTACGTCCCGTCTCTTCAAAAATTTCTTCTAAAATATACGGCATATTCAAAAACGTAGGTCCTCGGTCGAACGCAAATTCGCCTACTTCTAAGCGTGACGTTCTGCCGCCTACAAACGGTTGTTTCTCAAATACGGTGACGTCTACCCCGCGATGCGCCAGTAGCATCGCAGCAGCCAATCCACCGGGTCCTGCCCCAATAACGGCAACTCTTTGTTTCGACACACTCAACAACTCCCTATGTGAATAGTCTCTTATGCTTCTCTATCATTATAGGAATGACGGGAGACAAGTTCAATTTTGAATCGGTTGATTGAGCAGGTTTGTCTTTCCTCGCTCGGCGATGACGATATACCAAGAACCTTCCGGAATGAATGGGATGAAGCGGATTTGTTCAAAACCGACTTCTTGCATCTGCCGGCGCAATTGTGGAATGGTCGGAAGCGGGTACAAATTATCGTGGAGTGTCATGAATGCATTGAACGCGGAAGCGAATCGTCCACCGAGCGCTGTTTCGGCGAGCGGCGTCACAAGAACGGCGACCCCCTTCTCTTCTAATCGTTCCCGTAGTCTCTCAAGCAACTTGACCCGCTCTTCCGGCGAGAAATAATACAGCATATTGTTCATCATCACCGCATCAAATTGCTCGTCTGTTTCCCAGTTCATGAAGTCGGCGACCTCAAAATGAATGTCATCACTCTCGTCTCGTGATCGTGCCTCTTCAATTACCTCTTCCTCTAAATCGATGCCCGTCAGTTCCCAACTCGGTTCGAGCGCTTGTAGTTTACGTAAGTAGCCGCCGTGCCCACATCCAATATCGAGCATCGATTCGACATTTGCCTGTCGTAACAATTGTTGAACGATCGGAAATGCGACCGTTTCGACGAGTGTCGACGTCTTCGCGACGACTTGACCGTGTTCAGCTCCATCAAACGTCTTTTGCTTCCCAGACTCTAGAAATTCCGGATAAGCGATTAACGCGGGGATATGAAGCTCCATCATTTCTTGAAGCATGAACCCAATACTCCGTTCATCGTTACCGGATAATTGATATTTCAATCCACGCGTCGGATAGTAGCGCCAACCTCTCTTCTTCAAATGACGGACGGCGACCCCGACTTCTAACCAACGCTCTAGTGCAAGTTGTGTCAATGGGCGTTTTAGACGTAAATTCATCTCCGCCATGCTCGCGCCACCTTGAAGCGCATCGAATAGTCCGAACTTGTAGCCGATATAGCCGTGCCATAAGGGTAAAAATGATTCAGTTTGTTTCATCCATTTCCGCGCGTGTAAAACTCGTGTCCATTCCATCATCTGTTGATCCATCGTTTCACCTCATCGTCGTAATTACTGATTTTTTTATTTTCCCCTAATAATTTGTGTACAAACAAAAAAATCCCACTTCGGTGTGCGAAGTGGGAACGTCTTATTGAATAAAGCTGTTGAAGAAAGATTGTCCATAAGGCAATGCATAGCCGATGAAAATCGTAATGAGCGCCAAGACGATAAACCCGCCAAATAGTCCGTTTGACGGTTTTTTCTTTTTGACTTTGACGAGCGTCATCTCACCGAAGATCAAAGTTAATAAACCGACCGTGATTTTCACGTGATAGAATGTCCCGCCACCATTCAACTGAAGGTAGAGATAAAGTCCTGTTCCGAATGCGATGAGTAACATGAGTCGAAACGCCATATGTGCGATTTTTCCACTCTTGTTGCCGTTCTTATAACCGATATAGGCCACGGCAAACAAAATAAGTAACAAAATCCAGCTCGTAACGTGCGTGTGCAAGAATGCAATCAGTGGCATTCTAATGCCCCCCTTTATGATGTTGTACAGTCTTCATTGTACACGAACTCTCTCCCGATTGGTCAAGCGAACGATTCTAAAAAATGAGCCATCCTCAAGGGATGGCCCATACATTATACAGGAGTCGTCTCTGCCTCTTGGACAGCGTACTCATAGCTTGGGATTTCAACGATGAACGTCGAGCCCTCATGCTGAATCGATTCTACATGGATTTGGCCGTTGTGACCGCGGACGATTTCCTGACAAATCGGTAATCCGAGCCCCGTACCGCCGATTTCACGACTGTCGGAGTTGTCGACACGATAAAATTTATCGAATAAGCGATCGAGCGCGTCGCTTGGAATCCCGATTCCTTCGTCCTTCACTTTAATGGACACGATTTGTTCGTGATGCGCAAGTTCGACCGTGATTTTTCCACCCCGTGGAGAATACTTCACAGCGTTCGACAATAGATTACTCATCAACTGTTTGAACTTCTGGCAATCGACGAATAATTCATATGGACGTGCATCATCCGCAATCAATTCGAATTCATGTTTTAACGACGATGCCTCATAGAACGTCAACATGTCTCGGACGACCGGCTCGATATCAAGCTGTTCCCGGTCATACATTTGACTACCGGATTCCATTCGCTGCACATCGAGGAAGTCATTGACGAGATGTGTCAGACGCTCCGTCTCGGAGTGAATGGTCTCCAAGTATTTAGCTTGTTTTTCATTCGGCAACTGTTTTTTGACCATCAATTCCGTGAATCCATAGATGGACGAGAGCGGCGTACGCAGTTCATGCGAGATGGTTGAGATAAACTCACTCTTCAATCGCTCCGCCTCTGTCTCACTCGTGATATCTCGGAAGACGAGAAGCGTACCTTTCGATAGACCACCGACAATGATGCGTTCCGCATACATCTGCAAGTTCATTTCGCCTTTACGGATTGAGAAGCTGACACTGTCATGTGGGAAATCTTCGGTGAACAGGCGATTCGTATACTTCGTAAAGTCCTCCGCTTGATCGACCGTTTCAACAAGACGATTCCGCCATTCTTCCCACGTTTCTTCTTCAAGATCCAGTGAGCTGACGTCACTTAACTCAGGGAACATCTCGTAGAGCGGACGGTTGACGAACACGTCATTTGTCGAATGGTCGATGTAGACGACTGCCTCTCGAATCGAATCAAGAATTCGCTCCGTCTTGCCTTTCTCCCGTTTCATCTCTTCAAATAGACGCATCCGTAAGAGAGAAAGTGAGAGTTGACGAGCGAATGACATGATGTCACCCATTTGTGTTTGGGTGAAGCGATCTTTGTATCGGACCAGATAGATGAACGCGATGATTGAATCATCTGTCGGGTCATGGACCGGTACCGCCGTCTCAAACATATAGTACGGATACGGGAGCGGATGGTCGCTTGCGACTTGTTTCGACGAATGTACCGTCGTCTTCAATGTCATCGCGCGCGTCAATACGGAATTTTCGCTATCGAGCAACTGACGAGACAACGTGTCGTTCAAACCATGACTCGTCACACGATACGTGCCGGACTCATCCACAAACACGAGTGCACCGACCTCCGAATCTGTAATCGTGACCAGTTTCTCGATGATTTCAGGATAGGCCGTAAGCGAATCGCGTGATGCCAACGTCTCCGTCAATTCATTCCGATACGCGAGATGTTGCTCGTTTTGTTGCGTCTGTTCTAAAATTTCTTCTAGTTCTTGTTGCTGTGCCTGCAATTCTTCTTGTTGGGCAATCAACTCTTCTTGTTGTGCTTGCAACTCATGGTTTTTTTCAATCAAATGTCGTTCATTGTCACGAAGTGTCTCAGCCATCTTATGGAACGATCGAGACATCGTCCCAATCTCATCTTCTCGTTTCATCTGATCGCTCAAATCAACGATTTCCCCTTTTAACAAGCGGTTCGATGCGATGGAAAGTCGTGAAATCAAACGTGTTTGACGGCGTAGGAACGGCTGGACAAACAATAAGATCAATACGGCGAACGAGGCGATGCTCATGATCCACAAGAATTGAAGCATATTGTTGTTCTGTCGCCATTCAACGTAGACGGCCTCTTTTTCAGATGCCATCAACTCACGATATTCTCCGAGCGCAGACTCTACCTCATCAATCGGTCCGAGGATGTCGATTCCACGTTGCGGATTAAATTGGACGAGTCCTTGATCAATCAAGCGCTGAGCCGTCGGCAACTCGGCAATCGTTTGAGCATCGATAAACGTCTCTGTGACTTCCCCATCTTGTTGCGCTTGGGCATATTCATACGTCACCGGAATGATCACATCATAGTAAAAGTCGTGGAACTGCTGAAGATCTTCTGCGAACAATTCTCCTTGGCGCGTCTGAACTTGTGTTTTGAACCAATTGATTTCTTGTTGGAACTTCGCCTCATTCGCACGTGAACGTTCGAGCGATGCTGTGTCGCCGAACAAGAGATATCCTCGTGTATCATATTGGTCAGCCTGCCACTCATCCCAAAGCGTAGTCAAACGGTTAACGCGTTCATCGACCTGACGCAATCTCGCCTCGTTCGCCTCCAAACGGTTCTCGATATAGACATAAGTCAATGCCGATCCGACCAATGCAATGACGAGGAAGGAATAAAGGACGACCATGATGTCGCGTCCGAGTTTTTGTTTAAACCACCTTTTCACTTCACGATGCCTCCTATGATTTTGACGAGTTCAAGTGGGCTGAACGGTTTAGAAATGAAGTAGTCGACACCAATCTCGTTCGCGCAATCACGGTCAGATTGTTGGCTTTTCGCCGTCAACATCATCACTTTCGTCTCTTGTCGCCCTGGTAACTTCCGTACTTTTTCAATCACTTCAAGCCCTGTCATACCGGGCATCATATGATCCACAATGACCAAATCATATTCATTTTCTTCAATCAATCGATAGGCCTCAATTCCATCTTGTGCCTCGTCGATGTCATATCCTTCATCTTCTAATGTATCCATAACAAGCATGCGTAGCACTTCTTCGTCTTCCGCAAGTAAGATTTTAACCATAATTGTTCCTCCATTTTTTATCCCATTTTTTTATTTTAACGGATTTGTAATTGTTACACAAAATAAAAAGACGTACGAAACTCATCTCGTACGTCTTTTGCCTATTCACATTGCCCCAAAACCTGTATTCCAGTTATACGACTTCTTTTTCAGCGAACTGACTATTGTAAAGTTCTTCATAAAAACCACCAGCTTCAAGAAGCGATTCATGTGTTCCTTGCTCAATGACCCGACCTTGGTCCATAACCAAAATCAAATCCGCATCTTTGATGGTCGATAAACGGTGAGCGATGACGAAACTCGTCCGCCCATTCATAAGCCGTTTCATCGCCTGTTGAATCAAAATCTCAGTACGCGTATCCACACTCGACGTTGCTTCGTCTAAAATCATAATCGGTGGGTTCGCCAATACTGCTCGCGCAATCGTCAGCAACTGTTTTTGACCTTGTGAAATGTTATTGGCCTCTTCATTCAACACGGTGTCGTATCCGTCTGGCAATGTTCGAATGAATGCATCCGCATGCGCCGTTTTCGCCGCGTTGACGATTTCCATCTCAGTCGCTCCCATTTTCCCATAGGCGATGTTATCACGAATCGTCCCGTTGAATAGCCACGTGTCCTGTAAGACCATTCCAAACGTATGTCGCAAATCTTGTCTCGACATTTTACGCGAGTCTTTCCCATCGATGAATATCTCTCCACCGTTCAACTCATAAAAACGCATGAGTAGATTAATCAATGTCGTTTTGCCGGCGCCTGTCGGACCGACGATGGCCACCGTTTGGCCCGTCAACACATCGAGATTCATATCTTGAATGAGTAGGTCGTCACCGTATCCGAAATCGACATGACGGAACGTGACATTTCCTTCGGCACGTTCTAATTGATAGGTCGTCACATCTTTCACTTCTTCTTCTTCATCCAACAGTTCAAATACACGTTCCGCCGCGGCAACCGTCGACTGGACGATGTTCGCGATATTCGCTGTCTGGGTGATTGGTTGGGTGAACTGACGTGTATATGTGATAAACGCTTGAATGTCCCCGATGGAGATGCTGCGCTGCGTGACCAAAATACCGCCGACGACACTAATCAATACATAGCTGATGTTCCCGATGAACATCGTCATCGGCATGATGATTCCGGAAATGAATTGCGCTTTCCGTCCTGCATCGTAAAGCTCCTCATTCACATCGTCAAACTCACGCACAGCTGTCTCTTCCCGACCAAACGCTTTGACGACCGCGTGCCCTGTATACATTTCTTCCACATGGCCGTTCAGTCGTCCAAGGTGACGCTGTTGATCGGAAAAATATTGTTGCGACCGTTTCAAAATCGGACGAATCGCAAAAATCGTGAGCGGAAGGGACACAAGAGAGATGACCGTCAACAGAGGACTGATCGACAGCATCATAATCAAAATCCCAATGATGGTAACGATGGAAGTAATGAATGACGTGACACTCTGTTGTAGCGTACTCCCAATCAAGTCGATGTCATTCGTCACCCGGCTCAATGTCTCCCCGTTCGAGCGTCCGTCATAATACTTGAGCGGAAGTCGTTCTAACTTTTTGTTCACGTCTTCGCGCAAATCATAGACCGTTTTTTGGGCAACACCGGACATCAAATATTGTTGCACGTAGTTGAATAGACTACTGATGACGTAAAGGCCAGCGAGGAGCGACAAAATTTGTCCGATTCTCGTGAAATCAATTTCTGCCCCTGGCACACCTGTAAACTTCGCATATGCCCCTTCAAACAGTTCGGTGATGGCGATTCCCATGATTTTCGGACCGGCAATCATAAAGATTGTACTTAAAATCGCCGCGACAAACACAGCAATCAACGTGTTTCGCCGTGGTTTCAAATAGGCAAGCAAACGACGGAACGTGACTTTGAATGCTTTTGGCTTTTCGCCCATCATCATCATATTTCCACCGCCCGGACCTCCTGGACCGCCGTGTCCCCCATGAGTTTGTCGCGTATTTGCTTGTTTCTCACTCATGCGATTTCCTCCTCAGACAATTGCGATTTCACGATTTCTTGATAGACCGCATTCGTCGCAAATAATTCCTCATGTGTCCCGATTCCGGCAACGGCTCCTTCTTCTAGAACGATGATTCGGTCGGCGTCCATGATCGTGCTGACACGTTGTGCAACAATCAGTACCGTCGCATCTTTCGTTTCTTCTTTTAACGCTTTGCGAAGGGCGGCATCCGTTTTAAAATCAAGTGCCGAGAAACTGTCGTCGAATACATATAAATCCGGTTTCCGAACGAGAGCTCGCGCAATCGACAGACGCTGTTTTTGACCACCTGATACGTTTGACCCACCTTGTTCGATCACAGCCTCATATCGGTCTGGCATCTTCTCGATAAAGTCACTTGCCTGCGCGATGGATGCGGCATGAACGACTTCTTCCACTGTTGCATCGGTCTTCCCATATCGAATGTTCTCAGCAATCGTACCTGTGAACAGCAACGCCTTTTGTGGAACGAACCCGATCTTCGAACGAAGTGCCTCTTGTGGAACCGCTTGGACATCAACACCATTCACGCGAATTGTCCCCGACGTCACATCGTAAAATCTTGGAATCAGATTGACGAGTGTCGATTTACCTGACCCCGTACCCCCAATCACCGCTGTGACCTCACCTGGATTCGCTGAAAAACTCACATCGGATAGCGCTGGTTCTTCAGCACCCGGATAATAGAAGGTCACGTTATCAAATACGAGTGTCCCTTGCTCAATGTCCGCAGTCTTTGTCCCGTCATCAATCAGTGAAGGTTCCATCTCGAGCACTTCGTTGATCCGGTTGGCAGACACAGAAGCCCGAGGAACCATGATGAACATGACTGATGCCATAACGAGCGCGAACATGATTTGCATGACGTATTGAATGAACGCCATCAAATCTCCGATTTGCATCGCACCGTTATCAATCCGAATCCCTCCGAACCAAATGACGCCGACAACCGTCAAGTTCATCACGAGCATCATGACCGGCATGAGGAACGCCATGATTTGGTTCACTTTGATTGAGACGTCCGTCAACCGTTCATTCGCCTTCGTCAATCGAACCTGTTCTTCTTTTTCACGGTTGAAAGCTCGGATGACACGGATGCCCGTCAGATTTTCTCGGAGAACAAGATTGAGCCGGTCCAATCGATTTTGTACCTTTTTAAACAACGGCATCGCCTTCCAAAAAATGAGGAAAATCGAGATGACGAGTACCGGCATTGCGGCAACAATGACAAGAGACAACGTCGCATCCTTCGAGGTCGCCATGATCAATCCACCGACAAACATGATCGGCGCACTCACAACCATTCGCAGCATCATGATGATGACTTGCTGGACTTGCGTGATGTCGTTTGTCGTCCGGGTGATGAGTGAAGCCGTCCCGACACGATTGAACTCTTCAAGTGAGAAACGTTCCACATGATTGAACACGCGTCTTCGCAAATCACGACCAAATCCCATCGCCGCCTTTGAAGAATAAAAGCTGGCCACAACGGCAGCAAGGGCTCCAAGTCCCGTTACACCTAGCATGATTCCGCCCATTCGCCAAATGTAGCCGGTATCACCCGTCACGACTCCATTATCGATAATGTCCGCCATCAACGTCGGTAAAAATAAATCTGCTAACGACTGCGCGAACACAAACAATAAAACCATCAGAACAGCCCATTTATAAGTAACGAGACGTTTCAATAACTTAATCATGTCGACACACTCCTTCACAATCTGTGAACCCTTCATTCAATCCATCTGCAATATGTTGATGAGCTGTAAGCATATGTTGATACGTATCCTCATCGAGACGAGACAAAATTTGATTCAATTGATATTCCGTTCCTTCTTCTTGTTGCTCAATCTCTTCAATCAAACGTTTGCCCGATTGGTCAATCGTCAACACAACCTCTCGCCGATTATCCGGGTTGATATCTCGACGAATCAAACCCTTCTCCACGAGACCATCTAACGATTGACTTAACGTGCTCTTTGGCATTCTCGTTCGCTGAACCAATTCTTTTTGCGTAATCGCACCCTGTTCATTCAACATCATCAGACCGTGAAGTTGAGGCAATGTAAGATCGTTTTGTTGCGCCGTCTGATGCATGAGACGAATCAGGACACGTTGCACACGCCAAAATGATTGCATCATCTCCCGTGCTCGATTTGTATTTGTCTCGGTCATCCTCATTCACTCCTTTACCGTTCCGTATCGAATTGTTCTACATGGAACAATTCTTTATATAAAATAAATTACTCCTCTCCAACTTGATTGTCAACGAAATCGAATGTGAATGTGCACATAAGAAAAGAGCAATGTCATATAACTGACATCGCTCTTCATTTATTCACATTTATTTAGTCGACACGGTCACGATTTCTTGTAGATCAAGTGAGTAAATCAAAGTCCGCTCGACTTGGATATCCCAAATCGTCTCGATTGCCTCTCGATATAATTGTAATTGAATCGCATATCGCTCTCGTAATCGCTCATGTGCGTCTTCCCGAGAATCGGATAGATGCGTGACAGCATCCGATTTATAATCCAGGAGCACATACGAGTCCCCATCGAAATACAGACAATCGATAATCCCTTGGATCAAGACATGCTCATCCGTGAAGTGTCCATCCGGATTGACGCGTTCGGCCGGCACCGTGTAGGTGAAAGGTAGCTCTCGCCATGCCGTCCCGCGCTCTAGTGCATCGGCGAGCGCTTGACCAACTTCCGTTTGGAAAAACATCTCGATATCCGGGATGGCGAGGCGTGCTGTCTCTGCCTCGACCGGACTGAGCATCCCTTGCATTTCCCATTGATTGATTTGATCGACAATCGGTTGATTCGGATCAGCCAATTGGAAAATCAAGTGTAACGTCGTCCCGCGCTCCGCACCGGTCTGTTTGACTTGACGCCATTTCGGTTCGCGATAAGGAGTATCGATCGGACGTACCGGATCTTCGAAGGCGGCTTGTTCGAGTTGCATCGCCCGCTTCAGTTCGGTCACCGTCTGTTTCGCCGCCGTACGCACCGCATCCCGTGCTGGGTAGTCATAAGTCAAAGCCCGCTTAACGGCACGAATCGTTTCCTCTTCATTTTGAATGGGAAAATCGATTGCTTCAAATCGCTGGACGTGGTGCAACTGTGCCATCATCTCTTGAAGGGTCGCAATCTCCGCAAGGTCCGCTTCTCCGATGACACGGTAAACCCATGAAGTCGACTCTTGGAAAGTAGAGGGAACCGTGAAGCCGAATGATTCGATAAACGAAGCGGCACTCGGTAGGCGTAAGAGCGCCGGTGCAATCCAGTCGAGATACGTTTTTGCCTCTCGCCTCGCCTCACTCGCCAATCGATCTCCAGATTGACCGACCTGAAGCCACTGCTGAAGGTGTTTGAGTGGTTCGCCTACCGTTCCCACGAGAATCAATTTTTCTTTCGCTCGTGTCAGGGCCACATAAAGGACACGCATCTCTTCCGCTTTCATCGTCGCATCTAAATCTCGTCGAATCATCTCTTTCACGAACGTCTCCGATTTCGTACGTGTCACGACGTCAATCGCATCGAGTGAGATGCCGTACTGTTTGTGGAAAATGACACGTTGCATTTGATCGCGTTTATTAAATTGTTTTCCGAGTTGGGCAACAATCGTGACCGGAAACTCAAGTCCTTTCGACTTGTGCACGGTCATGATACGAACGACGTTTTCCTCGTCCCCGAGTGACCGCGCCTCTGACAAATCTTCACCAGTATCCTGTAGTCGGTCCATCACACGTAAGAAGCGATAAAGACCTCGATAGCCACTACGCTCATAGGCTAGGGCCCGGTCATAAAGTGCCTTCAAGTTTTCCTGCCGCCCTTTTCCTCCAGGTAATCCCCCTGAGAAGTCATAAAACCCGGTGTCATTGAATAATTGTTGAATCAATTCCGACAAGCTATGATTTCGTGCATAAGTACGCCAACGGGAGAGGCGGTCAAGCATGTCGCCACATTTTACGCCAAGCTCATCATCGTCATCCGCTTTCGCCTTGAGCGCCTCATAGAAAGAATCTTCTGATTCAAGTCGAATCCGTGCCAACTCGCTATCATCAAAACGGAACATCGGGGAGCGCAGCGCACCGGCAAGTGGGATGTCTTGAAGTGGATTATCAATCACTTTCAAAAGTGCCAGGATCATCCGAATCTCGGTCGCTTGAAAATACCCGCCATCCGAGTCGGTGTAGGCCGGAATATTGTACTGTGTCAAAATGTCCATCAATTGCTCCACACGTTCTTTTTTCGAACGTACGAGAATCACGATATCGCGATATTCACAGTTTCGGAGTTGACCAGTGGATTCATCCGTCACTTTAAACGGTTCGTCTCCCGATACGAGTTCTAAGATGCGCGTAGCGATCGCCCGTCCTTCTACTTCTTGCTTCGATAAATCACGACTCGCCCCATCGACTAAAATAAACTCAGGGTCCGCCGGAATCGGTTCATACTCACGTCCAGGAACAAGTTGGGCCGCCTCATCATATGCGATTTCGCCGACCTCTTCGTCCATGAGTTGGACGAACAAATCATTGATTCCGTAGAGGACTTCAGAACGACTTCGGAAATTTTGAGAGAGGTCGATCCGCTTCCCTGTGTTCGCCTGTCTAAAGCGCGTCGCCTTATCGATGAAGAGACCCGGTTCGGCATGGCGGAATCGATAAATCGATTGTTTGATGTCGCCCACCATAAATAAATTCCCGATTTCTTCTCGTTCATTCGCGACCAGATTGATGATCGTTTCTTGAATCTCGTTCGTATCTTGATATTCATCAACGAGTACCTCAGCGAAGCGTTCTTTATAAAGCGCCGCAACATCGGACGGTCCCCCATCTTGTCGTAAAATGGCGAGCGCATAATGTTCCAAGTCACTGAAGTCGACAAAAGCACGGTCGCGCTTCGCTTGCTCATAGGCTTTGCCGAACGCACGGACCGTTCGAACGAGGGTTTCAACGAGCGGTTGTTGCATCGAGACGCTTTCCAATAAGTCCGCCCCGCTGACTCGAGCCTGTTCCACCGCTGCCGTCAATTTTTTCTTCGCTTGGTCGTAAGCTGGTTTGAGGACCTCGTGGTAAATCTGGTGCTCCTCTTTTTTCGGAACAGCCTTCATCGTGCCAAACTTCATCGCACGAGCCGCCGTCTCGAGTTCACTCCAGACAATGGTCTCCCCTTCAAGCTGTTCGAACGGAAAAATCGCTTGCCGGATGTTTTCAGACTGTGGCTCATACCCGGCGACCCGAAGCTCCGCTTCAAGTTTCCGAAGATCTCGTACGGCTTTTTCGATGTCATGCCACAGCATCTGTCCAAACTCAATCAAGATTGCTTCCTCATCAGGATCTTCTCCGAACGTATACATGGACACGAGTTTGTCTAAATAAGCATCAGGATTTGGGAGAGTGCGCGCATAGTGGTATAAACCAAGAATCAAATCCTCGATTTCACTGTCACCCCGGTCTGACGTATACGCATCGACAAGAGCGAAGAAATCGGTATCCTGTTTCCCGTACTCTTCCTCAAGCACTTCTTCTAAGACATCATCCTGCAACAGGACGAGGTCCCGTTCTTCCGCAATCTTAAACGCCGGATCCAAATCTAATAGGTAGTAGTTCTCACGAATCACCTCTAAACAGAATGAATGGATGGTCGTAATGAGTGCGCGGTTCAACATTTGCCGCTGTTTTCGGACATATTCATTTGTCGGGTCGTCGCGTAACGCCTCTTCAAGTGCCTTTGCGATTCGTCGTTTCATCTCTGCCGCTGCCGCATTCGTAAAGGTGACGACGAGCATCCGGTCTGCCGTGAGTTCATCCGTTTCATCAAGCAATCGACTAGACAACCGCTCGACAAGGACTGCTGTCTTTCCGGACCCTGCCGCAGCCGAGACGAGCACGTGACTTCCTCTCGCTTCAATCGCGGCGAACTGATCATTCGTCCATTTCACGGTCATCGCCTCCTAACTCCTGAAATACCTCTTCTTTCTCAAGCTTCTTCAATTTACGTGGCGCATTCGAGAGCGCTTCGTCAAAATGACAGACACTCTGATACGGACACGTCTGACATGGGCGCCGTTCTTTATATTCATAAGGTTCAACGTCAATTTTTCCTTTGTACATCTCCTCGGCACTCGCTTTAACGACGTCGAACGCATGATCCATCAACTGTTCGAGCTGAGGAGGGGTCACAATCTTCTTCAAGGTGTTGGCGTCAGGGGTTCCATCTTTTTTATATTTGACCGGGATGACAATCGATTTTTTAGATGTGCCTTTCGCCGAGCGGTCCATCATCTCTAAAATTTCGGGGTCATCTACTAATAGCCCTTGCATCTGGTATGACTCCAATACTTTTTGACGCGTCTCTTCTTCAGAACCAGCAGGTGGAACGAGTGGTCGGTGCACGTGGAAATAGAGCGCCGCAGCAGGTGCCACGTTCTCTTTTGTCCACACCTCTGCCTGCTCAATCAATACCTTCAAATAGATGAGCATCTGCATCGCCAGACCGTAATAAATTTCTGCAAAGTCGACTTCACGTTTACTCGACTTATAGTCGACGATTCGGACGTATAGCTGGTCGTGGACCATCGCAGTGTCCACACGGTCGATTCGACCGACCAGTTCACAGGTCGCCCCGTTCGATAAAGTGAACGAAACGGGTGGAATTTGTCCGCTACCGAACGCGAGTTCAAACGCTTCCGGGTCAAAGCCGTCTCGTTTTGATTGTTCAATCAACACTTCTGCCGTCTTACTAACGACGTCCGTCAATTTTTTCTTTAAGTAGGCGTAACGATTCGAACTCATCAAGATGGCATGCTGAATCTCTGGGGTCACGAGTTCGACCGCCTGCTCCGCTAAATTGGAACACTCGTCCGGGGTGACATCTCGCCACTCCTTTCCGTCCATCTTCACCGTCTGCGACATATGTTCGATGGTCCGGTGGTATAGATTCCCGATATCCGGGGCCTCGAGCCGGTACAATCGTCGTTCCTTCAGACGCAAGCCATAACTTGCGAAATGTTTGAACGGACAGGCTTGGAACGTCTCAAGGCGGGAGACACTCGCCCGAATCGACGGAGTATATAAGGATTTTGCGACACGATCGTCCAACGATTCCGGGATGTTTTGATAGAAGAGTGCGCTCGTCAACAACTGGAGACGTTCCCGTCCATCTGGATGCTTCAACAGTTCATTGTAGACAGCAAACCACATGTCTTGAATCGGATAATGACGACTCAACCGCTGAAGTTCAAGTGCCGTTACCGCCGCCGTCTGGTTCACATTCGTCAAGAAGGCGAATTGATCACGCGGTCGGTGCTCACCTGCTTCAGCAAAATGAGTCTTGATGACATTTTGGTGAAGTCGCGCCTTCAAGTCAGCGATAAAGCGCGCCGGTTGAACGGCTTTCCCCGTTCTGTCTACTAGGGCATAGCTAATGTATAGCCGCTCGCTCGGCGCTGTCACAGCTTTGTATAAGTAATATGTTTCATCATCGAACAAATGCTCTGTCGCCTTGCCGGCACGAAGTCCATTCTCATGCATGAAATCCAAATCTTGATCGGTCAACAGTTTCGACTGGGTCGTGACAAGAGGAATTTGATCTTCATTCGCCCCGAGCAGGAAGACAACTTTCTTATCAATCAATCGACCACGCACATAATCCGTTATCGTCAATTGATCAAGCGAAGGTGGAATGAGCGCATAACGAAGACTATCTAGCCCGGTGTCCATCATCTGTAGGAACAAGTCCGTCGACAACGTCTCTTCCGGAGCTGCGGCTTCTAACTGTTCGAGCAAGTGCAAGACCGCGTCCCATACTTGAGTATGCTCACGCGCTTCGAGTAGTTCCGCCTCTTCAATCGCCTCATCACGCCAGTGCGTCAAACAGTCTGATACACCGACACGCTCTAAAAAGGCATACATGGCGTGCGTATAAGCCTGCATCGTCTTCGCCTGTTTCAAATCCGATAGCAACGGATCGAACGTTTCGATGACACGCTCCCGCGATCGATTCAGCTCAGCCTCAATATCGAGTTCTTCGCTCGTGAGTCGCGCTTCTTCCCCGGAACGACGGCGCAATTGCCATTCGTCATGCCAATGGTAATGTTTGATTCCCCGCTCGATGACGAACGCTTCAAGCCGGTCAACCGACGTACGACGATGCACCGGATCAAGGACGACGAGTTCTGTTTTCAGGGCACGGAACACGGACTCTTCTCGGTATCCACGTAAAGCAATCTCAATCGTCGCTTTCAACAGTTCGACGAGCGGATGGTCAAGCATCGGTTGCCGTTCATCAAGGAAGTATGGCAGTCCCATCTTTTGGAGCGCCTGAGATGCCAAATCACCATATTCATCGAGTGAGCGTGACACGAGCGCAATATCCCGATAACGATACCCTTCTTCACGTGTCAGACGGATGACTTCTCGAACCGCCGCCTCCACCTCGACGGTCCGGTCGACTGCGGCATGTAAATCAATCCGGTTCTCTGAACCAGTGTAAGGTTCCGCCGTCAATTGGTCGAATGTGGCCTCAAGGTAACGGAGACTCGGATGCGTGTACCGATAGACGGTATCATACAGCTCGTCTCGAGAAGGAATCTGCCGTTCTGCCAACAGTTCTTTGAAACGCATGAGCGTCCGCTGCGTCGGTCCAAACAATGGATTGAGGCGATACAAGAAGACAGGATCGATTGTCAGCAACACATCGACATCGACCTTCTCTGCGAGTGCGACGAGCACCGCCAACTCCTGCTCTGAAAACTCGTTGAATCCGTCCACATAGACACGTACATCCGTCAAATCTGTCTCCGGAATGATTTGCAACATGACGTTGAAATAGTCTTCTGTATGGAGTGACTTGCCTTCCGTCATCTTTAAAAATCCTTCATAGATGATGGAAAGGTCTTGTAGCTTCAGAGCACGGTGCTGCGCCTGTTCGCTTAACCGTAATAAATGTTCCGGTTCAACAAGCCCTCGCTTCAACATCGAGATCAATTGGTTCAATTCTTCATAAAATCCGAACTGATTCATCGTACGGCGGAACAAGGTTAATCGTTCTTCGCTCATCTCGACGACCCTCCGTAACAACAAATGGGTCCCCGTCTGGTCTAAGAATTGATCTGTCGCTACGCCGGCATCCCGCATCATCAAAAAGGCGAGACGGCGCATCGAAAGGACTTGAATGCGCGTCGAGCCATGCAAACCATCGACTGTCGCCATTTTCTTTTCCATCTCAAACGACATTTGGTCCGGTACAATCATATAAATCGTCGGTCCGCTCGGATTTTGTTTCAGTTCTTGAATGACCTCATGGATCATTTGTTCACTTTTTCCCGTCCCCGATCGACCAACGTGAAAGGTCACTGTCATTTTAGCGAACACTCCTTCCCTTTTTTCTTCATTATGAACCATCCCTAAGCATTTGTAGAGGGAAACCTCTTCTGTACCTTATTCAAAAAAGTAGCAGCCTACATCATTCCCTTTTTCGATTGAAATCGATTAGACTGAACGTATGAGGGGGGATGTATGTGAGTGCCTATGAACAATTTGGAGGCGAACGTGGTGTACAACAACTCGTTGACGCGTTTTATGACCTCGTCTATGCCGACCCAATTTTACTTCCACTATTTCCGGAAGATCAAGATCGAGTCAAACAGCACCAATTTGAATTTTTAACACAGTTGCTCGGCGGTCCAAAGTTGTATTCTGAACGTCGTGGCGGTGGAAACTTGGCGATGATTCATCATGAGCATCCCATTTCCGAGACACATGCCGGCCATTGGCTTGGATGTATGGAACAGGCGCTCAAGACCGTGGATGCCCCGGAATCGATCAAGCGTCAGCTATTTCAACGGTTGATCATGTCATCTTCGAATGTCGTCCGTGTTTGTTCGCATCATTTTGAGTAGTCACAACTATAAAAAGTGGGTATGATAGGAAAGTAAGCAAAGGAGGTCGTTTCACATGACAGAAGAAGAAAAAAAAGAAGTCGTCTCATCTGAGGAAGAGACGGAAGAAAAAGAAGAAACGGTAGTCCTCGCCGACGCGCTTGATGAAGCTAATGAAGCTGCTGAAGCAGAAGAAGATGAGGACGATGATGAGGATCAGCCCGAAGAGAAGAACATGGACCACATCAAAGGCGTCTTCAACTACGATCATGAAAATGGTCGTGAATACCGTGTCGTCTTTTACAACGATCGCAAAAACTTAGTGTTCCGTGAACTCGGTAACGGCAAGGTTGAATTTGTCGGCCGCTTCTCGGATGATGCATACGATGAAGAGAATGAAGCAGAAATGCGTGAACTCGGGCAACGTGAACTCGAGCGCATCCTCGCTGAACGCTTCAATTAAAAAAATCGCCGAAATTTCGGCGATTTTTTTAATTTTTCTTATTCCGTTTCTTTTTACGGAGTGCATAGGCGACACCGGCAATCCCACCGACGACCGCGAGTCCGGCAACGACCGGAACGAGAACACGTTTCGTCGGAATCATCTCTTTCACACGTTCATATGGCGTTGGTGTCGAGAATTCTAATTGTACGGCTGTATCGCCATGTCCATGTGCCCGCGCTTTGCGTGATGCATCCGTGACGACCACACGCCCCGTCGTCCAACGACGATTGCCGTACTCGTCTACGTACGGGCGACGTACACGTTTCACATCACGTACCATCTTCCCACGTGCGCGATCTGGTCGAACGACGCGTTCACTCGACCACGAACGGCTCCCGGTCACACTGTACGCTGGTCGTACTTTGCGGCGATTGAGCCAAGTATATGAATCGTTCATCTTCAATTCCCTCCCATACTGTTCAAAACCTCTCTTCTAATTATACCCATACAACATCACCCAAAACATGTGACAAATGGTTCAAAAAAAGATGTGACACCATACGGCATCACATCTTCAAGCTAAATCATTCTGTAAACGGTTTGTCCTTATGACGACGTTTCGCCAAAATCAGGTAGTACGCCGGAACAAGAACGAGAGTCAATACAGTCGAGAATAGAATACCCGATACGATGCCGATCGCAAGCGGTTTGAAGAGCGGGTCTTCCCCAAGTGCGACTGGTAAGAGGGCAACGACTGCCGTGAGCGCCGTCAAGAGAATCGGACGAATCCGAGCGCGCCCTGCTTCGTAAACGGCGGTCGTGACCGGTAATCCTTCACGAATGCGTTGTTCGATAAACTCGAACAGGACGACTGCGTTCCGGACGACGATTCCCGCAAGCGAGACCATCCCCATCGATGCCATGAAACTGAACGGTGTCTGAGTCACGAACAATCCGACGACCGCTCCAGCGATTGCGAGATAGATTGTGAACAAGACGAGTAATGGCAACGAGAGTGAGTTGAACTGGAATGCGATGATCAAGTAAATCAAGAATAAGACGACGACGAACAATGTCGCAAGCTCTAAGAAGAACTCGTTCTGCGTGTCGCTCGCACCGGACTGGTCGAACGTAATCCCTTCATCCTCTAACCCCGACTTCGCATCATCCAGCACCTGCTCGACATCTTGTTTAAATTTCTCTTCATCCATGTCTTCGCTCGCATAGATTTGGAGTGTGACCGAACGCTCCCCATTCTCACGAGGAATCTGCTGAATTTGTTCTGTTGTCGTTTCCGTCACGAACGTACTAAGTGGGGCAACGGGCGGACCTGCTTCTGTTTGGACAGGAATTAAAATCTCGTCAAGGGCGAGTGCTTCGCGGTTCGCCTCTGCATCAATGACGATTTTCACGTCACGCTGTTCCACTCCGTCATCGAATGTACCAATTGGAACACCGTCTGTGACGAGACGAATTTGGTCACTGATTGTTTTTGCCGTCACGCCAGCCCGTGCCATTTCCTCACGATTTAATTCGTATGTGAGTGTTTGGAACGGTTCTTTAATATTATCGAGGACGATGGCCCCGTCAATTTCTTCAAGGTCGGCTTTCACTTGGTCACGTGCAGCCACGAGCTGATCAATCGTCTCGCTCCGCATCGTGAATTCGACAGGTGCGGATGCCGGCGGTCCTTGTTGTTGCGTATCTAAGAAAATTTCGGCGTCCGGATAGTCTTCACGCAACACGTTCGTATACTTATCAATCAATTCGATGGCATCGATTGATTCGTTGTCGATACGAACGACCACTTGCCCCGTGTTTTCACCAGACTGATCGAGTCCACCCGTGAATAAACCAGGGAGACCGCCTCCAGCGAAGACGGATGTTTCCACGACACCCTCTTCTTCTTTAAATCTCGCTTCAATTTCTTCAAGACGTGTCTCTGTCTCTTCCAAATCCGTTTGAACGGGGAAGGTCACACTCGTCACGACTTCCGGACGGTTCGCGGCTGGGAAGAACTCAAACGGCGTGAGTAAAATCAAACCGTACAATGCCGTCGTGATGACAAATCCGACAATTCCAAACGTCCACGGACGCTTCGCGACACTCGGTAAGAGGCGGTCGGCGTAGAAATTACTGAGTCGGTTGAGCGGTCCGCCGAGCCAACCTGGTTCACGTTTTGATACTTTCACTTCTTTACGATTCAAACGATACTGCGCAATCGGTACGAGCGTCAAACTGATGACCATCGAGGCCAAGACAGAGAGGGCTAGAACCGTCGGCAAGGCGCGAATGAAGTTACCGTTTGCGCCCGATAGCAAGGTGAGCGGAAGGAAAGCAAAGACGACCGCGAGTGTCGACGTGACAATCGAGCCCCATACCTCTTTCGTTCCTCGGACTGCTCCAAGCATCGCCGAGTCTCCGTTACGATAACGTCGTAAGATGTTGTCATTGACGACAATCGCATCATCAACCAAGATCCCTAAGGCGATGATTGCTCCGATAATCGAGATTTGGTTCAAATCGACCCCGGTGAACTGTAACGGGATCAAGGCGATCAAGAATGACAACGGAATTGCCAGACTGACGATAATCGAGCCAGAGAATGTTAGACCAATCGTCGTCACGGCAATGACAGCAATGATGGCGATAATGAACTCGCGTGTCAATGACGAGAAAATCGCATCGACGGCTTTTGCCTGCTCATAATATGGAACGAGTTCAAAACCGTCTAAGTCTCCAAGACCATCTTCGACTACCTCGTTGACACGGTCTTGCATCGTTGGAATATCCAAGCCTGATTCAATCGGAACTGTGATCGAAACAGCCGGCTTTCCGTCTAATGAAACGAGATCGGTTTCACTTTTCGCTGTCTCTTCGACCGTCCCGACATCTGCCAGTAAGACCGGTTCCCCATTGAATGAGCCGACGATGACTTGCTCCATATCGTCTACATTCGTCAAGTTATCGATTGCCAGTTGATAAATCCCCTCTTCAGTCGATTGACGGCCGAGCGGTGTCGTCTTGTATTCTTCGTTAATGGCCGTTAACACATCAGGAAAGGCAAGTTGACGTGAACTCAGCTCTTCCGAGTCAAGTGACACGACATACTCCTGCTCTGGTAACCCTTTGATCGTGACTCCCGTCACGCCATCCGTTCGCAAAAGTTTCGACTCTAATTGTTCGATGTCTGATCGAACATCCTCAAATGATCCACGATCGTCTGCTGTCAATAAATACGATGCGACAGGTAACTGCCCGAGTGAATCATTGACCGTTGGCGCAAGCGCGTTTTCAGGAAGTTTAGGCGTCGCATCCGACAACGCTTGTCGAACGTTCGCCTGAAACTCTTCCTGGTCGGTGCCGTCCGCGTATTCGACCGTGATGTTCGAGAACTCTGAAGCCGAGATCGACGTCACGTTCTCTACTCCTTCTAAACTACGTAGTTCCTCTTCTAACACGCCGGTAACATTCCGTTCAACCGTTTCCGCTGTCGCACCAGGATACGGTGTTTGAACGAGTACGATATTGATCCCGGTTTCCGGAATCTCACGTTTAGGGAGCTGGAAGAACGTCAGCACACCCACGACGATTGCGACGAGAAGAAACACGATAACCAGTTTCCCTCGCTCAATCATTTTTTCAAAAAACATAAAAACCCCTCGCTTTCGGAAGATGTGCAAATACACATATGATATCTCTTCTTCATCATAGAGGGGTTTGTCATTGAATTCAATCCTTAAGCGTGTTGCAATGTGCTGTCATGGAAACGTTTTTGAAAAGCGTACGATAATTCGATTGACCGTTGTTTTTGTCTCGACACGGTATGATCAGATACGTGAACCTTGACCGATTCCCCCGTCAAAAACTGAATGAGAGTCTCTTTTCCGTCTTTCTTGATGGCCGTCACGTGTTGAAAGTTGATCCACGCACAATCTGGACTTTCTTTGGCAATCGTCGGAAAGAAGACGGCATCCGCATGCCAATCCATGACGACCGGTGTCTTTCGATGTGGTCCGAGGACGTGTCGCGCTGCCTCGATTCGACCTTGAATGCTCGACCCGTAGTATAGACACGCGTGTTCTAATAAGTCGATTGGCGACCCTTTTACTCGCATGACGCCTTCTGGTTGATACACAAGTGTTTCCGCTTCGCCAAACTCGTTAAATACAGGAATTAAAGCTCTCGTTTCATTGGTCAATCTGCTCATCTTTTCATCCCCCATAACGTATGTAATGACTTACATGTCATTCATACCAGGATTCGATGCGCCTCGCAAATCGGCTTTTGTCTATTTCCCATGAAAAAACCAGCCGTTTCCTGGCTGATTTTGAAAATCAAGCATTCGAATTTAAAGGTTGGTTCGACTTGAGTCGGGGAAAGTAAAATCGCACTGCTGTTCCGTCTCCTGTATTTCGTAGAGACACTTCCCCTGTGTGAAGTGTCACAATTCGCTGCACGATGAACAGACCGAGTCCGAACTTCCCTTGCTTCCCTCGAGAGAATTGGTGGAACAAGTCTAAACTCTCATCAACTGGCGGTCCGTCGTTAAAGATGGTGATTTCAACGCCAGCGTCATCTTGGTGGAGGTCGATGCGAATGCAAGATTCCGCGTAACGGAGTGCATTGTCGAGCACGTTCTCAAATGCGACCCGGATCTGTTCCCCGTCTCCAAGCATCTCGCCGCCTTCGCCATTGATTTCCCAATCGAGCTGGCCTCTAAGTTTGAAGCGCGCGACGAGCAGTTCCATCAACTTGTCGAGATTAATTGGTTCAAGTTTCATTTCCTGTCCCTTGAAATATTCAAGTTTTGTGACGTACAACAAATCGACGACTTTCTTTTCGAGTCGAGACGCTTCCTCATCAATGACCTCGGCAGAACCTTTCAAGTCTCCTGTCGGATAAATACCGTCCCCAATCGATTGGGCATATCCTCGAATGACCATGATCGGTGTCTTTAAGTCATGCGATATGTTTTGAAGCAACGCTTGTTGTGCCAAATCCTGCTCTTTTAATTCCTTACGCATGGCATCAATCGAATGGGCCAACTGACCGAGTTCATCTTGACGATCTAATGGTAAAGCGGTCTCCCACTGTCGATTCGAAATCTTCTCAACGGCCCGTTCCATCTCCACAATCGGTTTCGTCAGTTGACGCGACATCAATAAAGCTGGAATCAGTGACAAGAGGCTGATGATGCCAATCAGAATCGAGATTCGCCAGTATAATGTCGACACCAACTCACGACGATAGGCATCCCAAGCGTAGGAGGCCTGATACACAATCGTTCCATCGTACTCATTTTGACGAATGATGTAATAGACGTCTTCCCCATCAATTGTCGTCTGATACCGCTCGACCTGACCACTTTGATTTAACGCTTCCTGATACATGCGGTTCGTCAATTCAAGCGGGGCCGATCCGTAGATGATCCGTCCGTTCGGGAGAAAGATCAATTGGTTGACCGAACGGGACTCCTGTTGGCGTCGGTCATACTCAATCGGGTTTTGGGGATAGTTCTCTAACTCATTCGTGTTCCCTAAATAATAGTCCACATCTCGTAACGTCTCATACACTTGTTCATCGATGAACTGGGTGATGGATGAACGGACCGTAATCAAGATCATGAGCGCAAGCGTCACGATGATGAGTAAGATGAGCACCCAAATCTTCCACATGAGACGTTTCGGTTTAAGCGCGTCCATCATGGTCTGACGAGACGGTAGCCGATACCGTAAAGCGTTTCGAGCTCAAGGCGATGCAATTTCTTTCGGACACGACGCACCAAGTCATCGACGACGCGGTCCGATCCGAAATAATCATTCCCCCAAACACCTTCTAAAATTTGCTCACGCGACAACGCGGAGCCCGGATGTTCAAGGAAGAGTAGCAGTAAATCAAATTCTTTCGAAGTCAAATCGATCTCTTCATCTCCGTGCTTGATCAGACGTTTATCCGGATAAATGGTGTACTCTCCGTATTCGATATGCTCGTTCGACTTCGAACCGTAGACACGATCAATCAATTTTTTGACACGGATGACAAGTTCCCTTGGAAGGAACGGTTTGGCGATGTAGTCATCCGAACCCATCTCGAGTCCGATGATTTTGTCGATATCCTCATCGCGCGCCGAGATGAAAATCGTCGGCGTATTCGCATTGACGGCTTTGATTTGTTTCAACAATTGAAAGCCATCCAGGTCTGGCAACATGATATCGAGCACCCACAAATCCGGTTGATCTGGAATCGCTTCTTGTGCAGATGTCCCATCCGCAAATGAGCGAACGTTGTATCCTTCCTGTTCTAGATACGTGACGAGCATTTTATTTAAGTTTGCTTCATCGTCGACTAAGTAGATTGTATACATTCAAGTCACCTCAACACGTTTTTTCTCATCATATCAAACAATTGTCGTGAAATGATGGGAAAGAAATGAAGTCAAAGAAAAAAGAAGGCAACGAAATCGCACCTTCTTCAGCGTACTGAATTTGTTCGTAACTGTTGCGTCAAAAATGCCGCGCCCCCACTAATCATCGCCAACACTCCACTGATCATGATCATTTCCATGATGTCCGCCTCCCGTTGATACCGATTCTCATTATCAACTTAAATATAGCACACATCCTATTCATTGAATACCACAAAAAAAAGTCCCGATTTCACTCGGGACTTACCATGATTATGCTTTTACGTCATATCCTTGTTCCTCGACTGCCTCCACCATCGTCTCAAGTGAGACAGAATCTTGATGGATCACGTCGACTCGATGCTCTTGAAGCGATACCGTCGCTGATTCGACACCATTCAATTCATTTAATGCTCCTTCAACGGCAGCTTTGCAATGATTACATGTCATACCTTCTACGGTTAACGTTGTTTCTTTCATGATGATGATCCTCCTTGTGTTTTTAATCGTAATGCGTTCAAGACGACAGACACCGAACTGAACGCCATCGCTGCTCCAGCAATCCATGGGGCAAGTAACCCTGCTGCAGCGACCGGGATACCAAGACTATTATAGGCAAGGGCCCAGAACAAGTTTTGACGAATGTTCTTCATCGTCAAACGACTCATATTCATCGCTCGACTCACGCCTTCAATGTCTTGCCCTACAATTGTAACATCTGCCGCCTCGAGTGCGACATCCGTACCGCTCCCGAATGCGATCCCAACGTCCGCCACCGCAAGTGCCGGGGCATCGTTCATGCCGTCCCCTACCATGGCAACGCGACCGGATTGTTTTAAGCGTTCGATTTGGTCCGCCTTTTCAACCGGAAGGACTTCGGCAATCACTTGATGATGAGGGATGCCAAGTTCGTCGGCAATCGCGTAGGCGACTTCCTTCCGATCACCCGTCAAGACGTACACGTCACGCGTTTGACTAAGCGCTTGCACGACTTCACGACTTTTCGGTTTCAATTGATCTTGTAGCCCGAACGCTGCGACAATCCCGCTCTCATCCGCAACGTAGACCGGGGTCATCGCCCCCATCGACCAATCTGGCAAGTTGTATCCGAGCTCTTCCATCATTCGAACAGAGCCGATGATGAGTTCTTTCCCATCAACGACCGCTTTGACTCCTCTTCCGGCTAACTCTTCCACTTTCGTCACGACACCGTCGCCGACTTCCCGACCGATGGCAGCTGCCAAAGGATGCGTCGATTGCCGTTCTGCCATGACGGCACGGCGGAGCATCGCTTCATCTCCGAACGTTTCCACCACTTCCGGTGTCCCGTTCGTCAATGTCCCTGTCTTATCAAAAACAACGATGTTTGATTCATTGAGTGATTCGAGTTGTCCCCCACCTTTGAACAACACACCTTGTTCTGCCGCTCGTCCCGTTCCGACCATGATCGATGTCGGAGTTGCCAAACCGAGGGCACACGGACAGGCGATGACAAGTACGGCAATCGATGCCCGAATGGCCGTATCGATATCATTTAATAGGAATGCCCAGACCGCGAATGTGAGGGCACTGATGGCTACGACAATCGGCACGAAGACACCCGAGATGCGGTCAGCCTGACGTTGAATCGGCGCCTTATCCGTTTGTGCCTGTTCGACGACACGTACGATTTGAGCGAGCATCGTCTCTTTCCCGACTCGTTCCGCACGCATGAGAATACGATGGGACTGATTGATCGTTCCGCCGACGACTTCGGCGTCGACCGTCTTCTCCGCTGGAATCGATTCTCCTGTCAACATCGATTCATCGATGACTGTCTCTCCCTCAATGATCCGTCCATCGACCGGAATTTTCTCTCCCGGACGCACGACGAGGACGTCTCCTACTTTGACGAGTTCGACAGCGACAGACCGTTCTTCACCATCAACGAACAGGATGGCTTCTTTCGCCTGAAGCGACAAGAGTGATTTCAACGCATCGGTCGTCTTCTCTTTCGCTCGTCCTTCTAACCACTTCCCAAGTAAGACGAGCGTGATGAGGACGGCACTCGTCTCAAAATAGAGATGTGGATTCATCGGGTGCACAATCATTTCAAAAATGGAATAGAAGTATGCGGCCGATGTCCCCGTCGCGACGAGCACGTCCATGTTCGCCGAACCGCTCTTCAAGCTCTTATATGCCCCTTGATAAAACTGCGCCCCAATCCAAAACTGAACGGGGGTCGCTAAGGCGAATTGCCACCATGGGTTCATCAGCCATGGTGCATGAAATCCGAGTCCCGGGATATGCGTCAACATGACGAGGAGTAATGGGGCCGACAACAGTGCAGAGATGATGACCTTCCGCTGTAATGGACCTAAGTCATGCGGCGGCGCCATCTCTACTTTCGGCTCGGCCCCGTATCCGATTTTCTCAATCCGCGCAATCAGCTCTTCTTCTGTAATGCCTTCATCGACACGAATGGTCGCCGTCTCAAGCGGAAGGTTGACCGTCGCTTCCACTCCGTCCATCTTATTCAATACTTTTTCAATTCGTGCCGAACAAGCCGCACAGGTCATTCCTTGTATGGATAACTCAACGGTTTTCATGACATCCCTCCTTATTTTTTGATGCGGCTGACGATCGTCATCAACTCATCAATGTAAGGTTCCATGTTTTCCGTCTCGCTTGCGTGAACCAAACACTTGCGCATATGACGCTCTAACAGTTGCATCTCGACTTGCTTCAGAGCGGCCTGAATGGCTGACGTCTGAGTCAAAATATCGACACAATAGCGGTCGTTCTCGACCATTTTTTGAATCCCTCGGACTTGTCCTTCGATTCGTTTTAGACGTTTCCCGAGTGCCTCCCGTTCGGCATCATCACGCGGAACGAGTGGTTGGTCATGCATAAATTCATCCATGTTGATCACCTCACCACTAATATACCCCTACCCCCTAACTGTGTCAAACGAAAAGATAAAAAAGGAACGACTCGTAGTCGCCCCTCTCTACTCAACTATTTTGAAACGCTTCGCTCTTCAAGACCGTTCGTAAAATCTTTCCAGTCATGTTTCGCGGAAGTTCCTCGATAATCTCAATATAAGTCGGCTGCTTATATTTCGCTAACTTTGTTTGTGTATATGCACGGATCTCTTCTTTCGTGACACCGTCATGTTTCGTGACAACGAATGCCTTCACCGCTTCTCCTTGCTCCGCATCCGGTACACCGATGACGGCAGCTTCGACGATATCCGGATGTTGATACAATACTTCCTCTACCTCACGAGGGTATACGTTATATCCCCCGACGATGACCATATCCTTCTTCCGGTCGACGATATAGAAGTAACCATCCTCGTCACGTCGAGCCAAATCGCCCGTATAGAGCCATCCGTCCCGAAGTGTCATCATCGTTTCTTCCGGTAATTTGTAATACCCTTTCATGACGTTCGGGCCTCGTACAATCAACTCTCCGACTTCACCGACGCCGACTTCTTCCCCAAGCTCGTCGACGACTTTATTTTCGACATGAACGATGGAAGGGCCGATTGACCCGGCTTTACGCTCGCCATGGAGCGGGTTGAAGCAGGTGACCGGTGACGCCTCCGACAGACCGTATCCTTCAAGAATCTTGCACTCGAACATCTGCTCAAACGACTCGAGCAATTGAACCGGTAAGCTTGCTCCGCCTGAGACGAACACGCGAACATGCTTCAATGCAGACGTGTAGGCCGGTACTTTCATTGCCGTCTGTAACAAGAAATTGTACATCGTCGGCACACCGGCAAATAACGTCACACGGTGCTTTGGTACTAGATCGAACACATCTTGTGGTGAGAACTTCGGTAAGATGACAATCGTCGCCCCTCGGAGGAGTGGTGCATTGACGATGACCGTCAAACAGAACACGTGGAACATCGGCAATGCCGCCAATGCCTTATCCTCTGGAGTGATGTCTAAATACTCTCCGATCGAATGTGCGTTTGAGAACAAGTTTCGATGGGTGAGGAGAGCTCCTTTCGGTTTTCCGGTCGTCCCACTCGTATAAAGGATGACGGCAACTTCATCCTCGTCCACTTCGATGAACGTCCCTTCTGTTTCAGCAAACGCTTCTGCGAATGGGATGAATTCAATCGTCCCTTCCCGCTTCAATGCCGGAACATCGGCATATGGAACGGAAATCACGAGTTTTAAGTGAGGCAACTTCGTGAGTGCCGCTTCCGCCTGTGCGACGAGCGGTGATAAGCCAACAATCCCTTTTACATCCCCATCAAGCAGAATGTAGGCCATTTCATCAGGCGTGTATGTAGGGTTGATCGGAATGACGACCCCTCCACGTGACAACACAGCGAAATATGCAATCAGGAACGCAGGACTGTTTCCGAGAACGAGGGCGACGTGATCGCCTTGTCCAATTCCTTTTTGCTCAAGTGTCGACGCCATCGCCTTGACTTGCCCATAAAACTGTCCGTAACTCACCGTGTCTTCCCCAAACACATACGCTGCTTTCTGCGGGTGAGCCATCACTACTTCTTGTAGTGACTTGACTAAGTTTGCCATGGTAATCCCCCTTTAAATGAATGATGATTCACTTTTGAGCCATAAAAAAGAGCACGTTGTCCGCGCTCTTTTCAATTACTTCTATTGTACATGAAATGTTTCAATAAGAAAACGCTTCCAAAAAGTTCGCCTGTAAGTGGAACAATCCGGCGCGACTTTTCACGTGTACGAGCGCTTGAAGGGATTCATCATCCATGAGCAAATCATCAATCAGTTTATGATAGCCCTGTTTTTTTGATTCATTCGTAGCCGTAATCAATAATATCGCTTTCGCTTGAATCGTTTCTCCCGTGATGGTTTTTACTTCACATGGATTCAACAGATGAAGCAGGGAAATACCATCTCGTTTCGCTATAGAGATAGGAACATCAATGACCGCAACCGGTACAGCGACATCACTCACCCCAGAAGGAATGATTGTTTCTTGATCGAGAACGACTCGCGTAAATGAAGAACTGACCATGCCTTTTCGTTCCAACTCAAGACCTACCGCCATCATCGCACGTTCAAACGTTGATTGTTCCGTCACCCACATCCGACTCGGGTCCATCCATTCACTGAGCCTTCGATACATAGTGATTCCTCCTATTTTTAATCAGCCGCTACGAAAGCGCTTGCACAAATTATGATACGCCTTCTCCCATCGAGGCGCAATCCGTATGATCAACGTTCACGAAACTGCCAAAAAAAGGCGACCTCCGTAGAGACCGCCATGACTAACTTAACTAATTAAATCGACTAATTCCTCGAGCTCGACATTTCCGAAGTAATGTTTCAAATCGAGTTGCATCAATTGCTCACGGATGGCCGCACGTTCGAAACGCGTCCCAACGAGCGCTTGCTCGACGTCTTGGATGTCACCGACACCAAAGAAATCTCCGTAAATTTTCGCTTCTGTGATCGTCCCTTTGTTGACGTTCAAGCGGACATCGATCGTTCCGATTGGGAAACGACGCTTCGACTCAACGTCGAACTTCGGTGACTTCCCAAAGTTCCAGTCCCAGTTCGCATAGCGTTCTTTCGAGATATCATGGACGATTTCCCAATCCTCGTCACGAAGTACATAGCGTTCCGGTTGTTCTCCATCATAAATCGAATGGAGGAGCGCCTCGACGAAATGTTCCATCTCCATCTCACGCTCTAAAAATTCAGTGATGTTCGCCACACGGCTACGAACGGACTTGATTCCTTTTGAACGCATTTTCTCTTCCGAGACGTTAAGCGAGTTCACGACCTCTTCGATGTTCGAGTTGAACATGAGCGTCCCGTGGCTGAACATGCGTCCACGCGTCGTGAATTGGGCGTTCCCGCTAATTTTACGCTCACCGACCTGAATGTCGTTACGACCCGTCAGTTCTGCCTCGACACCGAGGTTACGAAGCGCATCCACAATCGGTTGTGTGAACTTCTTATAGTTATTGAACGAGTTGCCATCGTCTTTTGTGATGAAGCTGAAGTTCAAGTTCCCTTCATCGTGATAGACGGCGCCGCCACCAGAGAGACGTCGAACGACATCGATGCCATTCTCTTCGATGTACTTCAAGTTGACTTCTTCTGATGTGTTTTGGTTCTTCCCGATGATGATGGACGGACCGTTAATATAGAACAGGAAGTAATCTTCATGATCGACGTTCAGATGTTTAAGGATATACTCTTCAACCGCCAAGTTAATCTTCGGGTCGCGGATATCCGGATTAAAAATAAATTTCACAGTTTATTTCCTCCTAGTCGGATGTTCGTTAATCGTATTATACGAAACGAGACGAGTCCTCGACAAATCTTTTACTTCCACTCACCTGTCATCACGCGCTTCAATGCGTTCGCCACACCATACTCATCATGGCGTTCGGTGACGTGGTCGCTGATGGCAATCAAGTCTTCGTGGCTATTGGCCATCGCAATCCCTTTACCGGCTACTTTGAACATCGGAACGTCGTTCAAGTTATCCCCGATCACGACGACCTCAGATAAATCGATGCCATAGTGTTCAGCAAGTTTTGTCACACCGTTCCCTTTATCTGCACCGTGTGCCATCACTTCGATGTTGTCATTGCCTGAAGACGTGACATACACTCCTTCGACTTGGTCTTCGATTTCTTTCCAAAGCCCGTTCATCTTCTCGAGATGACTTGAGAACGCGATGAACTTATAGACACGTCCCGCTTCTTCTCGGATAAAGTTCTCAATGTCATCAACAATTTTGACGTCTTCATTGACGTAATAGCGATTCTTAAAGAATTCGTACATCTCGAGCGAGCGGTCGTCACCATTCGCTTTCAAGTTTTTCATCGACGCTTCAATCAAGTCGCCACGGCTCGCTATGAGTCCCGCTTCTGTGTACGTTTCGTAAAAGACGTCCGCATACTTGTCATCTTGATGAAGGACATTGATGACTTGAAGCGCCTCATCAATCGTCAAATCGATTTCGTGAAGGACTTCTCCCGACGTGTCGAGCACGCGTCCCCCATTCGACGATACGATTGGGCAAGAGAGTCCGACCTCGTCTAAAATCTGTTTCGCATTCACATAGTTGCGCCCCGTCGCAATCGCAAAGCGAATTCCTGCCGCCTCTGCTTCACGAACGATCTCCGCTGTCTCATCCGCGATTTTGGTGTGGTTGTGCAAAATCGTACCGTCCATGTCTGATACAAAAAGTTTATACGTTGCCATCTTCCATCACTCCTTTTTCTCTTTCGCTTCTAACTATAACAAAAAGAGAGGGTTGCGGAACAATCCGAACCCTCCCTTCATCAAATCTCAATTTTTTTCACGCAATGCCTTCACTTGTTCCCGAATACTCTTCACACAGTCCGGCATCCCAATTCCGTCATAGGCGATTCCGGCGAGAATGACGCCTGGATATACCCGGCTCATCTCGGCTCGGAGTGCTTTGACACGGTCCGCATGAAAGACCGCATAAGGAGGCAGTCCATCACGGAGTCGACTAACGACGGTTTGAACCGGTTCACGATGAATGCGCATCAGGCCACGGAGATCGTGTAATGCCGTCTCGATGATTTCTTCATCGGATGCTTCGACGATATCATCTGCCCCCGGACGACCTAAAAAGACACGAAGGACGTGATATCCTTCCGGCACCGCATGCGGCCATTTCTGGTCGATGAACGTACATGCCGTGATCGTCACATCCGCTTCTTGACTCGTCACGAACCCTGTCCCGACGAACGGAAGCTCAATATCTTCTTCTTTGAAGACAAGCGAGCATGTGGCCGTCGCATGTGGCTTCATGTCCGCCAAAAAGTCACTGTCGACTTTCGGGAGGAACTGACGAATGAGGCGCGGTGGGACCGTCAACACGAGATGGTCCGTGTCGATATCTCCGCGACTCGTGAAGAGACAGTACCCGTCCTCACGTTCGGATACTTGTTCGACGGAACAGTTTAATACGATTTCAGTACGTTCCAACCGTTCTGCCAAGCGGTCTGTCAGTGATTTGAGTCCACGTTTCAACGAAGCGAACTGACCGACCTTCTTTGCTCCGACTTCTGCGACTCGTTGTTCCGGTCGTAAGTGTCGCATCCCTTCATACAAGTTGCCGTATTTCTTTTCTCCCTCAATGAACTGCGGGAATGTCGACATCGCACTCATTTGATCGATGTCTCCAGCATAGATACCAGAGAGTAACGGTTCAATCAATCGGTCGACGATTGGGTCCCCGACACGCTCACGAAGGTAGAGGCCGAGTGAGACGTCCGAGTCTGGCGCTTTTACATCTGGAGGGGACAGCAACATCTGCTTCAAGTCCTCATGCTCTTCCTCCGAGAGCAACGTCGTCTCACGAAACGCATTGACGTCGAGCGGGATCCCCATCACCGTCTGTTTCGGAATCGGGTGGAGCCCGTCATGATGAAGAACGTAAGCTTGACCGACTCCATTGCGAACGAGTTCATCGCCTAAACCGACGTCTTCAATCAATTCTGTCATCGCAGTCTTACGAAAGACATACGAGTCCGGACCACGTTCCACCGCAAACTCGCCCGTTTCATACGTATCAATCTTTCCTCCGAGGCGATCCGTCGCCTCGAGCAACGTGATGGTCACGTCTTCCGGCAAATAACGCTCTGCATAAAAAGCGGCGGTGAGACCTGTGATCCCACCACCGACAATCGTGAATTTACGCATGATGCACAATCACGCTTTCCATTCGATCCGCGATGGCTTCGATGAAGCTTCGCTCTGCATTTGGCATAGCCGGACGTGCGTAGTGAACACCGAGGCGGTCACAGACAACTTTACACTCGACGTCGTTATCGAACAATACTTCGAGATGGTCTGCAACAAAGCCGACCGGCGTATAGACGAACGCCTCGTAGCCATGCTTTTCATAAAGTTCAGCCGTCAAATCTTGGACATCTGGTCCAATCCATGGGTCCGGCGTGTTTCCTTCTGACTGCCAACCAATCTCATAATGCGGGACGCCTGTCTCAATGGCAATTTTATCAGCTGTTTCTTTCAACTGATCCGGATACGGGTCGCCACCAGCCAAGATTTTCTCAGGAAGACTATGCGCTGAAACGATGAGACATGTCTTTTCAGCCGGTACAGGCAATGACGCATACGTATCGTTAATCGCATTCGCCCACCATTTGATAAACTTCGGCTCATCATACCACGACTCTACCGAACGAATGTCGATGCCATACTTCGCTGCTTCTTCATGAGCACGTCCGTTGTATGATTTGACGCTATATGACGAGTAATGAGGTGCTAAGACAACCGATACCGCCTCTTTGATGCCGTCGTTCGCCATTTGCGCGACCGCGTCTTCTACGAACGGTTCGATATGCTTCAATCCGATATACAGTTTGAACTCGATTTCACCTACATGACGCTCGTTCAAGATGTCACGAAGCGTCTCCGCTTGATCGATTGTGATTTTTGCGAGTGGAGATACACCACCAATCGCTTCGTAACGTTCCGTCAAATCTTGGAGTGCTTCCGGTGACGGTTTGCGTCCGTAGCGAATGTGCGTGTAATACCGCTCGATATCTTCTGGTTTGTACGGTGTGCCGTACGCCATGACAAGTAGTCCGACTGTTTTCATGATTCGTTGCCTCCCATTTTTTCGCGTGAGTAGTCGTGAATGAATGCCGTCAATTTGACGAGTACGGCTGGGTCGACTTCAGGGAACACCCCATGTCCCAAGTTGAAGACGTATCCTGGCTGTTTCATTCCTTCATCTAAAATTTCCTTAACCTTCTCTTCGATGACCGGCCATGGAGCTAACAAGAACGACGGGTCTAAATTTCCTTGAACCGCCTTTGTAATACCACGGTCCCGTGCTTCCTGTACCGACAGGCGCCAGTCAAGCCCGACCACATCAAGTGGAAGGTCGTGCCATTCTTCGATTTGATGGCTCGCTCCGACACCATGCATGATGAGTGGAATGTCGAGTGAACGTAGTTCTTTAAAGATACGCTCCGTCGTCGGTTTGATGTAACGTGCATAATCTTTGCGGCTGAGCGTCCCGACCCACGAATCAAACAATTGGAACGCTTGAATGCCGGCATCCGCTTGCGCCTTCGCATACGTGATGACCATGTCGCCGAGTTTTTCCATCAATGCATTCCATACATCCGGTTCTGCATACATGAGTGCTTTCGTACGATGGTAGTTCCGCGACGGTCCCCCTTCGATCATATAGCTCGCCAATGTGAACGGTGCGCCTGAGAAGCCGATAAGCGGAACTTCTAGTCGTTCCCGTAGTAGACGAATCGTGTCAAAAACGTATGAGATATCTTCCGGGTTTAACGGTTTCAAACGTTCCACATCTTCCATCGTTCGATACGGATTGTCGATGACCGGTCCAATCCCGCTCTTGATCTCGACATCGACTCCCATAGACGGAAGTGGCGTCATAATGTCCTTATATAGAATGGCCGCGTCGACTCCGAGTTGTTTCACCGGAAGTTCCGTGACATATGCACAAAGTTCAGGATCATGCGTGATCTCGAATAGTGACCTCGTCTTTTTAATCTCTCGATATTCCGGTTGGTAGCGTCCGGCTTGGCGCATATACCACACAGGTACATAGTCTGTCGCCTCTCCTTTAAACGCTTTTAAAATAGTATCGTTCATACGTCGCGTCATTCCCCTCTAAATTTCTCCTACACTCTTTATTCTCGTGTTTGTGAACTCAAAAACATTATACAGAAATTAATTAGAATTATGCTAATGTGAAGCATTTTCATTGTGTTTTCTTTGTGTCATTTTTTTGTCGGAAATGTTCGGAAGGCTGAATTCAACTGACCCCGAATCAAATCATCCCGCTGTTTCGTCGACAATCGTCGTTCTCGTTCTTTAATATCTTGAATTCGCCATCCATCTTCTAGTTTGGTCGCCACTTCGACTAAACGTTCCACGTCATGGAAAGAATATTTACGTGAACCACCTTTTGTACGTTCCGGAAAGACGAGACCTTTTTCTTCATAATACCGAATTTGGCGCTCTGAAAGTCCCGTCAACTCAGTCACGACACCCATCCCGATCACTTTCTTCGATTTGTAGTCCATTCAGCCTCGCCTCCTTAATAAAAAAACTATGTCAGATAATCTGACAAAATGCAATCCAGCATGCAATTTTCGTTTTACACTGAAGTCAACTTTTGGAAAGCACCTAAGAAAAAGGAGGGCATGAACATGGAAGACATTCTCTATTATATGGACACGCTGTATGTACTCATCGCTGCATTGCTCGTATTGACGATGCAATTAGGTTTCGGATTACTCGAGACAGGGACGCTTCGGGCGAAGAACGCCGGTCACGTCGCGGTCAAACAAATTATCAGCCTCTCTGTGGCGGCACTCGCTTTTTGGGCGGTCGGGTTCGGCCTCTCGTTCGGTGACGGGACAACTTGGTTTGGGACAGAAGGATTCTTCTTAAGCGGATCGTTCACAAGCCTCGACTGGGCGAACGTCTCAATCGACATCAAGTTCTTATTCCAGTTATCATTCGTTGCAGTTTCTCTCGCCATCGCGTGGGGTGGATTTGCAGAACGGGCTAAGCTTTCTGCCTACGTTCTGTTCGGTATCTTCTTCGTTGCCATCCTCTATCCAATCGTCGCTCGCTCAGTATGGGCTGGTGGAATGCTCGGATCAATGGGGATGCAAGACTTCGCAGGTTCGGCGGTCGTTCACCTTCAAGGTGGGATGGCGGCTCTCATGGCAACAATCATTTTGAAACCACGTCGTAAAACGGAATCACTCGCTGGTCATAACCATGTGTTAACAGTCGTGGGCGGTCTCGTCCTTTGGCTTTGCTGGTTCGGCTTTAACGCCGGTTCGACAATGTCGGTCGCTGACGGATTCTTCGGTTACGTCGCATTGACAACGATGCTCGCCACAGCAGCTGGTGCGCTCGGTGCTCTGACCATCGTCATGCTCCATCGGAAGACGGCAGATATCCCGACAATCGTCAACGGAGTACTCGGGGCGCTCGTCGCCATCACGGCAGCATGTGCGTTCGTCGAACCGTGGGCAGCCGTCGTCATTGGGGCACTCGCATCGGTTGCAACATATGGAACGAGCATCTTGATGGCGAAGTATGTGGATGACCCGCTCTGCGCCTTCTCCGTACACGGAGTCGCTGGAATCATCGGAACACTCGCACTCGGCTTCTTCGCATCGCCTCGACTCGTTGAGATCACAGGGATCGGTTCTGCCGGACTCTTCTACGGTGGCGGATTGACACAGCTCGGTGTACAGACACTCGGTGTGTTGATCGCGATGGTCATCGCCGGCGGTGGAAGTTACGCCTTCTTGAAACTTCTCGATGTCACAATCGGACTCCGTGTCACAGAAGAACAAGAAGATGTCGGCCTCGACATCGCAGAACATGGTGTATCGGCATACGGTGAAGTCGAAGAAACGACTGAGAAACCAGGACGCCTCCCGAAGATTCTCGGTTCGAGCGTATCGGTCATGTCACCTAAAAAATAATCTACTCACGTGAGAAGGACATCCTGTGCGGGATGTCCTTCTTTTTATTTCAATCGATTCAAGTAATAGCGTGTGACCATGACAGACAAGACCAATCCGACCGCCGCATCCCATGTGGCACCAAAAGCGATGGATGCAATCGCAAGAACGACGGACTGGATGACGAGCAGTCGCATCGCCCACCACGAATACCCTGCGATTCGCTCATCGCGTGTGATTGGAAGCCAGGAAACGATGGAAACCGCCTCTAACCGTTTAAATAACGGAACGAGCTGCAACGCGGTCAAGCCTACGAAGAGCGGCGTGACCAATCCGACGTACCATCCTCCCGACATCCACATGACAATGAGCGCCACCACTGTCAAGCGAAGAATCAAATCAAGTGAGTCGTTCGAACGGAGAATGCGAAGTCCGTACACGTAACGCGATGCATCTACGCGCCGTAGGACCCGATTTTCTAGAAGCCGCGTCAACACCCGGCGCTCTCGAACCTCTTCTTTCAAGGTCGGCAAATCGACGAACCAGCTGATCACTCGTTCAAACTGAGCCCGACTCTTCTCCTCAAGCACCAACCAGTGTAAGAGTGGGATGCGCTCGTTTCGTTTCACATGTAAGAAAATGAACGGCATGAACGCGGGCACCCATGCCCACGCTGTCCAATCCATTAAAAGACAAGCGCCGCTCACGAGCGCAAACGGTAGGATTGTCCATTCACGTACGCCTTCCACTTTTGCCAAACGACCTGCAGCTGACAACATGACCATCGTCACGACGACGGATAACACTTCGATACTCGTATAACTCTCTGTCCGTACGAGGAGCGGTAGTAAAACGAGAAGGACGAGCAATCCACGCAATGCAGCAAACACGAGATTAAATAAACGTACCCCCACCATATAAGAACGAATATCCCCTAACTCCGGAAGCAAAAATACTTGATCCGCCTCTTGAATGAACGTTCGCGGGCGATGACCGAGTGGCATGAGCAATAGGACCCCCGCGGCAATCCACGTTCCTGGGAATGTCCCATCGATTCGTTCTAAGAAGTTATTGTAGACGAACGCCCCGTAAATCAAGGTGAAATAGAGCGTGAACAACAGTCCCCCGTTCGCAACGTAGCGGCTGTACTTGACGACCTCTTCCATCCAGGTTCCGAACCTTGCTGTAAATCGATTCATGACGACCGTTCCTCCGAAGCGATTGCTTCTACATATATATCATCAAGTGTCGCATCAGGCGACAATCGATACACGTTGCGCAACTCGGCCGCTGTTCCGCTCGCGATGACGACTCCTTGATGAAGGAAGACGAATCGGTCGCAGTGCCGCTCCGCCGTCTCAAGGATATGGGTGGACATTAAAATCGCGCAATCTTGTTTATATTCATCAAATAATTGAAGCAACTGACGAATGGCTAGTGGGTCTAGACCAACAAATGGTTCATCAACAATCAAGAGCGGCGTTTTCGTCACGAGCGCACACAAGATCATCGCTTTTTGACGCATCCCTTTTGAAAAGACGGAAGGGAACCAGGCGAGTTGCTTTTCCATCCGCATTTCTTTCGCCAAACGTTTCGTTCGCGCAGCCAACTCGTCTGGATTCACATCGTACGCCTTCCCCATCAATTCAATATGTTCTTGCAACGTTAACGTTTCATACAAAATCGGTGTCTCCGGTATGTAACTCACTTTCTTACGATAATTCTTTTCGGAAGAATCTAATGTTTCGCCATCAATTTCGATTTTTCCGGAGAGGGGTGACAATAATCCTAAAATGTGTTTGATTGTCGTCGACTTTCCAGCTCCGTTTAGCCCTATCAACCCGACGAGTTCCCCTTTTTTTACTTCAAACGAAATGTCATGCAAAACTTGTTTACCGAAATATCCGCCGTTCAATCGATCGACGTGCAGCATGAAAACCACACCTTTCATTTTCATCTTTTTTTCGTGGTATATGTTTTAAATGTTGTCACATGGGAATAATCTGAACTGTAAGGCATTTTAAAATAAAACATCAATACTTCCATTGTTCCACAAAATCGTTGTAAAGAACAATGGGAAAACAGAGGAAGGAGAATGATTTATGGGGTTTATTCTTTATTTGATTATCGGGGGTATCATCGGTTGGTTAGCAGGATTGATTTTAGGTAAGGACGTACCAGGTGGAATCATTGGTAACATCATCGCGGGGATTATCGGTGCATGGTTGGGTGGACTTATCTTTGGTGACTTCGGACCAATCGTTGCGGATATCGCGATTATCCCGGCTCTAATCGGTGCGATTATTTTGATCTTGATTGTATCATTCGTTATGAAATCAATGCGTAAAAAATAAGATTATGTATCGGAGGGGCTTCCATTACGGAATGTCCCTCTTTTTTCATTGGATCAATAAATACATCGTGTCGTTCTTTTCGATAAACTGTTTTTCGGTTTCAAGACCAAAGAACGTAAAGAATGATTCGAAGAACGATTGACCGTAATCCCACTCTGTTCCGAGCGGGTGTTCCGATTTCGTTTTCGGTTCACCGAGGAGGGCAATCAAATCATCCGGTCGTTTATCGAGGTCGACCTGAATCGATTCCACTTCCTCATCTTTAAACGTGACAGTCAATCGCTCATAGTCCCATTTTCCTTCACGCTTTCCAGCTGGTTCACCAAGCGTTTCTTGAACCTGCTGACTCGACTGTCCAATTAACGAATCGACCGTTTCGAGTGAATGACCCGTTTGCGCCTCCACTTCAATTTCAATCAACTCAGCCCGCTTCAAATCAAATTGTCCGGCAATGGCTTCGTTCGATTCAGGCATAAGCGCATACTCAATGGATTTAGAAGATATCAATTGAATCGTTTCGGTTTCCGTGACCGTCTCTCCATTTGTCACCGCTACCGCTTTGACATCATATTGTCCCGGCATCTGTTCAAACGATAACGTATCATCGGCTTCATCAATCCGTCCTACCTGTTGCCTATCAATCCAAATATTCGTCAATGGGACGTCCGAGGTCACATCAATTTGTTGTGGGAGTAGTTCAATCCGATAGTCAGAAAAGCCATATCGCCCTTCCCCCGTATCAATCAAACGAAATAATCCGTCCGCCTCCATTCCCGATGTTCGGTCGGCCCGGTCTTTCGCAACTTCTGCGATGGCCTCTCCTCGAATGGACTTTTCAGCGTTCAACCACCCCATGAATCGCAGAGCCTCCGCTCGCGATAAAGGTTCTCCAAGATATTCGACTTTTTCTTCAAAAAAGGTACGGTCTTCTTCTAATAAGGCCACTTTGAATGCGACGTGAATTTTATCTTGTTCTGCCGCCGGCTTGTATGCATATATATAGAAAACAATGGCTCCAACTAAAATCGTTAAACTAGATATCAACAGAAAGACTTTCGGACTCCGTTCTTTTTTTCTACTTCTCGTATATGGCATGTGCTCACCTCCTTTGCTCTCACTTATCTTCTATTATAGAGGGAATCCATCTCGCTTCCTATCGTTCTTGCGCCCGAACTTCCGTGTTATGATGGAACAGAAACGACATTTAAGAATGGAGGAATGAAGATGCACACAGATCCGACCTGTATCTTTTGTAAAATCGCAAAACAAGAAATCCCATCTTATCGGGTATATGAAGACGAAGCGGTCGTCGCTTTCCTCGACCTCTCTCAAGTGACGAAAGGACATACGCTCGTCATCCCGAAACATCATGCGAAAAACGTATATGAATTGCCAGAAGACGTGGCAGCAGACGTCTTCAAACGCGTCCCTACCATCGCCAAAGCGATTCAGCGTGAAACGGGTGCCATCGGAATGAACGTCTTATCGAATGCCGAGGAAGTTGCCGGACAAACGGTGTATCACTTCCATATCCATTTGATTCCGCGCTTTGGACACGAAGATGGATTCGGTGCGAAGTGGATTACGCAAAACGACGCTTTCACGTCAGAAGAACTCACTACCCTTGCATCGAACATCCATGCCCACGTATAAACAGACAGAGACCCGTCATCGACGGGTCTCTTTTATGATTGATTGATTGAATCACGATGGCGTTTTCGTTCCTCTTCTAGTTGCGCCCGCTCGACCTGAAGCTTGATTGCCACTTCATATAACTGTTGACGCGTCTTGACAGATGTCGCTTGTTCAAATTCTTTTCGTAATTCTATTAGACGGGCATCTATTTCAAGCATCCGCTTTTCTCGCATCGATTCTTCACGTGCCTGTTCCGTTTGCTTCGACGCCTCGTATCCCGCCTCTAGTGTATTCATAATGGATTCGGCCCAAGTGTCATCTCCCAGTCGTTTCGCAGCGAGATACAGGTCAAGCATGTCATCTACCCAACGCTTCGCTTTCTCCACTGAGGATCACCTTCCTTTACCTGTATTTTAAAATAAAATGATTTTTCGGTCAAAAATGAATGTTCTGAAAAATTTTATTTGCGATATAGGTTTTTAATCACTCTTTTTTGGTAAAATAATATGAAAAGAATGTAATTCTGATTATCCGAGCTTGAGGAGGGGAATGAATTGTCGAGTCGCCAACGTCGAGATTGGATTGCTTTCGGCTTTGTTTTAGCATTTTTAGGAGTCGCCACGGTGAAGAAACTGGCGCGAGGAACTGCAAATGATGCCGCTGCTCAACAACATCGAGCATCTACAATCACTACGCTAAAAGAACAATTTGGGAATGTGGCGAAACATGCATCGCAGGTTGCCGCCGCAGGAAAACTACAAGGAAAAGAATTGACTGACCAAGTGAAAGCCGAAGTCGAACGCTATCAACAAGACATTCAGCCTTCAGTCGAGCGCATCCAAGGGAACCTTCAGGAACTCTCGAACGTACAGTCTGCTATGACTGACAAAACCGTCAATCAAACACAGTGAGTGTTTGAGGTCATCGTCCGTCGATTACATTTGACTTTTTATCCGGAAAGGATGGATCGAGATGGAACACGAAAAAGAATTCACTGGCCCTGAGGCCATGCTCTATAGCCACAAAATCATTCAATTGAGTAAGGCTTTGTGGAAAACCGTCGAAAAAGACTGGCAAAACTGGATCAAACCGTTCGACTTAAATATCAATGAACATCACATCTTATGGATTGCCCACGCTTTAGGCGGTGCATCGATTTCAGAAATTGCGAAATATGGCGTCATGCACGTCTCGACTGCTTTCAACTTCTCGAAGAAGTTAGAAGATCGTGGATTACTTACGTTTTCTAAAAAAGAGACGGACAAACGAAACACGTACGTTCAATTGACACCTGAAGGCGAATCGTTATTACTCGAAACGATTCACGCATTCGACCCAGAAGGAAACGGCGTATTCCACGCTTCCCTTCCGCTTCAAGAACTATATGGAAAGTTCCCTGACTTAACAGATATGACGGCTATCGTACGTCGCTTGTATGGGGATAACTTTATGGATATCTTTGCGGAAACGTCAAAAATGATCACAGAAGAGGCAGGCAGACGCCCTGATGAGGATGAACTCAGTCAAGAAGCCTGACCTGCCGATAAAGTGGTTCTGTGACGTCTAATGCGATTCCTTGTCGGACGCACGCCTCAAGAATCGTTTTGACGTCAAGTCTCACATCTAACATACCTGCAAAATGGACGAGCAATGGTTCTATGGACGTATATCCGTAGCGCAATTGCTCGTTTTGCTGCGCCCGAATCTCCTCAAGCAATTGATAAAATGACTCGACTTCTTGTTTCGTCAAATTCGCTCGAATCACTTCATATTCGAACGGACGGTCTGTCCAATCGACAATCTCGAGTAAGATCTTCATCTGATAGGCTAAATGCTCGACCTTCTCCTCTAGTGACACTTCCCTCACCCCATCATTTCACATTCTATTTCATCATTATACGACAGGATTGTATGCTATGATACTGTACAGACAAGAGAACAGCTGTCATGATTAGGAAAATGTGATATAGTCGGACTTAGAAACTTTAAAGAATTATTAGGGGTGGAATACATGTCAAACGGAATGACGAACGAACCAAAAAAGCAAGATAAAAAATTCTCAACTGGCGCACTCGTGGGTGCATCTGCAATCGCACTCATCATCGGTGCTGGCGGTACGTATGCGGCAACGAACGCAGGCGGCGGAGAGTCAGATAATTCAGCAGTCGTCACATACAAAGGCGGCGAAATCACACGCGGTGAAATCGCGGATATGAGCTACGACCGCATGGTGCCACAACTCGCATTCCAAGAGACGATGAATGCACTTCTTGAAAAAGAATACGGTGACCAAGTCGACCAAGAAAAAGTAGATGAAGAGTTCAGCAAGACAGAAGAACAGTTCAACTCAGAAGAAGAGTTCGAACAAGCGATTCAACAAGCCGGTATGAGCGGTACGGAAGAGTTTAAAGAAGCGCTTCGCGGACAAATGCTCGTTGACGCTGCGAAATCGAAACTTGTCGATGTGACCGATGAAGAAATCGAAGCACAATTCGCAAAAGAGAACGTGGAAGTGGAAGCTAGCCACATCCTCGTTGAAACTGAAGAAGAAGCACAAGACATCATCAAAGAGTTGAATGACGGTGCAGACTTCGCTGAACTTGCGAAAGAAAAATCAACGGATACTGGTTCAGGAGAACAAGGTGGAGAACTCGGTTTCTTCTCTGCTGGTAAGATGGTACCTGAATTCGAAGAGTACGCATTCAAAGAAGATGTCGTTGGTAAAATCTCTGAACCGGTTCAATCTCAGTTCGGTTTCCATGTCATCAAAGTGACAGACCGTAAAGAGAAAGACTTGAAACTCGAAGACGAGAAAGATCGCATTCGTGAAGAATTGGCAGCTGAAAAATCAGCTTCTGTCGATGCGAACAAAATTTACGCGGAGTTGATTGAAAAATACAACGTTGACGTAAAAGATGCAAAAGCAGAACAACAATTTGACGCCGTTAAAGAAGCCATTAAAAACGCAGACGAGTCTTCAGAAGAACCTGCAGCAGAATCAACTGAAAAGTAATCACAAAGGGGCGCTCCAGCAATGGAGTACCCCTTTTTCGTTGATCATCTATTATAGATTCGGGCGATAGAAGGCACGGTTATCGAGTGCCATGACACGCTCCGTGAATGTCCCCGGCTCGACCCCTTCATACGCTTTCTCAAACATATTCATGCGCGCATCAATGTTATCAATAAAGAATAACATCTCCGCTTCAGGCAACTGTGGCGTATTCGCAGAGCCCCATTCCGGCTTCCCGTGATGGCTTAAGACGAGATGTTGCAACAGTGTCGTCACTTCACGGTCCGTACCCAGTTCCCGTGACACGACTTCAAGCTCCGATGCCATAAGTGACAAATGACCGAGTAATTTTCCTTCGAGTGTGTATTCTGGCGTAATCGCATCAGACAATTCGATGACTTTCGCCAAATCATGCAAAATCACACCCGCAATCAAAAGATCACGATTCAAGGATGGATACAGTTCACACATCGTATCCGCGAGCTTCAACATCGACATCACATGAAATGCCAGTCCTGAATAGACCGCGTGATGATGTCGAACGGCAGCCGGGTACGTGAAGTATGCCTCTTCATGACGATTGACGACTTCCTCGACAAGACGGCGAATCTCATCGTGTTGAAGTGACGTGATGAATCCACGAATCGTCGTCTCGAGCTCTGACTTCGGAATCGGAGCCGATCGGACGTACGGTGCGATGTCTATTTCCTGCTCGATGATCGAAATTTGTTTTAGTTTCAACTGGGTGCGCCCGCGATAGTCCATCACTTCACCGGCCGCATGGACGATTTTTTTCGTCGCATACTTCTCAGTATCGGCACTATCCCATAATTTTGTTTCGATTTCACCACTCTCGTCGCAAAGGATTAATGTTAAATAAGGTTTTCCGTTCCCGGCAAGTCCCTTATACGATTGTTTGATCATGACATATTGGTCTAGCGTGTCGCCCACTTTGAGCTGACCGATTTTTGTCGTCAATGAAAGCACCTCTCTCTTGTTCAGTACTTTCATCTTAACGAAAGTTTGCGACAGATGCCAACATTCCTGACAATTTGGGAATACTATCAATATAGTGAATTGGAGGTATGGATGATGGAATGGGATTGGTATACACGACCGGAAGATTATGTGCATGTTGATCAGCAATATGCTCGAGCCTATACGTATTGGCTTGAACAATTGACGACCTCGAATGTGACGAAGATTGTCGTCGAGAATGGATATATGTATGGTTCACTCACGCTCGACTATGAACAGTTAGAACGGGAGCCACAAAAAATTGGACACTACTTCATTGGACCTGATTTTTTGTGGACAATCGGCTTTGATGATTTGCACCATGAGTCCGTTCTCGCCAAACAATGTGATTCTCCGATCGAGGCGTTTTATGAGTTGCTTGCCGAACGGATGAACAACTACTTTCATGGCATCGATGAATTTGAAGAACGATTGATGGCCGCTCAGCGTGAAATGACGGGACAAGTTCCCGCTACGTTCATGAATGAGATTTTTGGTCTTCGAAGTGAGATCGAACGGTGGTCCGATACGGTCACCCCATATAAGGAGCTTGTCATGGCGGGACGAGAGGCTTTTTTAACGATCGATTTACAGCAGTTGAAGTCGTATCAGCTTGCCGATTATCGAGTCAGTCGATTGCTGACACTCATCAATCATTATCAAGAAGACGTGATTGCGATGACAGACCTCGCCTCCACCCTGTCAAACTTCCGAGGGAACGAAATCATGAAGGCACTAACCGTCTTCACGGCGCTGACGACTCCCGTCGTTGCATTCGGTGCGGTTTGGGGAATGAACTTTAAAAACATGCCTGAACTGGAATGGCCGCTTGGATATGGATTCGCCTGGCTCATGATTCTTCTCTTCACGCTCATCATCCAAGTGTGGCTGAAACGGAAGAATTGGATCGGGTCATTGCTACAGTTTCCGAATCAGACGACTTCAACGAAACATCGGTCAAAACAAAAATCTCAAAAAACGAACAAAAGTTCGGTATAATGAAAGAAAAGTGATTCACACAAGAAAGGTGATGTTATGGAACGACTCATCATTCATGTGGACATGGACGCATTTTATGCCTCTGTCGAACAGCGTGACCGTCCTAACTTACGAGGAAAGCCCGTCATCGTCGGAGGTCCTCCCCACAGCCGCGGGGTCGTCGCGACATGTTCCTATGAGGCGAGGAAATACGGCGTACACAGCGCGATGTCATCACGTCGCGCTTTTGCCTTGTGTCCCCATGCGACGTTTGTCAAACCACGGTTTCAGGCCTATCGACAAGTCAGCGCACAAGTGATGGAGATTTTTAAGTCGGTCACACCGCTCGTCGAACCACTCTCGCTCGATGAGGCTTACCTCGATGTGACGGAGAATTCGTTATTGAGTACATCCGGACCCTTTATCGCCCGGTATATATTAGGCGAGATTAAGCGTCGCACCGGCCTCACTGCATCTGCCGGAGTCGCACCGTCAAAGTTTGTCGCGAAAATCGCTTCAGGATTTGAGAAACCAAATGGACTCACGGTCGTTCCGCTCGATGAAGTGGCAACCTTTCTGGCTCCCCTCTCCATCGAAGCCATGCATGGAGTCGGAAAAGTGACCGCCCAAACGCTTTATAAAAGTGGTTATCATACGATCGGTGACCTTCAACAAACTCGTCCTGAGCAACTGAAAGCCATCTTTGGACATGATCGTGGGCACCAACTATATGAACTGGCACACGGACGTGATACGCGTCCTGTCGTGGCCACGCGAGAGCGTAAGTCGATTGGGTCAGAAACGACGTTTGCATTTGATATCGATGACCCGGAAGAAGTGTTCGAACGGGTCATCCCAGAGATGGGGGACGTATTGCGTCAGCTCGATCGCCGCGACTTGAGCTGTCAAACGGTCACCATCAAAATAAAGACGAGCGAGTTTCAGGCTCGGAGTCATCAAATCAAATTAAACCACCCGACGCATGACCATGATGAGATTAGACGACTTGCCAGACGTCTTTTCGACGAGATGAACGTCATCGAGCCCGTCCGCTTGATCGGACTGACCGTATCCGATTTGATTCCCCGAACTGAATCGACACGACAGCTGACATTCGACGAACTGACAAAACCTTCTCTTGAAGAATGAATGACCATTCATTAAAATGAAGAAAAGGGGGTCGTGTGAATGGAAACATACACGGTGACAGGATTTGAAAATGATGGCACGCTCGTATTGAATGAAATGTTCGAAGCGAGCGACGATCAGTCGGCTAAACAAAAAGGGCTCGACATGCTTCGTGCTGCTGGACATGAGCATAAAGGGGCGCGTATCGTACGACGGGGGCAACTCATCTACTTCGAGCGTTGCAAATTACCGGGGAAACTGAAAGGGACGGCATCTTAACAAAAGTAGACCAGGACAATGATTGTCTTGGTCTACTTTTTCATTCACCATATTTTTTATTCCACGCATCCTGCCATTCTTGAAGATCGGGGTGAATATCTTCAAGCGATTCTCCGCTCAAACTATATCCGTTCCCTAAACCTGATCCGTCTGTCACGGGGAATGATGTCCCGCCGATGACCTTTCCATCCACGATCATTACCGAGACAGCAGTCTGACCGGCGGGAGATTGCTCACCAATCGGATGATCTTTCACCGTAAAGTTTTCGTAGTAGATGGTCTTACCCACGTATTCATCCGGTGATACGGTTTGTAGTCCCCAAACGTTCCGTTCACGATCCTCTGCCAGTTCCTCTAAGGTTAAAGTACTCGTATGCTCTCCTTCAAAAGAAACGATCGAGTACTGTTGCTCCTCGAGATACGCTTCGGCCACCTGCCCGTTCTCCGTCATCTCCGGTTCTGATTCAGTTTCCATCTCTTTCCCACACGCAACAAGAAACAGGCAGAAGAATACAATCATCCATTTTTTCATCATCGTCCCCCCTTTCATCTGCTGATTCCTCTATTTTCGATACTCGTCCCCAAACCTCCTATTCAAAATGGGAAAAGGATGAGAATCATCAGAATTCCTATAATGCCCGTGATGAGTTGCAACGGCACACCGACTTTGACAAAATCCATAAATCGATAGTTACCGATACTAAAGACCATCGCATTTGTCGGAGATCCGAACGGGGTCATAAAAGCGAGTGACGCCGAGATGGCGACCGCAACGACGAATGGAACCGGACTGACAGTCATCGATTCGGCGAGTGCAATCGCTAAGGGGACAAACAAAATAGCGGTCGCTGTATTCGAGATGATTTGACTAAGGAGCATGGTCGAGACGAATAAGACGACGAGTACCCATATAGGACCAAAGTCGGCAAACGTCCTTTCAATCCATTCAACGACCCATCCCATGATTCCCGCCTTTTCAAGCGCCGTTCCTACCGGGATCATGGCCGCAATCAAGACGAGCGAGGACCATTGAATAGATTGATAGGCGACGTCCATCTGTCGGACGGCCCCACTCAACACCATCGCTAGCGCAGCCATCCATACGGCAACGGTCGGATCGACCCATTCGAATATGAACAGGAGCAACAACATGAGCATGATGATGCCTGCTGCAAGCTGATGACGCCCCGATACGACTCGATTGGCTACCTCGGTCACCCGTTCATTTGATAACAGGTCATGTGTCTCTCTTTCCATCCGCTCTAAATCATCCCATGTCCCCTGTACCATCAACATGTCCCCTTGTTTCAATGGCGTGTCTTTCAATCGTACGTGTGCGATCTCTTCTTGTGGTCGGATGACTTTCAAGACATTGACATGAAATTGATTACGTAACTGACTCTCACCGATACGCTTCCCGATTAATCGACTCACCCCTGGGACCGTGAACAGGAGAACCCCTCCGGTTTGATCATCTACACGGGTGGCCTCAATCGGTTCAAATGGTATCTGTTCTTTTTCAGAAAAGTTCTGAACGTGCCGTTCCTCACCGCTGACAAGTAATTCCCCCGCACGTAGTACGGTGTCCGCATGAGCCGTCTCATGATGGTGCCGTCCATGAACTCGTTCCTTCAAGACTATAACCCCTTCATGAGACCATGAAAGGTCACGTAACTGTTTCCCAATTAACGGATGACTCTTTGCAATCGACATCACATAGACGTTTGGACGCAATGGCTCACTTATCTCCGTCTTCAACCACTGTTTCGCCCCTTCTTGATGGAGTAAGCGATTCCCGATTAGACGGAAATAGATCAATCCAATCACCATCACGACCAGACCAATTGGAAACAATGAAAAGAATCCGAGCGGTTCATCCACGAGGCCGCGGAGTGCTTCTGCCGCAACGAGATTGGGAGGTGTCCCAATCAGTGTCATTGTTCCACCGATGCTTGAAAAAAAGGCGAGTGGCATGAGATAAGAATCCGTAGACTGTTGGATTTTTCGTGCCATTACCATCACAACAGGAATGAGCAAAGCGACGGTCCCCGTATTGGACATGACACTCGACAAGAGCGTCACCGTCAACATAAACAGATAGAATAAACGCGTCGCATTCCCTCCTGCGTATGGAACAAGCAAAGAAGCCAACCGTTCCGCCAGACCAGAATGAAACAATCCCGCTCCGACCACGAACAGTCCAGCAATCATCAAGACGACCGGATTGGAGAAACCAGCCATCGCCTCACCTGGGGTCAATTGTTGTGTGAGCACGAGGCAAACAAGTCCAATCAATGCCACTAAATCCGCCCGTAACCATCCTGCTATAAAAAAGAAAATCATCCCTAAAAGGATTATCACCGTGATCATGCTGATTCACCCTTTCGCTATTGTCACAATTTCATTATAACCCACTTTATGTAAGCGCTTACTTAAAGCGTGTGACAATCTCATCAACAAAAAAACGGATGGCTCTAAAGCCATCCGCACATCATTTGTTATTGAACTTCGTTTTCGTTCACCATCGGGGCATAAAGCTCCTCGAGTGGTTTCATAATGATTTTCGTCACTTCTGTGACGAGTTGGTGCATGCGTTGCTCTTCTTGCATGAGCTCCATGATCAATTCGTTCTGTTGAACGTTCATCATTTTCGTTTGTGCATCCATCATTTCCTGCTCAGAGATTTCCTCTCCTTGCATCTGCTTTTGTTGAAGCGTCATTTGGATGTTACGGAAGTCAGCGAACAACTGGTTCGCTTCCGCATCCGCATTGACACGATCGTATAAAGAAGAGAGTGTTGTGAACTCTTCAGAATCGCGAAGTGCTTTCTCCAATTGGTAAGCTTGGTCGTACAAGTTTGTTTGTGACATGTAACGTCCTCCTAAATGCTATTAGGGTTAAGCCATCACAAGATGGCAATCAACCCTTGAATCAACCCAATCATACCACCTAACAGCGCACCAAGCCATGTTATTGCCCGGAACTCTCGTTTCGAGATCGATAAGACGATCTCTTCGAGGTACGACGTGTCGAGTGATTGGACCTGCTCTTGCACAATCTTATCAATCTTCAATCGGTCCATGATTGTCTCCATTTGGTTCGTGAAGCGCTCAATGACAAGCACGACACCTTGTGGAACGAGTTCGTCGACAATGCGGGATTCGACGGACTGTGTATACGACGAGACCGGACGATCCAATAATTGTCCGATTGGCAAACGAGATACAACTTGGTCTGTGATGCCATCGATGAGTCGTGCTTCGAGTCGGTCATCGATCAGTGTATCGACCGTCTTCTCACTGAATCGCTCAAATTCACGCGTGATCATCGTCGTCATTCCGTCACGGGTCGATTGACCACGTAAGATGTTGACGATTTCTGGTCGAACCATCTCGACAAAGTTCATGTTTTGAATGAACCCTGCGATAAATCCGAGACGACGCTGGACGAACGAGTCAACCATGTGACGAAGTTGCGCCTCACCTTCAGGAGAATAGAAATATTCCTCTGATTTGACGAGAAGCGCCTCTACGACTTCAGGAATGACCACTCGTACACGGTCCATCCCTTCTTCTCCAAGTAACTCAAACAGCTTTCGTTCTTTCACTTCAGCCATGACGTTCGATAGCTCGTCACGTAGTTTTTCATCTGCTAGCGTGAGGAATCGTGCCTCTGCGTTCGGATAGAGGGGTTCCAATAGCTCGCGAACCGTCTTATCCGAGCGTAACATCGTCTGGACCTCTTGTTGCGCAAAGTGCGTAATATGCGTCGTCACTTGGTCATCTAGCAATCGCTTCCGCATACCCTCTGGTGTCAATAGGTGTTTGACGACCGTCTTCCCTAAACTAGATGCCAGTTCATCTCGACGTTTCGGAATGAGTCCTGGTGTAAAAGGAATCCGGAATGAACCGATGTATTTCGGTTCGTGTGGTCGGAACAACATCTTGATGGCGAGAAAGTTGGTCACGCCCCCGATGGTCGCCCCGATCAATATCATGAGTAAAATCTTAAATAACCCGTCCAAACTGCAAGCCTCCGATCTGAAATATGATACATTGTTGTTGAGGTGATAGTATTGAATACGTTTGATCGTATTAAATCGATTTTTCCGACTGCTGTCCATCGGTCGGAAGATGCATCTGGTGACCTTGATTGGTTCGAGACGCAAGATGGTACCCTATTCGGACTCCCCGCGTTCGAATTGAGCGAACGCGAACAAAAGCTGTTGGCGATGTGGGCGACGCCAATCCTTCAATCAGACCCCCATCAACGAAAATGGCAAGCAACACTTCAAGATGAGACGTTTCGTTTTGAGCAACCGTTTCGGCTCATCTCTCTTTCTCTCCAAGAAGCAGAAGAAGAATCGTTCGAATCCTTCGTCAATATCGTCCGTGACTTTATGCCGCATGCCAAGGTCATCTTGATGTCGACAAGACATATCGAGCTAATTGAGCAAAGCCCATTCGTCGATCTTCAGGAGTTTGAAGACGTATTGCGGGCCATTGCGAGTGACTGTTTCATCGAGGCACATGCTGTCTATAGCGAACGTCCACAAGGTTCGCTTGCCCATGTGTATCGTCAACATCAATTGCTCATGCCATACGCACGTATGTCTACTAAAACTTACCCTGCTAGTCAATTATTATACCATTATTTACTACAACAGGACTCAAAAGAGCGGATGCATATCACTGCCCCGTTAATGCAAATGCTCGATTTATCGACAATCGAATTATTAGAGGCGTTGTTTCGTCACTCGTTGAATGTCTCGCATACCGCCAAAGCACTGTTCATGCATCGAAACACGCTAAATTATCGGCTCGATCGCCTATTTGAGACGACGGGTTACGATGCTCGAACGTTCTATGACGCTAGCCTCCTTCAACTCATGGTCATGTTGCACAAATCCGATTGACGGTTTTTGTGCAACTTGTCCATATTCAATGCAAGCGGTTTCATTATATAATCGTTCTTGTAAGCGCTATTATATACACATAGATTCTTTAGGAGGCTAACGACATGGCAGAAATTCGTTTAGAACACATTGATAAAATTTACGATGGTGGCGTAAAAGCCGTCAGCGATTTCAACTTGCATATCAAAGACCGTGAGTTCATCGTTTTCGTCGGACCGTCTGGTTGCGGAAAATCGACGACACTTCGTATGATCGCAGGACTTGAAGAGATTTCAAACGGTGACTTTATCATTGACGGGAAACGAATGAACGATGTCGCTCCTAAAGATCGTGATATCGCCATGGTCTTCCAAAACTACGCACTTTATCCGCATATGAGCGTCTACGACAACATGGCGTTCGGGTTGAAGCTCCGTAAGTTCCCGAAAGACGAGATCGATCGTCGCGTAAAAGACGCTGCCCGCATTCTCGGTTTGGAAGAATACCTCGAGCGTAAACCAAAAGCGCTGTCAGGTGGACAACGTCAGCGTGTTGCCATCGGTCGTGCAATCGTCCGTGACGCAAAAGTCTTCTTGATGGATGAGCCACTCTCAAACTTGGATGCGAAACTCCGTGTACAAATGCGTAAAGAGATCATTCAACTCCACAACCGCTTGGACACAACGACGATTTACGTTACCCATGACCAAACGGAAGCGATGACACTCGCTACACGGATCGTCATCTTAAAAGACGGAATCATTCAACAAGTCGGTTCGCCGAAAGAAGTATATGATCATCCAGACAACATCTTCGTCGCCGGCTTCATCGGTTCACCATCGATGAACTTCTTCCGCGGTACACTCGCAGAAGGCAAATTCATCACGAACGGTGAAGAAGTCAACGTACCAGAAGGAAAAATGAAGACGCTTCGTGATCGTGGCTATGTCGGAAAAGAGCTCGTCCTCGGAATTCGTCCCGAATCAATCCACGATGAGCCAATCTACATCGACTCACCAACGACACACACGTTCAAAGCGCACATCGACGTCGCTGAGCTCATGGGGTCTGAGTCTTACCTCTACGCTGAACTCGGTGGACAACAGTTCACAGCACGCGTTGACGGTCGCTCGAACATCCACATGGGTGACGATGTCGAACTCGCACTCGATATGACAAAAGCACACTTCTTCGACGGAGAAACTGAAGCAGTCATCCGTTAAGGTATACAAAAAACCTCGATTCGTATGAATCGAGGTTTTTCTTATCGAATCGCGTAACGCTGTTCGAGTTTGTGTTGACCGGCTTGGATCAAGGTCGATAAAATCCAGTAAATCGACGCCGAGAACAAGAGCAACGGCATGACCAAATACGTCGTGGCCGCAATCTGGTCAGACACGTACGTCAACTCCTGTACCGCGATGACCGTCCCGAGGGATGTCGACTTGATGATGTCGATGACCGAGTTCGAGACAGGTGGGATGGCACGTGAGAGTGCCTGTGGGAAAATGATGTCTTTGAAACGTTTCATTTTCGGAATGCCGAGTGCGACACTTGCCTCCACTTGTCCTTTGTCGACCGAGTTGATGGCTGCTCGGAACGCTTCTGAGATATAAGCAGCGAAGTGGAAGCCTAATCCAAAGATGAGCGCCTGCATCCCACTGAGTTGAACGAACCCGGTGAGCCCAACATATAAGATCAACAGTTGAAGTAAGAGCGGTGTTCCACGGAAGAACGAAATGTACGTCCGTGTGAACAATCGTACAATTTTAATCGGACTACTATGAAGTAAAGCGATGATCAGACCGAGCGCCAAGGCGAGAAGAATCGACAGGACACTGGCGATCAACGTGAGCTGGATGGCTTCAAGATAGGCCGAGCGGTTCTCTATGACGGTCGTGATCAGTTCATTCATTGACTGATATCCTCACCGAAGTACTTCTCACCGATTTCTTTCATCGTGCCGTCTTCTTTCATCTCTGTGAGCGCGTCGTTCAACTTGTCAAGCACGTCGCTATCTTGACGTGTCATGAATCCAGCTTCACTTGTGTTGAAGATATCACCGACTGCTTTGACGTCATAACCTGTTTTTTCAAGTTCCGTCAAGATGAAGAGACGGTCGTTGAGGGCCGCGTCCAAACGACCGACTTCGAGGTCTTGAAGGACTTGGTTCGCCCCTTTGTAGAATTTCACTTCAGCGCCAGCTTCTTCAGCCATTTGTGCATAAGCAGAACCTTGTGTCGATCCGACTACTTTTCCGTCGAGGTCGTCGATCCCTTGGATGTCATTGTTGTCTGAACCAACGATGACTTGAGCTCCTGACACCGCGTACGGGTCAGAGAATGCATAGTTCTCTTTACGTTCCTTTGTGATGCTCATTTGGTTGGCAATCATGTCGATGCGTTCAGCGTCGAGTGCCGGGACAAGTCCTTTGAAGTCCATTGCTTCGTATTCCACTTTATAACCGGCACGTTCTGCCGCTTCATTCAAGACGTCGATGTCATATCCAGTCAATTCACCTTTTTCTTTGTACGTGAATGGTGGGTATGTCGCTTCTGTTCCGACCGTGATGACCGCTTCGTCCGCTCCACTGTCTGTTTCGTTACCGCATGCTGCGAGAAGCCCGACTGAAGCTCCGATTGCGAGTACGCTCGTTAATGTCTTTTTCATAATAATTCCGCCTTTCCTATAATCCTTATATGATTACACGGTTTTAAACAATATCCTCATCATACTGGCGCGATGTCTTCATGTCAAACAAAAAACATCACCCTATTTCTAGAGTGATGTTCCTTATCAATCAATCGCTTTCGCTTGTTTCATAACATCCGCCTCAATCGCTTCACGTTTTGCGGTCGTCTTCTCGGCACGATCCGCATGCACACTGAAATAAAACTTGATTTTCGGCTCGGTTCCAGATGGACGAAGACAGAACCACGAACCGTCCGCAAAGACGAATTTCAAGACGTTTGATGATGGCAATTCAATCGTTTCCGATTTACCGGACTGTAAATCGATCGCCACTTGTTTCTTATAGTCTTCGAAACGGGCGACCTCATATCCACCGACTTCTTTTGGCGGATTGGCACGAAACGCCTCCATCATACGTCCGATTTGCTCGAGACCAGCTTTTCCTTTTAACGTCATCGACTGCAAGGACTCTTCATAGAATCCATACTTCTCGTAAATCGACTGCAGCGCATCATAAAGCGTCCGACCGTGTTGCTTATGATAAGCTGCCATCTCGGCTGCGAGTAGGCAAGCCTGAACAGCATCTTTATCACGACAGAAGTCTCCAATCAAATAGCCGTAGCTTTCTTCATACCCGAAGAGGAATTCATATTCGCCTGATTCCTCATATTGTTTGATCTTCTCCCCAATGAACTTGAATCCAGTCAACGTGTTCTCAAGATGTACACCGTACGCTTTTGCAATCGCAGCACCGAGTTCAGACGTGACGATCGTCTTAGCGACAAATCCATTAGACGGCAACGTACCTGTCTCACTCTTTTGTGAGAGGATGTATTCCATTAGGAGCGCGCCTGTCTGGTTCCCAGTCAAGACGAACCACTCCCCGTCCCGTCCGCGCACGGTCAAGCCCACACGGTCCGCATCCGGGTCCGTCGCCATAAGTAAATCAGCATCGACACGGTCCCCGTATTCCATTGCTAATTTAAATGCAGCCTTTTCTTCCGGGTTCGGATAACTGACAGTCGGGAACGCACCATCTGGCTCTGCCTGCTCCTCTACAATTGTCACGTGCTCAAATCCGTACGCCTTCAACCCTTCCATAACCGGACGGCGTCCCGTCCCATGGAGCGGTGAATAGACAATCCGAAGCGGGCTGTCCTGTACGTCATGATGAATCCGAATCGACTGGAGCGCCTCCATATAGGCTTCATCGACTGATGAGTCAACTGTGAGGAGTAGCCCCGTTTGTCGGAGCGCCGCTTCATCTTCAATCTGAATTTTCAGCTCGTCTTCAATCGCATTGACGTACGTAACGAGTTCATCCGCTTCCGCTGGTGGAAGCTGTCCTCCGTCTGCCCCATATACCTTGAATCCGTTATATTCCGGTGGGTTGTGGCTCGCCGTGATCACGATGCCACCGAACGCATTTAAATGACGAACGGCAAACGACAGTTCAGGTGTGGCACGCAAACTTGGGAACAAATACGTCTTGATTCCGTTTGATGCCAATGTCCGCGCCGCTTCTAATGCAAACTCAGGCGAAAAATGACGTGAGTCATGGGCGATGACGACGCCGTGACGTTTCGCCTCTTCCCCTGATGCTGAGATAAAATCAGCAAATCCTTGTGACGCTTTTCGAATCGTATAGACGTTCATCCGGTTCGCACCTGGTCCGATTTCTCCACGCATCCCGCCTGTTCCAAACTCGAGCGTCTTATAAAATGCATCTTCTAATGTGGTTTCATTTTTTGCGAGTTCTTCAAGTTCCGCACGTAAATGCGGCTCGAGCCCTTCGAATTGATTCCAACGGTCATACGTTTGTTGCCATGTCATGATTCATTCCCCTTTCACCCTCAAAAAATTCAATCGAAGTACTCGCCAATTGCTTCCATCTTGTATACGATGAGAGTAACGAAACCTCGAGGTGATATTAATGTTTCCAACAATGCGTGCCCAAGAATTAAAACAAATCGTGCATACGAACTCGATTCGTTTCATCGATTGCCGATATTCGCTAAACGACGCGTCCTATGGTAAATATGTCTACCGAAAGGGACATCTTCCGAACGCTGTCTTTCTCGATTTGATGGAAGACTTGTCCGGTCCGCTCGGCGAACACGGCGGACGGCATCCGCTCCCTTCGAAAGAAGCATGGACGGCAACACTTCGTCGCATCGGCTTGAAAAAAGAAGATTTGGTCATCATTTACGATGACGGCTTCCCATTCGCAGCCCGTGCATGGTGGCTCTTCAAATGGGCCGGTCACGAACGGGTCGTTGTGTTAGAAGGCGGTATCCAATCTGGCATCACTTATTGCGGTGAGACCACTACGGACGTTCCACACTATCCGACAAGCGACTATACGCCAGACTTCCAAGACCATATGATTGCGACACTCGATGAAGTGAAAGCTGCTGCGAGCGGCTCACTCTATGATTCACGAACTGAAGATCGCTTCAACGGGTCACATGAACCAATCGACTCAAAAGCAGGTCATATTCCGAACGCATTGCTCTGCTCTTATGCCGAGGCCATAACAGAACTCGGGACGTTAGAAGACTTCCACGACTTAAAAGAACTGTATAAAGATGTTCTTCCCGTTGAGAACCCCATCTTTTACTGTGGTAGCGGTGTGACCGCCTGCGTCAATATTTTGGCGCTTCACGCTCTCGGAAAAGATGATGTCCGACTCTATCCGGGATCCTATTCCGATTGGATCAGCTATCCAGAAAACGAGGTCCACCCCTAAGGGTGGATCCTTTTTATTTTACGCTCGTCGGTTTGATATTCCAGACCGCGTTTGCGTATTCCGTGATGGTACGGTCACTCGAGAAGATTCCTGACTTCGCCGTATTGACGATTGAGCTTTCAGCCCAACGTGATTGGTCACTGAACACCTCATCGACTCGTCGCTGTGCCCGCATATACGAGACAAAGTCTTTCAAGACGAGGAAGTCATCGTTATAGACGAGGAGAGAATCGAAGATGGATTGGAATTGATATTCGCCCACTTTATCGAACGTTCCGTTGACAAGACCATCGACCACATCTTTGATTTCCTGATGTGCGTGATACATCTCTGCCGCATGATAGCCTCCGAACTTCTTATAGTTCATGACTTCTTGCGGAGATAATCCAAAGATAAAGATGTGATCATCACCGACGGCGTCACGAATTTCGATATTGGCCCCGTCTAACGTTCCAATCGTCAAGGCTCCGTTCATCATGAATTTCATGTTTCCGGTACCGGATGCTTCATAGCTCGCAGTCGAGATTTGTTCGCTCAAGTCAGACCCTGGGAAAATCCGTTCGGCCATGGAGACACGATAGTTTTCAAGGAAGATGACTTTAATGAATTGACTCGCCCGCTTGTCCTTATTGATGAGCGTGGCAAGGGCATTGATATAGCGAATGATCTCTTTCGCATAGTAGTATCCCGGTGCCGCCTTGGCGCCAAAGATAAACGTGCGAGGCACCATCGTAAACGTCGGGTCCGCTTGAATCTTCAAGTAAAGCGCATGGATGTGAAGGGCATTCAGCAATTGTCGCTTATAGGCGTGCAAGCGTTTGACTTGTACGTCAAAGATGGAATGAGGGTCCACTGTCTCTCCCGTTTCTTCTTGAATGTATGCCGCTAAGTCCAATTTGTTTTGTTGCTTCACGTCCATGACTTTTTCTTGGAAGCTCCGGTCTTTCGAAACATCCATCAACTTTTCCAAGTCGTTCGGATGTTCGATCCATGACGGGCCGATTGCTTCCGTAATGGCGTCGGATAATCCCGGGTTCGACTTCAAGAGCCAGCGGCGGTGTGTGATCCCGTTCGTCTTGTTGTTGAAGCGAAGCGGGAACATCTCATATAAGTAACGCATCTCGCGCTGTTTTAAAATATCCGTATGAATTTGCGCTACGCCGTTCGTTGAATGAGAACCGACGACAGCGAGATTGGCCATATTGATCTGTTCGTTTGACACAATTGCAATCTCTCCCATATGGGATTCGAGGTGCGGATAGTTGACGAGTACGTCTCGACAGAAACGTCGATTGATTTCTTCGATGATTTGATACACGCGCGGCAGGAGGCGTTGGTACATCTCGACCGGCCATTTCTCAAGCGCTTCTGCGAGTAGCGTATGGTTCGTGAACGACATGACGCTCTTTGTAATCCGCCACGCCTCGTCCCAACCGTATCCATGCTCATCCATCAAGATGCGCATCAATTCAGGGATTGCGACGACCGGATGCGTATCATTGATATGAATCGCGTAATGGTCGCCTAACTGCTTAAGTGATTTATTTCGCTTCAAATAGGAAACAAGCATCGATTGAATGCCTGCAGATACAAAAAAGTATTGTTGTTTCAAACGTAATACTTTTCCTTCATACGTCGTATCATCTGGATACAAGAATTCCGAAATGGTAGCAATCGACTGTTTATGTTTCAACAAGTCTTTATACGTCCCTTTCGTCTTCTCTAAATACGCCTCGTCGTCAAGTGGTGATTCGGCGTTCCAAAGACGTAACGTATTCACGACATCATTCTTATAACCGATAATCGGCATATCATACGGAACGGCAAGAACAACCTCGTCTGGATGATGGACGACACGCAATCGATCTCCGATTTGTTTCATCTCAATCCAGCCACCGAAATTAATCTCGACCGCTTTATCCTGACGTCTCGTTTCCCACATGTTCCCGTCACGGAGCCAGTTATCCGGCAACTCGACTTGATAGCCGTCTACAATTTTCTGTTTGAAGAGTCCATAACGATAGCGGATCCCGTTTCCATGCCCAGGTAAACTGAGTGCAGCCAACGAATCGAGGAAGCAGGCGGCCAGGCGCCCGAGCCCTCCATTCCCAAGACCCGGCTCTGGTTCCAACTCGGTAATGTCTGTGAAGTCGTATCCGAGATCTTGCAGTCCGTCTCTAACGAGCTCCAATACGTCTAAACTGAGCAAGTTGTTGTATAAGAAGCGACCTAATAAAAATTCTAGCGAGAAATAGATGACTTGCTTACTGTGTTTTTCTTCTTGACGGTCGCGGGTGTGAATCCATTTAGGCATGGCCTGCTCGCGTACCATCGTTGCCAATGTTTGATACACTTCCTGCTCTGTCCCATCCTCGATCGACTTCCCGTTCAATGCAATGAACCGTTCTTTAAATGCGTCGACAAAGCTTTGTTTATCTGTGAACATAAATCAAGTTAGCTCCTTCCACTCATGCGAATAAATGATATAACTCACGATATTGCTTGGCGGATTGTTTCCAGCTATAGTCCGCGGTCATCGCTTGATGGACGAGGGCATGCCAGTTTTCTTTTTCATAGAAGACACGAATCGCTTTTTCAATCGTCGCCAACATCTCATGAGCATTGTAGTTCATGAATCCAAAACCGGTCCCTTCTTGCGTGAACTCGTTGTACGGCTTCACGGTATCCCGGAGTCCACCTGTCTCACGTACGATCGGCAAGGTGCCATATCGCATGGAGATCAATTGACTGAGACCACAAGGCTCAAAACGTGACGGCATTAAAAAGGCATCCGATCCCGCATAAATCAAGTGTGCGAGTTCGATGTCAAAACCGATATATGACCCGACTTTCCCCGGGTGAGCGGCTGTCATCTCGTGAACGATTCTTTCATATTCCGGTTGTCCCGAACCGAGGAACGCGAACTGGCAAGGGAGCTGTCCAAGTTCTTCACGGACACCGTTAATTAAATCGAGACCCTTTTGGTCAACGAGTCGGCTGACAAAACCGATGAGCATGACATCGTCACGTACTTCAAGCCCAAGTCGCTCTTGTAACGCCCGTTTGTTGACAACTTTTCCTTGTTTATAGGTGTCTAGATTGTACGTCTCTGCGATTCGCTGATCCGTACTCGGATCGTTTGTCGCCAAATCAATCCCGTTTAAAATGCCACGCACGTCGACTGCCCGATGACGCAACGCCCCGTCTAATCCTTCACCGTAATAGGGTTCCATGATTTCGTCGCGATACGATGGGCTGACGGTCGTGATTTGATCGGAATGGACGATGCCGGCTTTCATGTAATTGACGAGACCGTTATGTTGAATTCCTTCGGCCGTGAAATGTTCAGGACCGAACTGTAGCAATTCTCCAAGAATCTCTTCTGGGAAAATCCCCTGGTATTGTAGGTTATGGATGGTATACACGGTGCGAATGCGTTGATACGCTTCAATATGTTGATAATGGATTCGTAAGAAGGCCGGTAAAATACCTGTCTGCCAGTCATGACAATGCAGGACATCGGGTACGTCTTCCATCTTCCCAATCATTTCGAGTACAGCGCGAGAGAAGAAGGCGAATCGTTCAGCATCATCAAAGTGTCCATATAAGACACCGTCACGTTTAAAGTAATACTCGTTGTCGATGAAGTAATACGTGATGCCGTCCCGCTCTAACTTCAAGACTGCCCCGAACTGTTTGCGCCACCCGACCGGAACAATCAGGTCGAATAAATACTCCATCTCGTCCACATACTCTTCAGCGATCGAGCCATATTTCGGCATGACAACACTGACTTCTTCTCCTAGGCCCGCCACCGCTTGAGGGAGCGAACCGACAACGTCGGCCAGCCCCCCCGTTTTCATGAACGGTGCCGCTTCTGAAGCAACATACCAAATTTTCATAAAATCCTCCTCATACCACTGTTCGTTTCGCGATGACAATCGGTTCGTCGATTGTGCCTCGGATGACCTGTCCTCGTTTTACAACAACTTCTTTATCCAAAATCGCGTTTTCAACGACAGCTCCTTCTTCAATGATCGATTTTGATGAAATGATTGAGTTTTTCACGCGTGCGTGTTTACTGACTTCAACACCACGGAAGAGAATACTATTTTGCACCTCGCCATGAATCTTACATCCATTTGCCACGAGCGCCTCGTTTACCTTTGATCCTTTCAAATAACGAGTCGGTGGCTCATGTTTGATTTTCGTGTAGATATGCGGGAAGTCATAAATGATGCCTTCGCCACGGAGTAATCGCATGCTTTCATTATAGTAAGAAAGCACCGAGTGAATGACCTGCATTTTCCCGACATAATGGTACCCGTGCACGTGTAAACGATGAAGCTGGGGACGAATGACGCCATCCAACAGGTCATATTCGCCTTTAGAGGTCGCTTCATCAACGAGACGCATGAAGAGATTCTTCGACATAATGATCGTTTCTGTGTACGTGTACTCATCATCCGGTGAGAATCCGCGCTCAGAGATGCCGACGACGCGGTCATTCTCCCCAAGGCGTATCGGACGGCAATAGCCACATTTCTGTTCATGGGTCGTATAGGCAAGCGTGATGTCCGCGCCCATCGATTTATGATGTGCGAGCATGTCGTTGTAGTCAATCGTCGTCAATACATTCGAACCTGTGATGACCACATACGGCTGCTTGCTGCGAATGAAGTGTTCACGGTGCATCGAGAAGTTGGCCAAGTCGCCAAGAAACGCTTCCCCGTCCGGTTTCAACGCTGGTGGGAAGATGTGGAGACCACCTTGCGAACGGTCCAAATCCCACTCTTTTCCCGAGCCGAGGTGATCCATCAACGAGCGATACTTGTCTAACGTAAAGATTCCGACTTGATTAATATTTTGTGTGATCATATTCGTCAAGGTGAAGTCAATCAGGCGATAGCGTCCTGAGAATGGGACTGATGCCAGATTACGATGTCCAGTAAATTCCGGAAACAGACCTTGTTCCGTTCCTAAGTTAATGACCCCTAATAAATCGTTCGTCAACAGTAACGCCTCCTTGCGTGTCTCTTTACTCGTATTAAACTCTTTGTTTGAAGACGGTTCCACTTTCAATGTTTTCGTGTGGTTCAATAACAACGATTTCACCACCCGGCTCACCTACTGTCGCGCCGTCTTCAATGACTGCACAGCTAGCGACAATGGCTCTGTGAATTGTTACATCCTTCCCGATTCTAGCTCCTGGCATGATCACCGAGTCTTTAACGAGTGAACCTTCTCCGACACGGACGTCGTAAAATAGCACTGAATGTTGGACTTCGCCTTCGATATGACATCCTTCGTTAATTACAGACTGTTCGACACAAGCATCTTTTCCAATATACTGAGGAGTCTGGTTCGGGTTGACCGAATAGATTTTCCACTCCGGGTCATATAAATCGAATGGAGGCTCTTCTTCCAAGAGGTCCATATTCGCTTCCCAAAGAGACTGGATCGTACCGACGTCTTTCCAATAGCCTTTGAATTTATAAGCGAAGACGTCGAGTCCTTGAAGAAGCGTGTTCGGAATGATATTCTTCCCGAAGTCAAAGCTAGACGTTTCGTCTTCAGCATCTTTAATCAAGTGTTCGCGCAAGACGCTCCAGTTGAAGATGTAAATCCCCATCGAGGCCAAGTTGCTCTTCGGTTCTTCTGGCTTCTCTTCGAACTCATTGATGCGAAGGTCATCCGCTGTGTTCAAAATTCCGAAACGCGGCGCTTCATCCCATGGCACTTCCATGACAGAGATGGTTACATCGGCTTGTTTTTCTTTATGGGCTTCGAGCATTTTCTCGTAGTCCATTTTATAGATGTGGTCCCCCGAAAGAATCAACACATAATCCGGATCGTAATCATCGATGTAACTCAAGTTGCGATAGATAGCATTGGCCGTCCCTTCGTACCAGTTTTTCCCCGACTGTGCTTGGTAAGGTGGGAGAATGGCTAACCCCCCATTGCGACGATCTAAATCCCACGCCGTCCCGATTCCTAAGTAACGATTCAATTCAAGTGGCTCGTATTGCGTCAATACCCCGACTGTTGTAATTCCCGAGTTCGTGCAGTTTGACAATGGGAAATCGATAATGCGGTACTTTCCGCCGAAATTCACGGCCGGTTTCGCCGTTTTTCGCGTAAGAGGCCCCAATCGTTTTCCTTCTCCTCCCGCAAGGAGCATCGCAACCATTTCTTGCTTCATAAATAATAAGCCTCCTCAAAATCGTGATATACAACCTCTTTTACCCTTTTTCGTCCTTTCCTAAAGTATTCCTTCTCGAATTATTATATGATAACGTTTACATTTTTATTTTTTTTGTAAATTGGACGATATAATGTATAGAGAGAGGTGAAATAGATGAGAGCTTGGATTGGAACCTTATTTTTTGCTGGGCTTTTGGCCGCTTCCTTGTCACTTGCCACTGCATTGAAAGAAGAGATTGACCAGGCAGATGAAATTCTTTCCTGGGGACACGAGCTGGTATCGGCACAACCACTCTCGTCAAAGCATGCCGTCATACTCGCATACAACGGTGGAGAACAGCAGATCTACTTGACTGGCCGTAGAAATGACGTGTCTCCGAAAGCGTTGCCCGAACATATCCAAGATGCGATTATGACCATCGAAGACCGTAAATTCAATGCCCATCCCGGTTATGATTTGAGCGGGATTGCCCGGGCATTTATCAATAACGCAAACGAGACATCTGTCCAAGGTGGAAGTACGATCACGCAACAGTTGGCACGGAACGTGTATCTCACACATGAACGGACTTATGAACGAAAAGTGAAAGAGTTATTGCTTGCGCGAGCACTAGAAAAAAATTATAGCAAGAAAGAAATTTTAACAGCTTATAGCAACGTTATTTTTTTTGGGCATAATGTATATGGCATTCAATCTGCAGCCGATACATACTTTTCAAGACCGCTCGACGATCTGAATTGGAACCAACTCGCTTACTTGTTGACGGTGCCAAATAACCCGTCACTTTATGATCCTCTCAATCCATCCGACACTTTTTTCGAACGAAAGGACCGAATCTTGACGCAACTGTTTGAAGCGGGTGTTCTCTCGAAGAGTGCATATGATCAGTATCATGGTGTCAAGCTACAAGCGTCGTTTCGCATTCAAACGATTCAATACCCGGACTACATGGATACAGCCGTCCGCGAAGCGATTCAATTGGTACGGTCACGCTATGACTTAGACGATGCCGAGGCAAGAGATTATTTATCCACGCATGAAGCGACAATCGAGACTTACTTATCAACCGGGAAGCAGAAACAAGCAAAACAAGTGATGAGTCAACTTCCTCCCGGTGTGAACGGGGGCTATACGGAACTCACACCTCAAGGGAGAATCGTGGCCATGGTCGACTCTGAGATGACGCAAGTCGGCGAGTTCAACCGAGCGACCCAGGCGTACCGCCAACCTGGTTCCGCAATCAAACCGATCCTCGTGTTCGCCCCATTCATCGAAGAGACGGGAGCGACACTAGACACGGTACTTGACGGTCGTCAGGCTTGTTACGGTTCTTATTGTCCCGGAAATAGTCACAACCGTGTGTTAGGCGATGTCTTATTGAAAGATGCGGTCGCTTTCTCGTATAACACACCTGCGCTCGCCGCCTTCTCAGCAATCGATCAGGAACGCGCGTATAAGACAGCTGATATGATGTTCAGTCAATGGGATGAACAGGACGAGAACTTAGCGAGTGCGCTTGGCGGTCTCACACAAGGGGTCTCCCCAAAAGAACTCGCCGCCGCCTATACCCCATTCTTAAATAAAGGCGAGTATACATCCGGACATACAATCAAACAAATCACATTCAAGTCCGGTGAACCAACACTGACCCCGATCTTAACGGAAGAGACAGTCTGGTCTCCGGAAACGATTAGTGAGATGAAAAAAGCGTTATCGACCGTCACCTCATACGGTACAGGTCGCTATGCGAATCAGCTGAAACATGAGTTTGAGTATCTCGGAGGAAAGACCGGAACAACGAACGACAATAAAGATATGTGGTATGTCGGACTGACCGACCGCACGATCACCGCCATCTGGCTCGGTGCCGATACGCCCCGTCCGTTCCCGGAACTCGCCAACCGTGCGTATCCGGCGATTGTCTGGACACAGGCACATCAATAAAAGGAGTCAGCCACTGAAAAGTGGACTGACTCCTTTGCTTATGTTCGACGTTCAATCTGAAGTCGATAGGCTCCCCAATGCTCCATTAACTCGTCGTGATCGATGAGTTTCCAAGGATTGAAACGGACTTGACCATGTTTGTTGAAAAAGAGTCCTTCTCGCACACAGTAACTCGCATGAATCAGTTGCCCTTGGTCGTTCCAATACGTCAAGACGTCATTCGACCTTGGCGCATCATCCTTCACGGTTTCGTACTCACTTCTCTTTAGGGTCTGGAGGAATGTCTCCGGATGAACCCATTGGTGAACGACTTGTTCGTTTCCTGTGACCGCAAACAACGTCGCCGCGAGACAGTTACTTCCCTCCTGGGTGGGAAACCGATTTGCATAGTCCGCAAGATGCGAGGCAATCGAGTCATCACCGGGTTCCCCTTCCCAACGATCCCACTCCTTCGCATAGTCGAGCAGAAGAGAATGACGCATCTCGATGTCGAGCGCAATCCAATTTTGCGGATGCAAGACGATGAGATGCGTGCCATTCTTCTCTACAATCATCTCATTCGATAGACGTTTCATCTGCTCGACCGATATCGGCAAAACAAGGCCACGATGGGTCGTCACTTGAAATTCCATTAAACGTGTTTTGACGTGCTCCTGTAACTCCTTCAAAAAGCCAGAGAACGCATGGATGACATAAGTTACGTCTTGACCCATCTGCCACGTCACATATGGATTCGTAATATCGGGTCTACGGTAAAGCGGATGATTGAAAAATTCCTGCCTCGGAATCACGAGACAGGAACTCGGTATATCCTCAAGAAACGAAGAATCAATCCAATACAAGGTTTCCTCTGGGACAAATGATTGACACCACGCTTCAATCACATCCGAGGTCGGTCCAAAAGAATGCTTCATAAGATAATATCTCCGACAGAGTTGAACAAGCGAAGGACCGACCAACCTAACCCGCTGATCAACGTCGCCCACATGACGGCCTGCATAAGCAATAAGCCGATGGCTCGTGGGACGGACATCGATTGGCTTACTTGCCAGACATAGTAAAAGAGATACATCAAGAGCGTTCCTACGAGGACGGCGATGACGGCGAGTAACGTGTTCAAAAAGAGAAAGCTGATTCCAGACCCGATGAGGAAGATGATGGCCCCAGGTTTGAGCCGATGAAGCGACGTGCCATTCGTTTCGCGCGCAAAAAAGGCGAAGCCGAGTTGATTGAACGTATCGGCCACCAATTTGAATGCGCTAAACAACATAAAGAAAATCGTGAAGAATACAACGAGCATGAGCACTTTCGTCTCTTGCACCGATAATAGTTCGATAATTTCACTATATACGCCAATTTGATTCAGCCATTGGATTACGTACTCGGAGGTCGCAATCGCAAGTGACATCGAAAACAAAATAATTCCGATGAGTGGGGCATAGCTCAGTAAGTACACATTCGTTTTCATGTTCCTTCTCCAATTTCACAGTAATTTCTTATATTCAGTGCAATTCACCTACCAAGTATATTATACTATTTATAGTTATGGAGAATAAAAGGGGGATTTTTGGATGGGCCTATTATTGATGGTTGGAATCAGCGTCGTCTTCCTCGCAGCAATTTTGACAGCTGGATATAACCGTAAACCTGAGGGTAACGAATAAGAGCCTGGATTCTTACGAATCCGGCTCTTTTTATTTCAATCCTGCATATCCCTGTTGACGAAGCGCCTCATAGACGATGATGGCTGCTGTATTCGATACGTTCAATGAACGGACGAGGTTCGATTGTGGCAGACGGATGCAGCGATCTAAATTGTTCTCGATGACTTCCATCGGTAACCCTTTCGTCTCACGACCAAAGACGAAGAAATAGTCACCGTCTACATCTGAAACGTCCAAATCACTCGGGTATTGTTCCCCGTACTTCGTAATATAAAAGAACTGACCATCCGGATGCTTCTCCCACAGCTCTTCTAACGAGTCATGATAGCGTACATCGACAAATTGCCAATAGTCGAGACCGGCACGCTTTAACATCTTATCATCCGTCGAGAATCCGAGCGGACGAATCAAATGAAGCACCGAATTCGTCGCCGCACACGTACGTGAGACGTTCCCTGTATTTGCTGGTATTTCTGGTTGAAACATTACGACATGAATTGCCATGGTTGGTTTCCCTCACTTTTTCATTTCAAATTCTAGAAGGCGTTGTTTCTCAGCCAATCCTCCCGCAAAACCGACAAGCTTCCCACTACTTCCAATGACACGGTGACACGGAAATAGAATCGGCAACGGATTTCGATTGAGCGCCTGACCGACGGCGCGAACGGCTTTCGGCCGACCGATTTGTTCAGCAATTTGCTTATATGTGCGTGTCTCGCCATAAGGAATGGTCAAAAGCGCATCCCACACCTCCTGTTGAAACGGTGTCCCGTTCATGTCAACGTAGGCACGATCTGTTTCTTGAAACCCTGTCCGCTCGACTCGCGTCATAAGATTCCGCAACCATTCAGGTGCTTCTTCTGTCGGTTCATGTGTTGTGAACTCCAATTCGGTCAACTTACCTGATCCATTTATCTCGTACATTAGCGGTCCCCACTTAGACGACACGATCTTCATGTGCCCACTCCTCTCGATATATGCGAATCTCTTCATGAACCATATCAGACGTTTCATTCCGTTCAATCTCTTCAAATATCGAATCGGCATCAGGTCCAAGAATCGCACCGATTGCCCAAACAGCCGTCGCGCGCATATCTTCGCGTTCATCCTGTTTAATAAATTCCCTTAAGATTGGAATCGCTGAAAGTTCACGGTAGTGCGCGAGCGCTAAAATCGCATTTCGTTGAATCGGTTTCTTCCCGCGCCATGCGCCTGATAAATGTCCGAACTTTTGTTTGAACTCCCGGTTGCTCAATGTCAGAAGAGGCTCTAAGAGCGGTTTGACAATCTCAGCTTCCGGTAACAATTCTTCATGGTGGCGCCAGTCCTTTTTGCGATTATATGGACAGACTTGCTGACACGTGTCACATCCATATAATCGACCACCAAGCTTCGACCGAAACTCTCGTGGCATCAACGTCTTCATCTGCGTGAGATAGGCGATACAGCGCTTCGCATCGAGGACACCTGGTTCAACAAGGGCCGTCGTCGGACAAGCTGTCATACATTTATCGCAATCCCCACATCCGTCTTCAATTGCTTCATCCGGTGGTAAGTATACATCTAAAATCATTTCGCCCAAATAAAGATAGGATCCTTTCTCAGGAGAGATGATGGAACAGTTTTTCCCACTAAATCCAATCCCCGCACGTTCTGCGACAGCACGGTCGACGAGCTCACCCGTATCGACCATCGAACGCGTTCGCACGTTTGGAACCAATTCTTCAATGTACGCTTGAAGTTTGGCCAATCGATCGCCGACCGCCCGATGGTAATCGAGTCCCCACGAAGCACGAGCAAACAACCCTCGTCTCTCCCCGGCGACACTACGGGGCGCATCTTTTAATTTACTTGGATAGGCGATGGCGATCGCAATGATCGACTGTGCCTCTTCAAGCAGAAGTTCAGGATTTGTGCGTTTCTCTAAATCCGGTTCTTCGAATCCAGAGGCATATCCTTTCTCTTGTTGTCGAATGAGTCGTTGTTTCATGACGATGAACGGATCAGCTGTCGTCACTTTCAACTCATCAATCCCGATGGTTTCGGCATACGCTAAGATTTGTTGTTTTAATGTGTACGGGTCCATTCCGTTCACCTCCTCTATATATTTTCGCATACAAAAAATCTCCCCGCCACTCGGCAGAGAGATATGAAGCGGGTGAAGAGAATCGAACTCTCGTCATCAGCTTGGAAGGCTGAGGTTTTACCATTAAACTACACCCGCATGAAATATTGTTGTCGTTCAAGCGACTATAGTTAATATACACCTATACTATTAATCTGTCAACAGGTATTCGTAAGTTTTTCTAAATTCAATGAAATCAATATGTTAATATATCTTAATCATTCAAAAGATCATGGATGAAACAAAGAATCGAGTGGCGTCAGGATTTGAAATTGACGGCCGTGCCCCTCTGATTCTGCAAACGTAAACGCTGTAAGTTGACCGTCCTGATACAAATCTACATGAAGGAAACGATCTTGGATATTGTTATAGATATGGAAGACGTCTCGTGTTTGTCCAATTCGCTCGACTTGCTTCAAATGTTCTTCTTTGACGGGACGTGACATCTGATTTGCCACGTGTGTATGGAAGATACATAACGTCTCTGTCTCCGACACACGCGATACGAGATCTTGTAGCATCGTCACACCATCCCCTTCAATGAGCGTCACCATATTAAAATTGATTTCATTCATGGCAGCCTGAAGCAGTTGCCGTCGTGTCTCATGCTCTGACCAGATTAACGCATTCAACCATGACCGCTCTGCTTGATCTGTCAAGTCCACAATGTTCAAATCGACACCAATACGCGTTCCGATGTCTAATAGCGTCTTAGCCTCGAGATGGAATGATTCGTTCGATTCGACGGTCGCTGAGATGTTTACTGATGAGATGCTTATCGGGTTGATTGGGACGCCATTATACTCATAAGCGTACTGGTCAACAAATAGTTGAAGCCCTGCACTCGTTCCGATTTCGAGCAGTGCGAGTGATTGCTGCGTCTGTTGTTGAATCTTCGAAAATATCGGATACAAGTAGGCGCATCGTTGAACCTCGTTCGTTTGCACACGACGGGTCCTCAATCGATGACGGATCTCACTTTCGTATGTATGGCAAAAAGCTAAAAAGAGGGAAATACATCTTCAGCTTGTTTTGGATATTTTGTCACGCTAGGATAATAGGTGGCCAACTCATCAGCAGAGTCTTGAATTACCAGTTCATGAACAGATGCAAACAATAGATTTGGAGCAGGTTGTCCCTTTAGTATGTTTTCACACAAAGATAAGAGCCATTCATGCTGGGCCACTTCTCGAGCTAGCACTTCGTATAAGCGACTAGAACCCACACATTCGTTGTCAGCAAATCGGATGAACCGATTCGATTGTTCTGTATATTGAATATCATCCACCTCGTTTCTTCTTGTTTAAAACATTCGAGCTGAATGAATGTCCTTTCTTCTCAAAAAAAAATAGCGAACAGAAAAAAGACCCTAACCTCAGTTAGAGTCATACGGATACCGGTGGTCGGAGTCGAACCGACACTCCAGAGGAACACGATTTTGAGTCGTGCGCGTCTACCAATTCCGCCACACCGGCATATTATGTTGGAGGCGCCAGTCGGAATCGAACCGACGATAAAGGAGTTGCAGTCCTCTGCCTTACCACTTGGCTATGGCGCCAAAAGTCATTGGAGCGGAAGACGGGATTCGAACCCGCGACCCCGACCTTGGCAAGGTCGTATTCTACCACTGAACTACTTCCGCAAAATGGCTGGGCTGGAAGGGATCGAACCTTCGCATGTCGGAATCAAAATCCGATGCCTTACCACTTGGCTACAGCCCAATAATAATGGGGCGACTGAAGGGAATTGAACCCTCGAATGCCGGAATCACAATCCGGTGCGTTAACCACTTCGCCACAATCGCCATGATGAAATTAAAACAGGGGCAGCAGGAATCGAACCCGCGCTGACGGTTTTGGAGACCGTAGTTCTACCGCTAAACTATGCCCCTAAGTGGTGGGGGGGGGCGGATTCGAACCGCCGAACCCGAGGGAGCGGATTTACAGTCCGCCGCGTTTAGCCACTTCGCTACCCCCCCACATATGGTGGCTTTGGACGGAATCGAACCGCCGACACAAGGATTTTCAGTCCTTTGCTCTACCAACTGAGCTACAAAGCCATATGTAGTATGATTGATTCTAAAATAAAAATGGCGGTCTCGACGGGATTCGAACCCGCGATCTTCTGCGTGACAGGCAGACATGTTAACCCCTACACCACGAGACCGGACTTAATTGCGGGGGCCGGATTTGAACCGACGACCTTCGGGTTATGAGCCCGACGAGCTACCAGACTGCTCCACCCCGCGACGATATAAAATTAAATGGTGACCCGTACGGGATTCGAACCCGTGTTACCGCCGTGAAAGGGCGGTGTCTTAACCGCTTGACCAACGGGCCATTACATATTTGAAAAACTGGCGGAGAGCAAGGGATTCGAACCCTTGAGACGGTTTTGCCGCCTACACGAATTCCAATCGTGCTCCTTCGGCCACTCGGACAGCTCTCCAAAAGAGAAAGTGGCTCCGCAAGTAGGATTTGAACCTACGACCTACCGGTTAACAGCCGGTTGCTCTACCACTGAGCTATTGCGGAACGATTTTGCCTGGCAACGTCCTATCCTCACAGGGGGAGATCCCCCAACTACTTTCGGCGCTGAGACGCTTAACTTCCGTGTTCGGCATGGGAACGGGTGTGGCCGTCTCGCTATCGCCACCAGACAAAATGAATATTAACACCGCGTCATACGCATGTCAATATTGTTTTAGGGTTTGTTCCCTGAAAACTGAGGATTCATCAACACAAACCATTAGACTAGATCAAAGCCTCGACCGATTAGTATCATTCAGCTCCACGTGTC